>JAQGIK010000123.1 GCA_028291265.1 Caulobacter sp. | reverse complement strand
CCGAACTTGCGCACGATGCGCGACGAGGTCCGCGATCCGATGGCCCGGGCCGTGTTGCGCACCGTGTAGGTCAGCTGCATCTTCTCGCCGCGCAGCCGGAAGGGCGCGGCGTCGCGCACGATCTGGGCGTCGAGGGTGTCGGGCACCTCGTTGCGGCCCTCCACCGTGCAGTAGGGCTTGTTCTGGCCGGGGTCGGCGCGGACCAGCAGGGGGTTCAAGTCGAGGTCGTCCAGGTGTTCGCCGCCGCGGCTGACCTGGGCCAGCAGGTCGGTGCGCCCGACGATCTCCTGCAGCGAGCGATAGCCGAGCCGCGCCAGGATCTCGCGGACCTCCTCGGCGATGAAGGAGAACAGCTGGATCACCTTGTCCGGCGTGCCGGTGAACTTGGCGCGCAGGGCCTCGTCCTGGGTGCAGACGCCCACGGGACAGGTGTTGGAATGGCACTGGCGCACCATGATGTAGCCCATGGCGATCAGGCTGGCGGTGCCGATGCCGAATTCCTCGGCGCCCAGCATGGCGGCCATGACCACGTCGCGGCCGGTGCGGATGCCGCCGTCGGTGCGCAGCAGCACCGAGTGGCGCAGGTTGTTGAGGGTCAGCACCTGGTTGGCTTCGGAAAGGCCCATTTCCCAGGGGCCGCCCGCGTATTTGATCGAGGTCTGGGGCGAGGCGCCCGTGCCGCCGACCGCGCCGGAGATCAGGATGACGTCCGCCTTGGCCTTGGCGACCCCGGCCGCGATGGCGCCGATGCCGGTCATGGACACCAGCTTCACGCAGACCCGGGCGATCGGGTTGATCTGCTTGAGGTCATAGATCAGCTGGGCCAGGTCCTCGATGGAATAGATGTCGTGGTGGGGCGGCGGGCTGATCAGCATCACGCCCGGGGTGGCGTGGCGCAGGCGCGCGATCATCTCGGTGACCTTGAAGCCGGGCAGCTGGCCGCCCTCGCCGGGCTTGGCGCCCTGGGCGACCTTGATCTCGATCTCGCGGCATTCGTTGAGGTATTCGGCGGTGACCCCGAACCGCCCCGAGGCGATCTGCTTGACGGCGCTGTTGGGGTTGTCGCCGTTGGGCAGAGGCCGGTAACGGGCCCGGTCCTCGCCGCCCTCGCCGGAGACCGATTTGGCCCCGATGCGGTTCATGGCGATGTTCAGGGCCCCGTGCGCCTCGGGGCTGAGCGCACCCAGGCTCATGCCCGGGGTCAGAAAGCGCTTGCGGATCTCGTTGACGCTCTCGACCTCGTCGAGCTCGACGGCGGTGCGGCCCTTGCGGAAGTCGAGCAGATGCCGCGGCTGGCTGGCCTTCTGGCGATGCAGGCCGGCGCTCCAGCGCTTGTAGGCCTCGTAGTCTCCGGAATCGCAGGCGGCCTGAAGCGTGTGGATCAGCCGCGCTTCGAAGGCGTGACTCTCGCCCGAGCGCCGGGCCTTGTAGAAGCCGCCGACCGGCAGGGCGATGGCGCCGGGCTCCCAGGCGCGGCGGTGGATGTCGACGGTCTTGGCCTCGATGCCGGCCAGGCCGATCCCCGAGATGCGGCTGGGCATGCCCGGGAAGAACTCCGCCGCCAGCGAGCGCGACAGGCCCATGGCTTCGAAGTTGTAGCCGCCGCGGTAGCTGGAGATGACCGCGATGCCCATCTTGGAGATGATCTTCAGCAGGCCCTGTTCGATGGCCGTCTTGAAGTTGATGCAGACCTCGCGCAGGCCGAGCTCGCCGGTCAGGCCGCGCTCGAGCCGGTCCTGGAAGCTCTCCTGGGCCAGCCAGGCGTTGACCGCCGTCGCCCCCACCCCGACCAGAACGGCGAAGTAGTGGGTGTCCATGCACTCGGCCGAACGGACGATGATCGAGACGTAGGACCGCAGGCCCTTGGCCACCAGGTGCGCATGCACCCCGGCCGTGGCCAGGATCATCGGCAGGCCGACCCGCGTCGGACCGCTTTCGGTGTCGGTCAGGACGATGGTCGAACAACCGCGCAGGGCGGCGTCCTCGGCCTCGGCCTTGATGCGGTCGAGGTTGGCCCTGAGCGCATCGCCGGCCCGCGCCTCGGGGGCCGGCAGCGGCATGGTGCAGTCGATGACGCTGAGGTTCTTGCCGGCGATGTAGTCGAGGATGCGGACATACATCCCCGTGGTCAGCACCGGGCTTTCCAGCACATAGACGTCGGTCTGGGCCTCGTCCTGGGCCAGGATGTTGCCGAGGTTCTTGAACCGGGTCTTCAGGCTCATGACGCCGGTCTCCCGCAGGGGGTCGATCGGCGGGTTGGTCACCTGGCTGAAATTCTGGCGGAAGAAGTGGCTGAGTGGGCGGTAGCGGTCCGACAAGACGGCCAGCGGCGCGTCGTCGCCCATCGAGCCGACCGCCTCCTTGGCGTCCTCGACCATGGGGGCCAGCACCATCTCCAGGTCCTCGAGCGAATAGCCGGCCGCCGTCTGGCGCCGGGTCAGCTCCTCGCGGCCGCATTTGCGCGGCTCGGGGCCTGGGCCGATCTCCTTTTCGAGATCGACCATGTTGCCCAGCCAGTCCTTGTAGGGATGGCGCATGGCCAGCTCGTCGACGATCTCCTCCTCGCCGAACATACGGCCTTCGGCGAGGTCGATGGCGATCATCCGGCCCGGATGGATGGTCAGCTTGCGGCTGATCCGCTCATCCGGCACGCCGCACATCCCCGCTTCCGAACCGACGATCAGCAGCCCGTCGTCGGTCAGCGCCGCCCGCAGGGGGCGCAGCCCGTTGCGGTCCTTGCCGGCCACGACCCAGCGGCCGTCGGTGGCGCACAGGGCGGCCGGTCCGTCCCACGGCTCCATCACCGCGTTGCAGTAGGAATAAAGCGCCTTGTGCTCGGGCTTCATTGCCTCGTCGGACTTGGCGTTCCAGGCCTCGGGCACCAGCAGGGCCTTGGCCATCGGCGCGTCGCGGCCGGCCCGGACCAGCACCTCGAAGGTGTTGTCGAGCGCGGCGCTGTCCGACCCGCCCGGCTGCACCACTGGCTTGATGTCGTCGCCGAAGTCCCCGAAGGCCTGGGCGGCCATGCGGATCTCGTGGCTCTTCATCCAGTTGATGTTGCCCTTGATGGTGTTGATCTCACCATTGTGGGCCAGCATGCGGAACGGCTGGGCCAGCCGCCACTGCGGGAAGGTGTTGGTCGAATAGCGCTGGTGGAAGATGGCCACCGCCGCCTCGAAGCGCTCGTCGCGCAGGTCCGGGTAAAACTCGTCGATGCTCTCGGCCAGGAACATGCCCTTGTAGATCAGCGACTTGGCCGACAGGCTGCAGAGGTAGAAGTCCTGGATGGCCGCCTGGGCGACCCGCTTCTCGATCCGCTTGCGGGCCAGGAACAGGGCCCGCTCCAGCGCCTCGCCCTCCATGCCGGGCGGCGGCGACAGCATGATCTGCTCGATTTCGGGGCGGGTGGCGTTGGCCTTCTCGCCGATCACCGAGGTGTCGACCGGCACCTGGCGCCAGCCGTAGATGTAGAAGCCGAAGCGCAGGGCCTCGCTCTCGACGATGGTCCGGGCGGCTTCCTGGGCGCCGAGATCGACGCGCGGCAGGAAGACCTGGCCGACGGCGATCGGCCCGGGCCGCAGGGCGTGACCGGTGCCGGCCACCTGCTCCTCGAAGAAGGCCTGCGGCACGGACAGCAGAATCCCCGCCCCGTCGCCGGTCTTGCCGTCGGCGTCGACGGCGCCCCGGTGCCAGACGGCTTTCAGGGCCTTGATGGCCAGGTCGACGATCTCGCGGCGCGGCTTGCCGTCGATGGCGCAGACCAGGCCGACGCCGCAGGAGTCGCGCTCCATCGACGGATCGTAGGCATGGCCGTCGATGAGGAGCTGGCGGTTCTTCAGATACAGTTCGACGGCGTCAGACATGAGCGCAGACCTTGAGAGAGTTCGCCTCGGGGCGCCCTTCTCCCCTTGTGGGAGAAGGTGTCGGCAGAGCCGACGGATGAGGGGTCGCACCGGCCCCTACGGTTCCTGTGACACCCAGTGTGCGCGGCTTGACGAGTCTCCGACCCCACATCCGGCGCGTCGCGCCACCTTCTCCCACACGGGGAGAAGGGCGCCCC
>JAQGIK010000111.1 GCA_028291265.1 Caulobacter sp. | reverse complement strand
CCGAGGGCTACATGGCCGGCGAGTGGGAGACGCCCGATCTTCCCCTGCTGCTGGAAGTGTTCTGCCTGAACTTCGACCGCCTGCAGCGGCTGGTGGAAGGCCAGCCCTGGATGCGCCTGCTGAACAGCTGGCTGCATGCGCGCCGGCGCAACACCCGCCGCGGCTCGCGGCACAACATCCACGCCCACTATGACCTGGGCAACGCCTTCTACGGCCAGTGGCTCGACCGGACCATGAGCTATTCCTCGGCCCTGTTCGCCTCGCCGGCCCAGCCCCTGCACGAGGCGCAGGAGGCCAAGTACGCGGCGCTGGCCCGGGGCATCGGCCTGGAGAACGGGCACAGCGTGCTGGAGATCGGCTGCGGCTGGGGCGGGTTCGCCGAGTTCGCGGCCAGGGAGGTCGGCGCCCGGGTGACCGGCATCACCATCTCCCAGGCCCAGTACGACTATGCCCGGGAACGTCTATTCAGACAGGGCCTGGCCGAGAAGGCCGACATCCAGCTGATCGACTACCGAGATGTCCAGGGACGGTTCGACCGGGTGGCCTCCATCGAGATGTTCGAGGCGGTCGGCGAGCAATACTGGCCGGCCTATTTCGGCAAGATCCATGAGGTGCTGTCGCCCGGCGGCCGGGCCGGCCTGCAGATCATCACCATCAAGGACGAGCTGTTCGAGCACTACCGCAGCCACGCCGACTTCATCCAGCGCTACGTCTTCCCGGGCGGCATGCTGCCCAGCGAGGAGAGGCTGAAGCAGCAGACCGACCGCGCCGGCCTCGACTGGACAGGCCTCAACCGGTTCGGCGAATGCTACGCCGACACCTTGAACCTCTGGCTCCACCGCTTCGACGCGGTCTGGGACCAGGTCAAGGCGCAGGGCTTCGACGAGCGGTTCCGCAAGCTGTGGCGGTTCTACCTGGCCTATTGCGAGGCGGGTTTCCGCACCGGCCGGACCAACGTCGTGCAGTTGGCGCTGTCGCGCGCCTGATCTCGCGCTGTCCCCAGTTTTTCTCCCTTGCGGATCGGCGTGCGCGCACGATCTAGAAGGCCTGACCGAAGAGCAGCGAAGGCCGCCCGCATGACTGTCCGCCCCAGCGTGATCGAGGCCATCGGCAATACGCCCCTGATCCGCCTGCGGGCCGCCAGCGAAGCCACCGGCTGCGAGATCCTCGGCAAGGCCGAGTTCATGAACCCCGGCCAGTCGGTGAAGGACCGGGCGGCGCTCTACATCGTCCAGGACGCCATCGCCTCGGGAGCCTTGAGGCCGGGCGGCCGCATCGTCGAGGGCACGGCCGGCAACACCGGCATCGGCCTGGCCATGGTCGGCGCGGCCCTGGGCTACCGGACCACCATCGTCATCCCCCGCACCCAGAGCCAGGAGAAGAAGGACGCCATCCGCCTGGCCGGCGCCGACCTGGTGGAGGTGGATGCGGTTCCCTACTCGAACCCCGACAATTACGTGAAATATTCCGGGCGGTTGGCCGCCGAACTTGACGCGAAGGAGCCGGCCGGCGCGGTCTGGGCCAACCAGTTCGACAACGTCGCCAACCGCCGCGCCCACGAGGAGACCACCGGCCCCGAGATCTGGCAACAGACAGCCGGCGGCGTCGACGGCTTCGTCTGCGCGGTCGGCTCGGGCGGCACCCTGGCCGGCGTCGCCGCCGCCCTGCGGGCCCGCAGGCCGTCGGTGAAAATCGCCCTGGCCGACCCGCACGGCGCGGCCCTGCACAGCTGGTACACGACCGGCGAGCTGAAGGCGGAGGGCAACTCGATCACCGAGGGCATCGGCCAGGGCCGGATAACCGCCAACCTTGAAGGGTTTACGCCCGACTTCTCCTACCGCATCGACGACGAGGAAATCGTCCGCATCGTCTTCGAACTGGCCGAGCACGAGGGCCTGCTGATGGGCGGCTCGACCGGCATCAACATCGCCGGGGCGATCCGGCTGGCGCGGGATCTCGGGCCGGGCCACACGATTGTGACGGTGTTGTGCGACCATGGATCGCGCTATCAGAGCAAACTGTTCAACCCGGCCTTCCTGGCGGAGAAGGGATTGCCCTCTCCCGGCTGGCTGTAAGAAGGATCCCTCCATGCCGCAGGACCCGCTCGTCTCCACGGCCTGGCTGGCCGAGCACCTGGATGCGCCGGACGTGCGCATCATCGACGCCAGCTGGTTCCTGCCGGGCGACCCGCGCGATCCGAAGGCCGAGTACGCCCTGGTCCATATCCCCGGCGCGGTGTTCTTCGACATCGACGACATCGTCGACGAGACCAGCGACCTGCCCCACATGCTGCCCAGCGCCGTGAAGTTCGCCTCGCGGATGCGCAGGCTCGGCATCGGCGACGGCGCCCGGCTGGTGATCTACGACAGCCAGGGCCTGTTCTCGGCGCCGCGCGTCTGGTGGACGTTCCGGGCCATGGGCCATGAAGACGTGGTGGTGCTGGACGGCGGCCTGCCCAAATGGATCGCCGAGGGACGCCCCGTCGAGGACGGCGTCCCGCCGCCGCGCGAGCGCCATTTCACCACCCGCTACAACAACGACCTGGTCCGCGACCAGGCCCAGGTGCGCCGTGCCCTGACCAGCGGCAAGGACCAGCTGGTCGACGCCCGCCCCGCCGCCCGCTTCACCGGCGCGGCGCCGGAGCCCCGCCCGGGCCTGCGCGGCGGCCATATGCCGGGCGCGCTCAACGTCCCCTCGTCCAGCGTCATCGCCCCGGACGGCACCCTGAAGACCGCCGAGCAGCTCAAGGGCGTGTTCGAGGCGGCGGGCGTCGACCTGGCCCGGCCGATCGTCACCACCTGCGGCTCGGGCATCACCGCATCGACCCTGGCCCTGGCGCTGGCCCGTATCGGCCGCGACCGCACCCCCGTCTACGACGGCAGCTGGGCCGACTGGGGCCGGCCCGGCGACACCGAGGTCGTCACCGGCGCTTGATCCCGCCCCCGGCCCGGCTCTAACTGGCCCGATGGACGAGAAGACCCGCCTGATCCACGCCGGCCGCGATGCGCAGCCCCGCGCCCGCACGGTCGGACCGGCGATCCAGCGCGGCTCGACGGTGCTGCTGCCCAACTCGCGCTCCCTGTACGAGGAGGACCTCGGCTACGGCCGCGCCGGCCTGGCGGCGCAGGCGGCCCTGTGCGAGGGCCTGGCCGAGCTGGAGGGCGCGAGCAGCGTCCACCTCTATCCCAGCGGCCTGGCGGCCCTCTCCGGGGCCCTGACGGCGGTGCTGAAGGCCGGCGACGCCATCCTGGTCACCGAGGGCGCCTACAAGCCCACCCGGGTCTTCTGCCAGCGGGTGCTCACCCGCTTTGGCGTGCGGGTCGAGCTTTATGACGCCCGGCTGTCGCCCGGCGAGATCATGGCGCTGGTCAAGGACGACACCCGGCTGATCCTGCTGGAATCGCCCAGCTCCCTGACCTTCGAGATGCAGGACGTCCCCGCCATCGCCGCCGCGGCCAAAGCGCGGGGCGTGCTGACCCTGATGGACAACACCTGGGCGGCCGGCCTCTATTTCAAGCCGCTGGCCCACGGAATCGACATCTCGGTCCAGGCCCTGACCAAATACGTCTGCGGCCACAGCGACATCTTCATGGGCAGCGCCGCCACCAACGACAAAGGCCTGGCGGCGAAGCTGGAGGCCGGGGTCCACGACTTCGGCTGGGCGGTGACCGGCGACGCCGCCTACGACATGCTGCGGGGCCTGCGCACCCTGCCCACCCGCCTGGCCGGCCATGACGAGACCGCCCGCGCCGTCGCCGGCTGGCTGAGCGCCCAGCCCCAGGTCGCCCGCGTGCTCCACCCCGCCCTCCCCGGCGCTCCCGGCCACGCGATCTGGGACCGCGACTACAGCGGGGCCAGCGGCCTGTTCGGCTTCGTGCTCAACCCCTGCCCCCTCGACGCCGAACACGCCTTCCTCGACGCCCTGAAGATCTTCGGCCTCGGCTTCAGCTGGGGCGGCTTCGAAAGCCTGGCCATCCGCTGCGACCCGCAGCTGAAGTCACGGACCTTCGTGAAGGGGCTAGAAGGTCCGCTGTTCCGGCTGCACATCGGGCTGGAGCAGGCCAGCGACCTGATCGCCGACCTGGCGGCGGGTTTCGCGGCGCTGGATGCGGCGCGTTGAGGCGATCGCCTGATCCATGCTATTGTGACCTCATGTAGTCACGGAGGCGGCCATGAAAACGATGCAGGTTCGCGAAGCGAAGGCTGGCCTCTCCGCGCTGATCGAGGCGGCCGAAAATGGCGAGCCGACAACGATCACTCGACATGGCAAGCCCGCCGCCGTGTTGGTGCCTGTCGAAGACGCGCGCCGGATCTACCCGGACAAGCGGCCCTCGATGGTGGAGCTCATGAAGAACTTTCCCGACGACATGGAATTCGAACGCGACCGAACCCCCATGCGTGAGATCGATCTTTGAGCCTCTACATGATGGACACCTCCGTCGTGTCCATGCGAGCGCCCGGAAAGCTGGCCATACCCGGCGAGTTGGCTGATTGGTTCGACGCCCACGTCGATGCTCTCTTCATCTGCGCCGTCACCGTGACTGAAATTGAACAGGGCATTTGCAAGCTCCGCCGCACCGGCGCCGAAGCGCGAGCGAACCGCCTGGCTGAGTGGCTCGAAACGATGACGACATCCCGGCCTGATCTGATCTGGCCGCTGGACATCGCGGTCTGTCGCCTGGCCGGCCAGGTTTCGGATCACGCCACGGCGCTGGGGCGGCATCCGGGTTTGGCCGACATTCTGATTGCGGCCACAGCCATGGCCCACGACGCGACTCTGCTGACCCGCAACGTTCGGCATTTCGAGCCGCTTGGCGTGAAAGTGGGCGACCCGCTGGCCCGGCTTCCGGATTGAAGTTGGCGACTCCAGCAGGATTCGAACCTGCGACCGTCCGCTTAGAAGGCGGATGCTCTATCCAGCTGAGCTATGGAGTCTCAAGGGCGCTGGATACCACAGCTAGTGCGTCCAGGGCGCTCTGCGGTTGGTGGCGAAGTTGTCGGCGTAGGCCTTGATGATCTTCCGGGGCTCTTTCGGTTCGATGACCTGGAAGGCGATGCCGTGCTTCTGGGCGTAGGCGACGGCCTCGTCGCGGGTCTCGAAGGTCAGGCGGATCTGGCCGTTCATGTCGCCGCTCTGGGTCCAGCCGGTCAGCGGGTCGTTGCCCTTGGCGGCGGCCGGTTCGAATTCCAGCACCCAGTCCTGGGTCTTGGCCTTGCCCGACTGCATGGCGGTCTTGGCGGGGCGGAAGATGCGAGCGAGCATGCGGCTGTCCTTCAGATCTCTTCCATGATGGTCGGGGCGGCAGGATTTGAACCTGCGACCCTCTGCTCCCAATGCAGATGCGCTACCAGGCTGCGCTACGCCCCGTCATCATCGGAACGGCGGTGTTTGCCACTTTGCGTGCGTGGTTGAAAGGCCTCTGGGAAAGGCTTCAGGGAATCTTCCGGCGCAAGGGCTTGAAGATGGCCGTGGCGCGGGCGACGTCGCGGCCGGAAGCGTGGATGCGGCCCTCGACGAAGACCAGGTCTTTCGTCTCGCGGGTGACCCGTCCTTCGCCGAACAGCCACTCGCCCTTGCGGCCGGCGCTGAGGTAGTCGAGCGACAGGTGGACGGTCACCGCCGCATGGCCGCCGGTGGCGCCGTGCACGGCCCTGGCCAGCACCCCGTCCATGAAGGTGGCGATCATGCCGCCGTGGGCGAAGCCCATGCCGTTGCAGTGGCGGGGCAGCACGAAGAAGGCGTGCTCATAGGTCCCGTCGGGCCGGTTCTTGTGGAACATCGGGCCGTTGTGGGTGGTGTAGGGACCGCGGACCGAGGCCTCAAAGCCCTCGGGCGGCGTGGGGAGCTGGTCGTCACTCACCCTTGAAGATCCGGTGGGAAACCTTGTCGCCCGGCTTGATGCCCAGCTCGCCCGCCCGGCCGCCGGCGATCTCCAGCACGCCCAGGGCGTCGCCATGCGAGGGCAGCGGTTCCTCGGATTTCGGCGTGGCCATGGGGGCGATCGACACCACCGAGCCGTCGGCGGCGATGTAGACGATGTCGAGCGGGATGAGGGTGTTCTTCATCCAGAAGGACCGCGGCCCCTCGGCCTTGAAGTCGAACAGCATGCCGCGGTCGGGAGCCAGGCTCTCGCGCCACATCAGGCCGTTACGGCGTTCGGGTTCGTCGTCGGCGATCTCGACCTGGAACTTCACCGGGCCGTTCGACGTGGTCACCGTCAGCGGCTCGAGCGGCGAGATCAGGGTCTCGGCCTTGGCGTCCTGGCCGCCCTTGCAGGCGGCGAGGCCGGAACAGGACAAGGCCGCCGCCAGGATCAGGGCGCGGCCGATGCGATACGCTGGGGTCAAACGGATACTCCGAACCTCTTGAGGCTCAGGAGGCCTCGAGCTGCGCCACGACCAGACCCTTGGGCCCTTCGGCGAAGCGCACCATGACGGCTTCCCCGGGCTGCAGGTCGTCGAGGCCGCTGCGACGCAGGGTCTCGATGTGGACGAAGATATCGCCCGGCTCGTTGTCGCGCACCACGAAACCGTAGCCCTTGGTGCGGTTGAACCATTTGACGGTGCAGCGCTCCATCGGCCCGTCGTCGACCACCAGGGTGGCGCGCTGGCGCGATTCCTTGGCGCCGAGGCGGCCATCGCGGCGGGGCTCTTCGATGCGGCGCGGGCGCTCGGCGGCGGGCGGGGCGGCGGTCTCGTCCAGCTCGACGATGTCGGTCACCTGCCAGCCCTTGGGCCGCTTGACCGCGTCGCAGACGATCAGGGATCCCTCAAGGACGGAATCGCGGCCCAGATGGCGCAGAGACGTCACATGCAGCAGCACGTCGCGGAGCTCGGTGACGTCCGGGTCGTCGGGCACGATGAAACCGTAGCCCTTGCCCAGATCGAACCACTTGATCCGGCCACTGATCCTCACCGCATCCTCGTGCGGTTCCTCGATATGCACATCCAAACTCGACATCACTCTCCCCCACCTACCGCAAACACGCCGGTAAGCGCCTCATGAATAACAATGTTCTCCTGTGAGGTGAGCCGTCAATCACAGAATGCCGGGAGTCAGGGTTAGCGGCGCTTAATCGCGACAGTCGGTCGCACCCGAATGGGGTAATCTGCGCAAATGTCGGAAAAGCCTCGTGGTACGCCCTAGGGGAGTCGAACCCCTCTTACCAGATTGAAAATCTGGGGTCCTAACCGATAGACGAAGGGCGCACAGCGAGGAAGCGGCGGTATAGCCAAGCTCTCCGGAGGGTGCAAGCGCTTCAAGAAGAAAATCTAGTCTACCGCTTTTCTTGGGTCGGCGGCGTCCTCGATCTCCAGTTCCACACCCTCCCGGCCCTGCCAGTCGTCGGGTTTCAACTTGCCGGCCAGGTGCAGACCGCCGCCGCCGGCCAGCAGTCGCTGGCCCATTTCGGTCTCGCCGGCCCGCCAGGCGACGGCCTTCAGCCGCTGGCCCGACGAATCGACCAGGGTGACCCGCACATGGCCGCCGCGCATGGCGATCGGGTACTCGATTCGGGCGTCGGGGATGGCGAACAGCGGCTCGGGATTGCCGGGGCCGAACGGGGCCAGGCGCTGAAAGTCGGTCCACAGGGCGCGGGTGGCGCCGCCGGGGGCGATCAGGGCGTCGATCTCGACCGCGTCCTGGGCGGCGGCGTCGATCATCTCCCCGGCCAGCTTGTCGGAAAGGTAGGCGCGCAGCTCCGGGATGCCTGCTGGCCGGACGGTCAGGCCCGCCGCCATGGCGTGGCCGCCGCCGGCCAGCAACAGGCCGTCGTCGAAGGCGCTCTGGATGGCGCGGCCGAGGTTGACCCCGGGCTGCGAGCGGCCCGAGCCCTTGCCGACGTCGGCGTGGCGGTCGATGCCGATGACGATCACCGGCTTGCGGTAGCGTTCGCGCAGGCGGCCGGCGGCGATGCCGACGACGCCCGGGTGCCAGCCGTCGCCGGCGGCGACGATGACCGGGGCGTCGGGGTCGAAGTTGCTCTGTTTCTCGATGGAGGCGACGGCCTCGTCGATCACCGCCTTCTCGACCTCCTTGCGGGAGGCGTTGAGCGCGTCGAGCTCCTGGGCCAGGGCGGCGGCCTCTTCCGGGTCCTCGGTGCTGAGCAGGCGGGCCCCGAGGTCGGCCCGGCCGATGCGGCCGCCGGCGTTGATGCGGGGGCCGAGGATGAAGCCGACGTGGAAGGTGGTGGCGGGCCCTTGCGCCTTGGCGACGTCGAGCAGGGCTTTGAGGCCAATGTTGCGCCAGCCGCTCATCACCTTCAGGCCCTGGGCGGCGAGGGCGCGGTTGAAGCCGGTCAGGGAGGTGACGTCGCAGACGGCGCCCATGGCGGCCAGGTCCAGCCAGTCCATGACATTGGGGGCGGCGCGGTCCTCGAACAGGCCGCGCTTGCGGGCCTCGCGGTTGAGGGCGGCCATGAGAACGAACACCACGCCGGCCGCCGCCAGGTGGCCCTGGCCGGAGGTGTCGTCGGGGCGGTTGGGGTTGACGAGCGCGGCGGCCGGCGGCGGCTCGCCGCGCATCAGGTGGTGGTCGATGACCACGACGTCGAGGCCGATGCGGGCGGCCTCGATCAGGGCGTCGTGGGCGGCGGCGCCGCAGTCGACGGTGATGACCAGCTCGGCGCCGCTGTCCTTGAGCTTGCGGAAGGCGGCGGGGCTGGGACCGTAGCCCTCGAGGATGCGGTCGGGGACATAGACCGGCAGGTCGCGGCCCATGGCCCGGAACCAGCGGACGATCTGGGCGGCGCTCGAGGCCCCGTCGACATCGTAGTCGGCGAAGACCACGGCCGGCCGGCCGCTGACGGCGGCGTCGACGAGGATCTCGGCGGCGCGGTCCATGTCGGCGAAGGTCGAGGGATCGGGGAACAGGGCCTTGAGGGTGGGGTTGAGGAAGTCCCCTCCCCCCTCGGCGGTGATGCCGCGCGAGGCCAGGGCGCGGGCCAGCGGCTCGCTGAGGCCGTGGCGCAACTGGTGCTCGCGGGAGACGCCCTCGTCGGCGGGGCGACGGCGCCAGACGCGGCCGGTCAGCGACTTGCGGACGCCCAGGAAGTCTTCCGGGCCGGACCCGTCCGCCATTACAGGGCCCGCTTCATCCGCACTTCGCGCACGGTGTGGCTGTGGCTGTTCATGACCAGAGAATGGGTATGAACGAAGCCATTGCGATAGGTGACGCCGTCGAGCAGCGCCCCCTTGGTCACCCCGGTGGCCACGAAGATGGCGTCGGCGCGGACGATGTCGTCGAGGTCGTACTTGCGGTCGAGGTCGGTGATGCCGAGCCGGGCGGCCCGGCCGCGTTCGTCGGCGGTGCGGAACATCAGCCGGCCCTGGAACTGGCCGCCGACGCATTTCAGCGCCGCGCAGGCCAGCACGCCTTCGGGCGCCCCGCCCTGGCCGATGTAGAGGTCGATGCCGGTCTCCGGGTCGGCGGTGTTGATCACGCCGGCCACGTCGCCGTCGGAGATCAGATAGACCCGCGCCCCGACCGACCGCAGGCTGGCCATGATCTCGGCGTGGCGCGGCCGGTCCAGCACGCAGACGGTGACCTGGTCGGCGGTCGTGCCCTTTGCCGCCGCCAGCGCCAGGACGTTGTCGGCCGGGCTGCGGTCGAGATCGAGGATGCCGGCCGGATAGCCCGGGCCACAAGCGATCTTGTCCATGTAGGTGTCGGGGGCGTTGAGCAGCGTGCCGGCCGGGGCCCAGGCCATGACGGCCAGGGCGTTTGCCTGGGCCTTCGCGGTCAGGCTGGTGCCTTCCAGCGGGTCGAGGGCGATGTCGACGCGGGGACCGCCCTTGCCGACCTTCTCGCCGATGTAGAGCATCGGGGCTTCGTCCCGCTCGCCCTCGCCGATGACGATGACGCCCTCGATGTCGAGGTCGTTGAGGGCATTGCGCATGGCGTCGACGGCGGCCTGGTCGGCGGCCATCTCGTCGCCGCGGCCGACGAGGGCCCAGGAGGCGATGGCGGCGGCCTCGGTGACGCGCACGGCGTCGAGGACCAGACCGCGATCGAGGGTGTCGGAACTCATACAGGCGTCTCCCGGCCCTTTGCCCGTCTGACGCGGGAACAGGGGGTTTAGCGGCTGCCGGGAGTCGGCGCGAGGGGCAACTGGCCCCCTCGCGGTCGAGGCCGGTTATCGAAGCGGGCTCCATTATACCTACCCCGCAGCGGAAACAGCAGCTTCGATGGCGACTCCGGAAAATTGTTTTGGCGGGACAAGAGGTTAGCGGCGGGTGATCGGTGCCGGACGGGAGGGGACGTCGGGGGTGACCGGTGGGGGCGAAGGGGTGAGGCTTTGCGGCAAGGTGGGGAAAATCGTGGCGCAGTTGGCCACCGACCTGCTGTGGTGGTGAGGACGGCGCCGGAGGCCGCCCAGGCAATATGTATAGACATATTCGGCGGCCCGGCCGGTTGCGAACCGCCACCCGTCGCGAGGAAGCGCCCGGTCGCTGTCACGGCCGGTGGCGCAGCGCATCGACGAGCACCCCGAAGGCCGGGATCGGCTGGCGGCGGCGGGGGTAGTAGAGGTGATAGCCCGACGAGCGCGGCGTCCAGTCGGCGAGAACGCGCGCCAGACGACCGCTGGCGATGTGCGGCCGGACGTAGTCTTCCGGCAAGTACGCCGGCTCTTGCGGCCCGCGACATAACGCGCTAGAAACTGAACCATATGGTTCAGTTTTTCTCAGCCCGACTCGACGCCTCCTTCGCCGCCCTCTCGGACGCCACACGGCGGGGCGTGCTGGAGCAGCTGGGCCGCAGCGACGCCTCGATCTCGGACCTCGCCGATCGTTTCCACATGACCCTCACCGGCATGAAGAAGCACGTCGGAGTCCTGGAGCAGGCGGGGCTGGTGACGACGCAGAAGGTCGGCCGGGTGCGGACCTGCCGGCTGGGGCAGCGCCGGCTGGAGGAGGAGGCGGCCTGGATCGAGGCCCGCCAGCAGGTCTGGGACGCCCGCTTCGAGGCGCTGGACGAGATTGTCGAAGAACTCAAAACGAGGGAGCGAACCGATGGGTGAGAACCAGGCTGACCGGAGCGGGCCCACCAGGATCGAGCGGACGTCGGACACGGAGCTGGTGGTCACGCGGACCTTCAATGCCCCTGCCCGCATCGTCTTCAAGGCCTGGACGACGCCCGAGCTGTTCAAGCACTGGTGGGCGCCAAAGTCGCTGGGGATGCCGATCCTGTCCTGCGAGATGGATGTGCGCACCGGCGGCGGCTATCAGCTGACCTTCGGCCACGACGAGGCGTCGTCGTTCAGCTTCTTCGGGAAATACCTCGAGGTGATCCCGGACGCGCGCCTCGTCTGGACCAACGAGGAAGGGGACGACGGCGCGGTGACCACCGTGACTTTCGAGGACCGGGGCGAGCAGTGCCTGCTGACTTACAGCGACCGCTTTCCGACCAAGGCGGCGCTGGAGGCCGAGCGCGGGGCGGAGGATGGCTTGCCCGAACAGTTCGAGCAGCTGGACGACCTGCTCGCTACCCTGGTGTGAGCGGATGACGCGTCGGGGGCCCTGTCACCGTGTCCCCCTCCAGCCAAAGTTCGAAGACGTCGCCGTTGGCGATCTGGGCCAGGCCCAGTTCGTGGCCGAAGCGGCGCTCGACGAGCGCATGGATAGCGACGCCGTGGGAGACGGCGACCAGCGGCCCCTTGGTCACGGCCAGCACCTCCCTCAGGGCTTCCCAGAAGCGCCCGGCAAGGGTGTCCAGGCTCTCGCCGCCATGCACCTGGTCATCGAGGACGGTCAGCTGGTTCTCGACCATGTGTTTGCGGACCTCGGCATAGGACATGTCCTCCATCCAGCCCATTTCGCACTCGCGGATGCGGGGATCATGCGACGCAGTCCAACCGCACAGGGCGGCGATCTCGGCGGCGGTCTCTCTCGCACGGGACAGGGGGCTGGCGACCAGCGTCGCCGCGCCGACACCATGGGCGGCGACGAAGGCGGCCACCCGCCGGGCCTGCTCGCGCCCGATCTCGCTGAGGGGGGAGTCGCCCTTGCCCTCAAGGCGTCCGTCGGCGTTGGCCTGCGACTGGCAATGGCGGACGAGAAGGATCTGGCGGGGCATGGACCTCATCTGCGTGAGGGCGGGTCGGTCGTCAACGGAGCCTTGCCGTCCCTGGGTGTCGTTCAGACCCTCGATGCGCTGAAATGAATGAGGCCGATCCAGCCGACGGCCATGCCCGCAAAAGCCCACACGGGCGTCCAGTCTCGCTGGGGAAGCGACTTCCACGCCGCGAGGCCCAACCAGATCAGGTTCAGCAACAGAAGCGGGCCAAGCAGCTGGGCGACGATCAGGGCGAAGATCACAGGGGCTCCTCCGGACGCGCCGGGGTAGCCCCTTAGTTCAGGTTCAATCCACTGGCTCGATGACAACCAGAGGAAGATGAGGGCCGCCATTCCATTCAGGCAGAGCCACACGCCGTCTCTCAAGAACCTGAACGTCATGGCGACCTACGATCCACAGCAGCTCGGCCGTTCCGGCGCCACGCGCAGGCACTGCATAGTTCAAGTTGGTGCAGACCCTATGCAGGCGAGATCGTCGGCGATCGGAAGGCCTGCCCGCTTTCCGCCCTTGCAGATCGCGAGCATGACCATGCCAAGCCGGCCTGGGCGAGGCAAGCCAACTTAAGTTGCCTTGCGAACACCCCCGCCGGACGCGTTTTCATGCGGTCTCAACAGGGAGATTGCGATGACCGAAATCGCGGCCACGGAGCGAGCGGCTCCGAACGTCATGGACACGACGCCTGAGAACCAGGCGGCCACCTTCCGCAACCAGGACCAGGTCTGGCCGGTGCGCGCGATCCGGCGCGGCGACCGGGTGCGGGCGCTTCCGCCGCACACCCGTTCGCTTGCGGACCTGACCTATCGGCTGGGCGACCTCACCTTGAGCGTCGGCGACTACATGGCCCGCCGTCGCACCGCCGGGCTGCTGATCCTGAAGGGCGGCGAGATCGCCCTCGAGCGCTATGGCATGGGCAACGGTCCCGAGAGCCTGTGGACGGGCTTCGGGACCGCGACATCCGTGACCGGGACGCTGGCGGGCGCCGCGCTGCACGACGGCGCCATCGGCAGCCTCGACGATCCCTGCGACCTCTATCTGCCGCAGCTGTCAGGCTCGGCCTACGAGGGCGTCACGATCCGCAATCTCCTGCGGATGTGCTCGGGCGTGGCCTGGCGCGAGGACGATGACGGCGACGCGCGCTCCGACGCCGGGCGCCTGGGCCGGGCCATGGCCCGTCGCCGGCCGGGGGTCGTCCTGGACCTGCTCTGCCGGCCGCCGCGCGCCCATCCACAGGGCACGGTCTTCAACTATTCGACCGGTGAGAGCTGCGTGCTGGCCGCGGTGATCGCCGCCGCGACGGGCCGGCCGTTGGCCGACTATCTGGCGATGCGGGTCTGGGGCCCCGGCGGGATGGAAGCCGACGGGCACTGGCAACTGGAGTCGGAAGACGGCCTGGAACCGGGCGGGTTTGGCATCAGCGCCCGCCTGCGCGACCTGGGCCGCTTCGGGCTGTTGATGCTGGAGGACGACGAGGCTGCCGATGGTCGACGGGTGGCGCCGCGCGGCTGGCGCGATCTGGCGGGCCGACCGGACAGCGAGGCGACCGCCTACGGTCGCCTGTCGCCGGGCAACGCGGGCGGCTACGGTTATTGTTGGTGGGCGACGCCGCCCGCCCCTGGCGTCCACGACGGCGTCTTTGCGGCGATCGGCGGTTTTGGCCAGCTGATCTACCTCAACCCGGGCGAGCAGGTGGTCGCCGTCCTCCAGAGCGCGTGGCGCAAGCCTGCGGACATCGCCGCCAGCGCCGAGACCGTCACGCTGTTGCGCGCGGCCGTGCGCGCGCTCCGCCGGGACGCCCCGGCTTAGGCCCTGCAGGGGCGAGCCCCGAAGTCCGCTTTCGACCCAGCTCGGACGACCTTGGGAACGTTGGCTTGCAGGGCGGTCGCAGCAACTGCGGCCCGCCAGGCGAGGCATGCGCCTGCTAAGGCCGGGCGCCTTCAAACTCGCCGGCGATGAACCTGTCCCGCAGCACGAATTTCTGGATCTTGCCGGAGCCGGTGAGCGGCCACTCCGCGATCTCGATCCAGTGCGCGGGTGTTTTCTGCGGCGAGATGCGCTCGCGGCAGTGGGCTGCCAGCGCCGTCCGATCCAGCCGCGCGCCCGTCGCCGGCCGCAGGAAGGCGACGACGATCTCGCCCCAGCGCTCGTCCGGGGCGCCGACGACCGCCACCTCGGCGACGTCGGGGTGTTCCAGCAGGACGTTCTCGATCTCGGCGGGGAACAGATTTTCCCCACCGCGAATGATCATCTCTTTCACCCGGCCGGTGATCCTGAGGCGTCCGCCAGCATCCAGGGTCCCGAGGTCGCCGGTGCGCAGCCAGCCGTCGGCATCGATGGCCTTCGAGGTGGCCTCGGGATCGTCATTGTAGCCGAGCATGACGCCGTAGCCGCGCGCGTGGATCTCCCCGACGGCGCCGGGCGGCTGTACGGCGTTGGTCTGCGGATCACGAATGGACACCTCCGTCTGGGCCAGGGGCTGGCCGACGGTTTCGCAATCGTCGGCAGCCGCGATGCTCAGGAGGCACGAACTCTCAGTCTGGCCGTAGACGATGTAGAAGTCGCAACCGAACTCCGTCCGGATCCGCCGGACCAGCTCCGGCGGCACCATGGCGCCGCCCGATGCCGTCGTCCGGACGCACGAGAGGTCGCGCGGTCGGGCGGCCTGGGCTTCCAGCAGGGCGACCAGCATGGTCGGCACGCCGAGCACCAACTCAACACGCTCGGCAGCGACGATGTCCAGCACCCGCGCAGGATCGAAAATCCGCGCCACGATCAGCCGGCAGCCGAACTGCACGGCGCCCAGCGTCAGCAGCCCACAACCGGCGGTGTGGAAGAGCGGCATGACATTGAGGACCGCCTCGCCCTTCCGCAGGCCCATCCGGATCATCGAGAACCGGGCATTGTTGGTGATGCCGCGATGGTGCAGCACCACGCCCTTCGGAAAGCCGGTGGTGCCGGAGGTGTACTGGATCTGCGCTGGATCGCCCGGGCGGACCTCGGGCAGCGACATCGCGGCCGCCTCGCCGGCGTAGAGCGCCTCGGGGTCCTCAAGATCGACGACCTCGCGCACGGCGCGGTTCCGCGCCGCCACCTGGGCGGCGATCGCGGCCATCGGGTTGCCGCGATGCTCCTTGACGATGAACAGGCCAACGGAGCCGGACTGCTCCAGGACGTACTGCAACTCGCGCGGTCGGTAGGCCGGATTGGCGGTGACCAGGGTCAGGCCTGCGAACCCGGCGGCGTATTCGAGGATCACCCATTCGGGGATGTTCGGCGCCCAGACGGTGATCCGGTCGCCGGGCTGGTAACGCGACAACAGCGCCTTCGCGAGACGCTCGGCTTCGGCCGCCAGCTCGCCATAGGTCCAGCGCCGCCGGAGCACCCCGGCGATGTCGGCCTCGACCAACGCCTCAGCGTCGGGC
>JAQGIK010000090.1 GCA_028291265.1 Caulobacter sp. | reverse complement strand
CCGCGACCGGCTGCTCAAGCGCTAGTTCGGAACCCGCGCCAGCCGCCGGTCCATGACCTCCTGGACGCTGCCGCCCGGGGCCAGCGGCATCGGCACGCCGTCGCAGATATGGGCCGCCACCCGCGCCATCTGGCTGCCCTCGGTCGGCTTCCAGTCGCTCGGCATCTCGTGGGTCTCGACCGGTTTGAGCTGTGCATCCAGCCCCCGCGCCGGCCCGTTGGCCCGGAACTGCCGCCGCCCGCAGGAGAGCTGCATCGGCATCATCGCCACCTGCACCGCCCCGTCGCCGTCGCCGTAGATCAGCACCAACTCGAAGCTCTGGAAGGTCCCGGCCATGACGATGCTGTCCAGGTCGACCACCCCCAGCCCCTCGCGGTCGTCGGCGAAGATCCGGAAATCGGCCGCCGCCGCCGGGGTGGCGACCAGAGCCGCCGTCAGGGCGAGAGCGGCGCCGCGCATCAGTCCAGCGCCGCCTTGATCCGCCCCGCCAGCGCCTGCAGTTCAGCCGGATCGGCCATGCCGCCGCCATGCCGCCCCAGCGCCTCGCCCTCCCAGCGCGGGATGACGTGAAAATGCAGGTGGAAGATCGTCTGGCCGGCCGGCGCCCCGTTGAACTGCGTCACCACGATCCCGTCCGGTTTCAACGCCTTGCGCGCCGCCCGCGTCAGCCGCTGGACGGCGGCCATGACCTTGACCAACACCTCGGGCTCGACGTCGAGCAGGTTGCGGGCCTTCGAGGTCTTGGAGATGACCAGGCAATGGCCCTTGGCCTGCGGAAAGGCGTCCATGAAGGCCAGGACGTCGTCGTCCTCGAACACCCTGGCGCTGGGGATTTCGCCCCGGACGATCTTCGCAAAGATGTTGGCGTCGTCGTAGGTTCCGTCCAGACTCATCAAACTCGCTCCAACAGGGACGGAAAGACGATGGCCGAACACCTCACCGAGCGCCAGAAGAAGTGGTTCGCCTCGGTCCAGGCCAGCCTCGAGCGCGACACCGGCAAGACCCTGGGCGAATGGGTCGCCATCGCCAGGACCTGCCCGGAGACGACGCCGCGCAAACGCACCGAATGGCTGCGCGAGCACCATGGCCTCGGCGTCAACCGCATCGCCCACATCCTGTCGGAGGCCTTCCCGCCGGAGATCGGCTGGGACGACGGCCCGGCCCTCCGCACCGCCCTGTGGAAGGACCCGGCCTCGACCGCCATCCTCGAAGCCATCGAGGCCCAGGTGAAGGACTACCCGGGCCTCGTCGCCGGCCAGCGCAAGGGCTTTTCGGCCTGGTCGCGGACCTTCCAGTTCGCCTCGACGCGGCCGTTGAAGGGCGGCAAGGCGCGGCTGGGTCTCTGCGTCTCGCCCGACGCCGACCCGCGCCTTGAGCCCTACAGGAACGAGGGCTGGTCCGAGCGCCTCAAGGCGGCGGTCACCCTCTCGTCGCCCGATGAGGTGGACGCCTCGATCGTCAAGCTTCTCAAGGACTCCTGGGACGCCAGCTGATGTTCGTCGCCGTCTACCGCATGCGCCTGCGCCCGGGCTCGGAAGCCCGGTACGAGGCCGACTGGCACACGGTCACACAGATTGCCCTCGACCGCTTCGGCTCGGGCGGCTCGGCCCTGTTCAAGGAAGCCGACGGGACCTATGTCGCCATCGCCCGCTGGCCCAGCCGCGAGCACCGCAAGGCCTTCTTCGAACGACCCGACGTCGATGCGGCGCTCAGCGCCCGCCAGCACGCCGCCATTCTCGAACGCCTGCCGGCCATGGAACTGGACCTGGTCGACGACCTCTGGGCGCCGCTGCCTAAGCCTGCCTGAACGGCGAGAATTCCTCGGCCAGGTAGTCCATCTCGCCCTGCACATTGGCCCGCTCCTGGTCCAGGTAGCGGGCCACCGGTTCGCGCAGCATGGGGTCGGCGATCCAGTGGGCGGAATAGACGGGGGAGGGCAGGTAGCCGCGGGCGATCTTGTGCTGGCCCTGGGCGCCGGCCTCGACCCGTTTCAGGCCCAGCCGGATGGCGTGCTCGATGGCCTGGTAGTAGCAGAGCTCGAAATGCAGGAACGGCCGCTCCTCCAGCGCGCCCCAGTTGCGGCCGTACAGGCAGTCGTCGCCGATCAGGTTGAGGGCCCCGGCGATCCAGGTCCCCTCGCGCCTGGCCATGACCAGCAGCACCCGGTCGGCCATCCGCTCGCCGAGCAGAGAGAAGAACCGCCGGTTCAGGTAGGGGCTGCCCCACTTGCGCGCGCCGGTGTCCATGTAGAAGGCGAAGAAGGCGTCCCAGTGCTCCTCGGTCAGGTCCGACCCGGTCAGCCCGACGATCTCGACCCCGGCCTGGGCGTCGCGGCGCTCGCGCCGGATCGTCTTGCGCCGGCCCGACGACAGGGCGGCCAGGAAGTCGTCGAAGGTCGCGTAGCCCAGGTTCTCCCAATGGTACTGCTGGTCCTGCCGCGCCAGCAGGCCGGCCGTGGTCAGGAACCGCCAGTCGCCCTCGTTCGGGAAGGTGACGTGCAGGCCCGAGGCGCCCAGCTTCTCGGCGACGGTCAGCGCCCCGCCGAGCAGCATGTTCCGGCCCTCGGTCTGGTCGATGTCCGGCCGCACCAGCAGGCGCGGGCCGGTCACCGGCGAGAAGGGCGCGGCGCACTGCAGTTTGGGATAATACCGCCCGCCGGCCCGCTCATAGGCGTCGGCCCAGGACCAGTCGAAAACGTATTCCCCCTGGCTGTGGCTCTTCAGATAGAGCGGCATGACCGCGCCGACCTCGCCGGCCTCGTCCTCGATCGACAGGTGATGCGGGGCCCAGCCCGTGCGGTCCGTGGCGCAGCCGCTTTCCTCGCAGATGTCGAGGAAGTCGTAGGAAACGAAGGGATTGCCCTCGCCGGCGCAGGCGGTCCAGGCGGCCTTTCCGATCTCGGCGATACGGCGGTGGATACGAACCGCCGGCTTCAAGCTCACGCGCGGAAGCCCTCGAAGATGACGTTGTCGCAGTAGGCTTCCAGCCGCTCGCCGTCCTCCAGGTCACGCACCGTCCAGGCGATGATCGGCATGCCGCGGCTACGGTACAGCTCGGCGCGCGGGCAGGGCAGCATGCGGGTGTCCAGCGCCAGGAAGTCGGGCCGGGCGATCTCGACATGCTCGAGGTTGGCGAAGCTCTTGCGCATCTCCGGGGCCAGCTTCATCGCCGCCTCGTCGTTCCAGGCGTAGCTGTCGAGGCCGCGCAGGATCTGCGGATGGTGATCGGCGAACCAGGCGTGGCTGTAGGGGTTGAAGCCGATGACGCAGGTCGGGCCGTGATGGTCGAGCAGCACCTCGCTGACCCGTTTCTCCAGATCGCCGACCTCGCCGAACGGGGTCTTCAGCTCGATCTGCACCAGCGCCCGGCTGCCGATTTCGACCAGGGCCTCGGCCAGGGTGGGAATGCCTTCCTCGGTCCCCTTGAGGCGCAGCGGCCGCAGGTCGGCGAGGCTGCGGTCCTTCAGCTTGCCTTCGACGCCGCACATGCGGTCGAGGGAATAGTCGTGGAACACCACCGCCTCGCCGTCGGCGGTCAGGTGGACGTCCAGCTCGATGCCGTAGCCGGCGGCGCAGGCGGCGTGGAAGGCGCCCAGGCTGTTCTCCGGCGGACCGTCCGGCGACCACAGGCCGCGGTGCGCCACCGGCGGGTTGAACAGCAGCTCCCAGGCCTGGCCGAACGCCTCGGGCGCGGGTCGCGGGTGATGCTTCATGGGGCCAGCTCCACCACCGCATCGACCTCGACGGCGAAGTTGCGCGGCAGGCGATAGACGCCGACAGCCGAGCGGGCGTGGCGGCCGGCCTCGCCGAACACCTCGACCATCAGGTCCGAGGCGCCGTTGATGATGGTCGGGATATCGTAGAAGTCGGGCCCGGCCTGGACGAAGCCGCCCAGCTTGACGATGCGGACCACCTTGTCGAGGTCGCCGGTGGCGGCCTTCATCTGGGCGATCAGGTTGATGCCGCACAGCCGGGCGGCGGCGACGGCGTCGGGAACATTGATGTCCTCGCCGACGATGCCGGTGACGCCGCCCGAGGCGTCGAGCGAAACCTGCCCCGAAATATGCAGCAGATTGCCCGAGCGGACGAAGGGCACGTAGTTGGCGATCGGGGCGACCGGGGCGGGCAGGGTGATGCCGGCGGCGGCCAGGCGGGTTTCGGCGCTGGACATGGCCGATAACTAGCGCCTCAACGCCTGACCCGGAAACGGAAAAGGCCCGGATCGTTACCGATCCGGGCCCTCACTTGTTGGTGAAGCTACTGGGGGGAGAGGGCTACTTCACCGACTGCAGCTTCTCGACGGTCGCGGTGACGCGTTCGTTGAGCGGCTTCATGCTGTCCTTGACGGCGGCGGCGACGGTTTCACCCATCTTGCCGACCTGCGCCATGTAGAGCTCCATGGCGCTCTTGGCCCAGGTGGTTTGCAGCTCGACGGCTTCCTGCACGCTCTTGGCGCCCGACAGGGCCTTGGCGGCGGCGACCTGGTTTTCCACGGCGGTCTTGGAATAGGCCATGTACTGCGCGCCCAGCGACTCGGCGCCCTTGGTGGCGGCGGTCACCGAAGCGACGACGGCTTCGAGGTTCTTCTTGGAGTGGGCGTTCAGCTCGTTCAGGCCGGCGAGGTTCTTCTCGACCTGGTCCTTGAAGGCTTGGTTGCCGGCGACGGTGAACTGTTCGACGGTGGCTTTGAGGGTTTCGGCGGCGGCCATGGGAGGCTCCTTGAGAGGCTTGGCGGTGATCTGGATCGCCGAGGCATGGGGAGGTTCGGCGCAACGTCGTTTTCTCATGCTGCACTGCAGCAGTCAACGATTTATTGTGCAGTGCACAATGACGCTCCCGTGAACGAAAAACGTCGTCATTTCAGGGGTGTGCGGCGTTTTCGCTCAAGAGGTGTTTACTTTGGCGTAAGGCGTGGTCGTGCATGTTATGGTGCATGTCGCCGCCGAAGGGGGGTGGCGCAACCCATTGATTCATCGACGGACGCCGCATGTACCAGCCCGCCCGCCGCGTAGTGTTCGCTGTATTCGCCGCCGCCGCGATGGTTTTCGCGCCTATCGCTAACGGTCTGGCGGCCGCTCAGGTTCCCTACGCCCAGCTTCAGTCGGCCCCGCGCACGAACCCTGCCGCGCAACCCAAGTATGCCGCTGTCGTGGTAGACGCCAATTCCGGCGAGGTGCTGTACGCCAAGCGCGCCGACAGCCCGCGCTATCCGGCCTCGATCACCAAGGTGATGACCCTCTACCTGGCCTTCGAGGCGATCAACGAGGGACGGCTGAAGCCGACCGACCTGATCACCGTCTCGGCCAAGGCCGCCGCCCAGCCGCCGACCAAGCTTGGCCTCACGGCCGGCGAGGTGATCACCGTCGACGACGCCATGAAGGCCATCGCCGTCAAATCGGCCAACGACATGGCCGTCGCCCTGGCCGAGCACATGGCCGCCGGTTCGGAAGCCAAGTTCGCCGCCCTGATGACCCTGCGGGCCCAGGAGCTGGGCATGCTCAACACCCGCTTCGTCAACGCCTCGGGCCTGCCCGACAGCCGCCAGGTCTCGTCGGCCCGCGACATCGCCATCATGTCCCGCGCCGTGATGCGCGACTATCCGCAGTACTACAGCCTGTTCAACCTGCGCTCCTTCACCTACCGGGGCGTCACCATGAACAACCACAACCGGCTGCTCTTCCGCATGCCGGGCGTGGATGGCCTGAAGACCGGCTACACCAACGCCTCGGGCTACAACCTCGCCGCCTCGGGTGTGCAGGACGGCCGTCGGCTGATCGTCGTCATGCTGGGCGGCACCTCCAACGCCGCCCGCGACAACCATGTGCAGGAACTGCTGACCACCGGCTTCGACGTCATGCGTCGCCGCGACCGCGGCGAGCGCATCCTCGTCGCCCAGAGCCTGTTCGAACCGCCGCCGCCGCCCGCGCCGCTGCAGTACGACACCGCCCAGGGCGACGGCGACCTGCCGCGCGCCTACTTCACCAGCGGCCCCGACGTCGGCGACGTGGAAGTGGTCTCGAGCATGAAGGCCATCGCCGATCCGCCGGTGAAGAAGGCCGCGGTCGTCAAGAAGGCCCCGCCGCCGAAGAAGCCCCGCGGCCAGTGGACGGTCCAGGCCGGCGCCTTCAAGAGCAAGGATCAGGCGAAGACCCAGATGGGCACGATCAAGAAGCGCTTCGCCAAGGTGCTGGACGACGCCGAGGGCGTCATCGGCGGCAAGGTCGATGGCTTCTTCCGCGTCCGCTTCACCGGCCTGACGGCCGACGACGCCCGGGCCGCCTGCAAGGCGCTCAGCGCCAAGCGGCAGACCTGCATGGTCGTCGCCCCCGGCCGCTGACTCTCGAGCCGCTGACCCTCGGTCGCCGATTTTCAGCCGGGCTGCAACTAACCGCCGACTCGCGCATTCTCGTCCCTTGGACGAGGCGGGGCGCCGACCGTCCACAGCGGGGACGGCTTGCCTGACGATCAGTCACCTTCGACGCCGATGACGGCGGTCGCCTTTCCCCAGGCGGCCGGCGCCCTGGCCGACCGCGTGCGCCGTCACGACTGGTCGGCGACGCCGCTGGGGCCCATCGCGCAGTGGCGACAGAGCCTGCGCACCGCCATCGGCCTGATGCTCAACGCCCGTCAGCCGATGTTCCTGCTCTGGGGCCCCGAACGGATCTTCATCTACAACGACGCCTACTCGCGCATCCTCGGCAGCCGCGACGCCATCGCCCTGGGCCAGCCCATCGCCCTGGTCTGGCCGGAAATCTATGAGGACGCCCGCGGCCTGATTGATCCGGCCTACGCCGGCCAGCCGACCTGGGCCGAGAACGTTCGCCGGGTGATCTCGCCCAACGGCTATCCGCAGGAGGGCTGGTACACCCTGTCCTACACCCCGGTGCACGACGAGGGCGGGACCGTGGCGGGGGTCTTCGCCGCTGTCACCGACACCACCGACCACGTCCGCACCCGCCAGCGCCTGAGCTTCCTGCTGCAGCTGTCTGAGCGCCTGCGCGCCGCCTCCGATCCCGTCGAGATCACCCGCATCGCCGCCCGCGAACTGGCCCTGCATCTGGGCGTCGCCCGCGCCGGCTTCGGCGAGATCGACGCCGCCGGCGAGATGATGACCGTGCCCGGCGACTGGACCGCCGAAGGGGTGAACAGCCTGGCCGGCCGCGCCTTCCGGCTCGACAATTTCGGACCGCAGGTGATGGACGAGCTTCGCGCCGGCCGCTGCCTGCGCATCGACGACTCCCGGACCGATCCCCGCACCCGGCCGCATGCCGACGCCTACGGGCGCGGCGGCATCATCGCCCAGCTCGGCGTCGGCCTGATCCGCGACGGCCGCTTCAATTCCGTCCTGTTCGTCCACGATACCCAGCCCCGCGTCTGGACCGAAACGGAGGCCGCCCTCGTCGAGGACGTCGCCGCCCGCACCTGGTCGGCCCTGCAGCGAGCCCGGGCCGAATCCGCGCTGCACGAGAGCGAGAGCCGCTTCCGGGCCATGGCCGATCAGGCGCCGGCCCCGATCTGGATGACCAACGCCGCCGGCGAGATGGAGTTCGCCAACCAGGCCTTCGGCGACTACGCCGGCGCCCCGACCGACAGCCTGCTCGGCAATGTCTGGATCGACATGCTGCATCCGGACGACCTGCCCGGCGTGCTCGGGGCTCGCGCCTCGGCCCGGCTGAACATCGAACCCTACAGCTTCGAGGCCCGCTTCAAGCGCTCGGACGGCGTCTGGCGCACCATGCTGGCCAGCGCCAAGCCGCGGCTGACCCCCGAGGGCGGTTTCCAGGGCTATGTCGGCCTGGCCATCGACCTGACCGAGATGCGCGCCGCCGAGGCGGCCATGCGCGAGAGCGAGGCCCGCTTCCGCCTGCTGGCCGAGAGCGCCCCGGTCATGCTGTGGATGGGCGACGAGCACGGCGGCTGCGTCTACCTCAACCGGCTTTTGCGCGATTTCTGGGGTGTGCCGGACGACCTGGCCGGCTTCACCTGGGCCCAGACCCTGCTGGAGGAGGACGCAGCGGCCCTGTTCGAGACCTTCGGCGCGGCCATGGCCCGCCAGCAGGCCTTCGAGGTCGAGGCTCGCTACATCCGCGCCGACGGCGAGATCCGCTCCCTGTTCACCCGCGCCGAGCCGCGCCAGGACGCTTCAGGCCGCTTCATCGGCATGATCGGCGTCAACGTCGACGTCACCGAAGCCCGCCGCGCCGAACAGCACCAGCAGCTGTTGATCAACGAGCTGAACCATCGAGTGAAGAACACCCTGGCCTCGGTCCAGTCGATCGCCCACCAGACCCTGCGCGGCGGCGAGGCCACGCGCGAGGCCCGCGACCTGCTCACCGCCCGTCTGCTGGCCCTGTCGGCGGCGCACGACGTCCTGACCCGCGAAAGCTGGGAGGGCGCCGACCTCGTCGAGGTCGTCGCCGCCGCTTTGCGCCCCTACGACGCCGGCCGCCACGGCGTCGAAGGGCCGGCCCACCGCGTCGGGCCGCGCGCCGCCCTGGCCATCAGCATGGCCCTGCACGAACTGGCCACCAACGCCCTCAAGTATGGGGCCCTGTCGGGAGCCTCGGGCCGGGTCTCGGTCAGCTGGACGCCGACAGACGACGGTCTCGAACTGACCTGGCGGGAGGCGGGCGGCCCGCCGGTCACGCCGCCGACCCGCAGCGGCTTCGGCAGCCGCCTGCTGCGCCAGGGCCTGGTCGGCGAACTGGGCGGCACGGTCGACCTGCGCTACGAGCCGGACGGCCTGATCTGCGTCATCAAGGCTCGGCAACTCGACTAGCCACGCCGCGTTGCTCTCCTCAAACAGGGAGAAGCCCATGCCCGCTCAATGGCGCGTCCAGGTCTGGCTCGGCGACGACACCTCGCCCCAAGCCTGCCTCCGCGATGAGAAGGTCACCGCCGAGACCGAGGCCGAGGCTTTGGCCATCGTCGCCCGCCGTGCGGCGGAAGAAGCCGGCGGCGAGACGCTTAACGACGGACAGGAAGAAGTCTTCTCCCGCACCGAGGTCGGAACCGGCAAGGTCGAGCACGGATCGACGGCGGGCGTCCCCGAGGCCTGAACGCCGCATTTCCGATCCTTCCCGCTTGCGGTAACACTCCGCACGGGGAGCGACACATGCAGCACATCCTGATCGGCCTTGGCGGCATCCTTCTGATTCTGGCGGTGGCCTTCGCCCTGTCGCGTGGCCGGCGCCGCATCAACCTGCGCATCGTGGGCAGCGCCTTCGCGCTGCAGGCGGCCATCGCCGTCTTCGTCCTCTACCTGCCGGCCGGCCGCGCCACGATGGCGGCGGCGGCGCACGGGGTGGAAGGCCTGCTGGGCTACAGCAAGGTTGGCATCGAGATGGTGTTCGGCGGCCTGACCCAGGTGAACGGCATCGGCAGTTTCGCCATCAACGTCCTGCCGATCATCGTCTTCTTCTCGGCCCTGGTCTCGATCCTCTACTATCTCGGGATCATGCAGCTGGTGGTGAAGTGGGGCGGCGGGGCGCTGCGCTGGCTGCTCGGCGTCGACAAGGTGGAAGGCCTCTACGCGGCCGCCAATGTGCTGGTCGGCCAGTCGGAGTCGCCGCTGGTGGTGCGCGGCTACCTGCGCGGCCTGACCGACGCCCAGATCTTCGCCCTGATGGTTACCGGCATGGCCGGGGTGGCCGGCTCCATCCTCGCCGCCTACGCCCAGATGGGCGTGCGCATCGAATACCTGCTGGCCGCCGCCTTCATGTCCGCGCCCGGCGGCCTGTTGATGGCCAAGATCATCATGCCCGACGAGAAGGCGCCGCCGCCGGCCGAGGCCGACGAGGAAGTCCAGGCCGTCGCGGCGATCACGCCCGAGGAGCATCACGAAGAGCGTCCGGCCAACATCATCATGGCCGCCTTCAACGGCGCCTCGGACGGCGTACAGCTCGCGGTGGCGGTCGGCGCCATGCTGATCGTCTTCGTCGCCCTGATCGCCATGGCCAACGGCATCCTAGGCGCCGTCGGCGGGCTGTTCGGCCACCCGGACCTCAGCTTCCAGCAGATCCTCGGCTACGTCTTCGCGCCGCTGATGTTCATGCTCAACGTGCCGTGGGAGGAGGCCCGCAAGGCCGGCGAGCTGTTCGGCGAAAAGCTGATCCTCAACGAGTTCGTCGCCTACCTGCACTTCAGCGAAGCGAAGGCGACCCTCTCGGTCCACACCCAGGCCATCATCACCTTCGCCCTCTGCGGCTTCGCCAACATCAGCTCCATCGCCATCCAGATGGGCGTCCTCGGCGGCCTGATCCCCGAGAAGCGGCCAACCATTGCGAGGCTGGGGTTGCTGGCCGTGCTGGCCGGCTCGCTGGCTAACCTGATGAGCGCGGCGATGGCGGGACTGTTGCTGGCGGGGTAACGGCGCGCGGCGGCCATCCAAACGCTCCGCCCGCAAAGCGGGCGGAGGCGTCACCGTTGGGGCGGCTCCGCTAGGGCAGCAACCCAAGCCGCTTGCCGAGTATCCGGTCCATCGTCCGCCTCGGCAGAATCTCCGTCAGCAGCACCTCGAACGGCGTCGGCGACACCACATACCTGTGCTTCGGCTTCGCCGCCGTCAGCGCCGTGTGGATCGCCTCGCCGATGGCTTCCGGCGGCAGGCCCTTGCGGCCCATGGTCAGCATATAGGCCCTGATCCGGTCCAGGGCCGCCGCGTAGACCGTCGCCGCGTAGGGCCCGGTGTCGACCTCGTCGGCCTTGTCCCAGATCGGCGTCGCCACCGCGCCCGGGGCCACCACGATGACGTCGACGCCGTGGATCAGCAGCTCCCGCCGCAGGCTCTCCGACAGGCCCTCGAGGGCGAATTTCGAGGCGCTGTAGGGGCCCATGAATGGCGCGGCGTTACGGCCGCCGACCGAGCTGATGTTGACCACCCGGCCCTTGGGTCCGGTCAGCCCGGCCTCGGCCCCGAGCAGCGGCGCAAAGGCTTGGGTGGCGATGACCACGCCCGTGACGTTGACCTCCAGCTGCTGGCGGAAGTCCTCGACCGGCAGGTGGAGCAGGGGGCCGGCGACGGCTATGCCGGCGTTGTTGACCAGGCCGGCCAGGGTCTGACCGTTCAGCGCGGCCCGCACTGTCTCCGCCGCGGCCTTCGCGCCCGCCGCATCGGTGACGTCGAAGATCAGCGGCGTGAAGCTGTCGCCGAATTCCTGCTTCAGCCGGTCGGCGTCGGCCTGTTTGCGGACACTGCCGAAGACATGGAAGCCATGGCCGGTGAGCACCTTCACGGCGCCCCAGCCGATGCCGGTGGAAACGCCGGTGACGACGATGCTGCGCTTCATGGTGCTGCCCCTCAAGTGAACCCCGATCACTCAATTGGGTCGAACAGGCCCGCAAGGCAAGCGGCGCAAAGAAAAAGGCCGGGGGAGTTTCCTCCACCCGGCCCATTCCTTGAGGTTTTCGCCAGCCCTATTCGGCCAGCGCCGGCTCTTCGATCTCCGGCGCGCCCGGTTCTCTCGGCTTGGGCGTGTCGATCTCGAACTCGAAGGCGATCTTGCCGTCCTTGAGCACGACCTTCACGTGGCCGCCCTTGGACAGCTTGCCGAACAGGATGTCGTCCGCGAGCGGCTTCTTGATGTGCTCCTGGATGACCCGGGCCAGCGGCCGCGCCCCATAGAGTTCGTCGAAGCCGTTCTTGGCCAGCCAGTCGGCCGCCTCGTCCGTCGTCTCGATGGTGATGTTGCGGTCGGCGAGCTGGGCTTCCAGCTGCAGAACGAACTTCTGGACCACCATGCGGATGATGTCCTGCGTCAGCGGCTTGAAGGCCACCACGGCGTCGAGGCGGTTGCGGAACTCCGGCGTGAACAGACGCTTGAGCGCCTCGTCCTGTTCGCCGTCGTTGCGCCCGCGGCCGAAACCGATGGTGTTCTTCTGCGCGTCGGAGGCCCCCGCGTTGGTGGTCATGATCAGGACCACGTTGCGGAAATCGACCTTCTTGCCGTTCGAGTCGGTCAGCGTGCCGTTGTCCATCACCTGCAGCAGGATGTTGTAGACGTCCTGGTGAGCCTTCTCGATCTCGTCGAGCAGGACCACGGCATGCGGGTGCTGGTCGACCGCGTCGGTCAGCTGGCCGCCCTGATCGTAGCCGACATAGCCGGGGGGAGCCCCGATCAGCCGGCTGACGGTGTGGCGTTCCATATACTCCGACATGTCGAAGCGCAGCAGCTCGATGCCCAACGTATGGGCCAGCTGCCGCGCGGCTTCGGTCTTGCCGACGCCGGTCGGGCCGCTGAACAGATAGCTGCCGATCGGCTTGTTGGCTTCGCGCAGGCCGGCCCGGGCCATCTTCATGGCCGAGCTGAGCTGCTTGATCGCCTCTTCCTGGCCGAACACCGCCCGCGTCAGGTCCTTTTCGAGTTCCTTCAGCGCCTCGGTGTCGGTCTTCGACACCGACTTCGGCGGGATGCGGGCGATCTTGGCGACGACGGCCTCGATTTCCTTGACGCCGATGATCTTCTTCCGCTTGCCCTCGGGCAGCAGCATCTGGCCGGCGCCGGCCTCGTCGATGACGTCGATCGCCTTGTCCGGCAGCTTGCGGTCGGTGATGTACTTGGCCGACAGGTCCACCGCCGTCTTGATGGCCTCGTTGGTGTACTTCAGCTTGTGGAACTCTTCGTAGTAGATCTTCAGACCCTTGAGGATCTTGATGGTGTCGTCGATCGTCGGCTCGTTGACGTCGATCTTCTGGAAGCGCCGGACCAGGGCCCGATCCTTCTCGAAGTGCTGGCGGAACTCCTTGTAGGTCGTCGAGCCCATGCAGCGCAGGGTGCCCGAGGCCAGAGCCGGCTTGAGGAGGTTGGAGGCGTCCATCGCCCCGCCGCTGGTCGCGCCGGCGCCGATCACCGTGTGGATCTCGTCGACGAACAGGATGGCGTTGGGGTGGTTCTCCAGCTCCTTGATGACCTGCTTGATCCGCTCCTCGAAGTCGCCGCGATAGCGGGTGCCGGCCAGCAGCGCGCCCATGTCGAGCGAGAAGATGGTGGCGCCTTCCAGCACCTCCGGCACTTCGTGGTTGATGATCTTGCGGGCCAGGCCCTCGGCGATGGCGGTCTTGCCGACTCCCGGTTCACCGACCAGCAGCGGGTTGTTCTTGGTCCGCCGGCAGAGGATCTGGATACAGCGCTCGACCTCGGCCATCCGCCCGATCAGCGGATCGACCTTGCCCAGCCGCGCCTTCTCGTTGAGGTCGACGCAATAGGCCTCGAGCGCCTCGCCGCCGGTCTTGGCGTTGGGCTTGCCGCCACCGTCCTCTTCATCGGTCGCGCCCTTGACGGTCTTGGGCTCGCTGGCCCCGGCCTTCTTGGCGATGCCGTGGGCGATGTAGTTGACCGCGTCGTACCGCGTCATGTCCTGCTCCTGCAGGAAGTAGGCGGCATGGCTCTCGCGCTCGCTGAACACGGCGACCAGCACATTGGCCCCGGTCACGTCGTCGCGGCCTGAGGATTGCACATGGATCACCGCGCGCTGGATGACGCGCTGGAAGCCGGCCGTCGGCTTGGCTTCCTCGCCATCGTCCACGATCAGGGCGCGGAGTTCGGTGTCGATGTAGTTGACGAGGGTCTTCTTCAGCTCCGCGAGGTCGACGTCGCAGGCCTTCATCACCCCGGCGGCGTCCTCGTCGTCGGCGAGGCTGAGCAGCAGGTGCTCGAGCGTGGCGTACTCATGCTTTCGCTGGTTGGCGTAAGCGACTGCGCGGTGAAGTGTTTCTTCGAGATTGCGCGAAAACGAGGGCAAATGCGGCTCCTCAATCCTTTTCCATGGTGCACTGCAGCGGGTGCTGATGCCGTCTGGCTGCGTCGATTACCTGGGCGACTTTTGTCTCAGCGACCTCGTAGGTGAAGACGCCGCATACCCCGACGCCATTCTGGTGCACATGAAGCATGATCCTGGTCGCATCTTCGCGCGACTTGTTGAAAAAACGCTCAAGCACGTAAACCACGAACTCCATCGGCGTGTAGTCGTCGTTCAGAATCAGGACGCGATACAACGAGGGCTTGGCGGTCTTGGCCTTGGTCTGTGTGACCACCGCCGTTCCCGAGCCGCCCTGGCCTGCGCCTGTGCCTGACTTCCGTTCAGCCATACCGACCTTCGACACTCACTTTGGCGGTCCGCGACGCGGCCACCGTTCTTGATGATTAGATATGGAAACATCGGCCGTTTGAAAGGGGCCTGATGCGACCTGCGACGCTTTGAGTGGTCGCCGACCTAATCGAGCAGCCAACGCACCCAGGCGCCGTGCGGATGCACGTCGGCCAGGTGAAAGCTGCGTCCGTCCGGCCATATGGTAAGCCGCACGGCCATTGGGAAGCCCTCCCGCGACGGATCGGGCTCCACGCGCAGGTGGGCGACGGGGGCGGCCCGGGTGGCTTTGGCCCCCGCGGCGGCGATGGCCTCGCTCACGGCGTTTTGAGTGCGCTGCGGCATGTACTGCCACATCACCGAGTGAAACAGCACCGTCGCCACCCCTTCGGCGGAGGAGAGATTCGCCGCCACCCAGTCGGCGGCGTCGGCTTTCACAAGGCTTGCGGGGACGTTGCGGGCCACCGCGATGGCCCCCCGCAACCGCGCCATCCGCGCCGGCTGGTCGGCCCAGACATAGGCCTCCAGGCGCAGGGCGGCCTCGTCGCGGGTGACATCGATGGGGCTTTGGTCGCAGGCGGCGCGGGCGACGACCGTGACGGCCGGCGTCTCCGCCGGCGGCGGCCCTTGCCAGTCGCCGGCCAGCAGCACGGGGGAGGCGGCATCGCCCCAGGCCTTGCCGCCGAGGTCGTAGCGGTACTGGTCCCAGCGCAGGTTGAGCCCGGCGCTGGCCCCGATCTCGAGGATCGACAGCGGCAGGCCGGTCCGCGCCGCGATGGCGAGGAACCCCGGCGCCAGGCACAGCGACCGGCCGACCTCGTTGGTCTGCGGCGGCGAGGCCATAAAGGCGGCGATGGCCGGGCGCTGCGTCGCCAGCACTTCACGGGCGGCGGCCAGCAGGGCCGGCCCGTCGATGCCGGGTGAGGCCTCAGGATAGAGGGCGGCGAGGGCAGGGGCCTCGCCGGTCAGCACCAGGTAATGCAACGCTCCCAGCAGCCGCAGCGGCGTCGCGTCCCGGATGTGCGCCCCGAGGCCCTGGCCGTCCCAGACGGCGAACAGATCGTCGACCGGCCCCAGCCGGCCCTCGGCCGCCGCCCTGAGCAGCCCCGCTGAAAACGGCGAGCCCAGATCCTCGCAAGCCTTCGCCTGCCACAGCAGTCCATCGATCATCGCGCTCATCGGACCAGTCTACGCCCGCCGCCCGCCCGGCCAAGCTTGACGCGCCCGATCAACGCTTGCGGGACATGGCAGGCATACTAGGGTGGCATGACATGGCAGTTTTCGTTCAGGTTGCGCGAGGAGCGGCGGCATGGAAACCAGTGCAGGCGTGACGATCGGCATTCCGGTCTACGACGGCGTCGATCTGCTGGACGTCGCCGGCCCCCTCGAGATGTTCAGCTGGGTCCCGCCCGAGAAGGGCCTGCAGGTCGTCATCGTCTCCGAGGACGGCTGTCCGGTGACCAGCAAGAGCGGCGTCCGCTTCGACGCCCACGCCTGCTTCGAGGAGGTCCCGACCCTGGACGTGCTCTGGACACCGGGCGGCGATCCCGATGTGCTGGGGGCCATCATGTCCGACCCGGCCTCGCCCTATCTGGCCTACCTGCGGCAGGTCGCGGCCGAGGCGACCTGGGTCTGCTCAGTCTGCGAGGGCGCCCTGCTGCTGGCCCGCGCCGGCCTGCTCGACGGCCACAGCGCCACCACCCACTGGGCCTTTCTCGACTGCCTGAAGGCGTTCCCGATCGATATCGCCGCCGGCCATCCCCGCTTCGTGCAATCGGGCAATCGCCTGACCGGCGGCGGCATCTCCTCGGGCCTCGACGAGGCGCTGCAACTCATCAAGCTCTTGTTCGACGAGGCCACGGCCGAGGCGGTTCAGGTCTCGACCCAGTACTTCCCCGACCCGCCGGTCATGGGGACCATTCCCCCGACCCCGGCCTGCTTTGTGACGTGGTAGAGGTCGAACCGCCGCCTGAATTTGTCGGCTAGGGTGTCGGAAGCTCATCCGACCGTTCGTCTTCCAGTCGACAGCCCATGGAGACCGACGATGGCCATCACCATCACCGCATTCGAAGCCTCGCCCGACCGCGGCCAGGGCCTGGCCCGCGACATGCGCGTCCGCTGGGCGCTGGAGGAGGTCGGCCAGCCCTATGACGTGCGGCTGGTGACCTTCAAGTCGATGAAGGAACCACCCCATCTGGCGCTCAACCCCTTCGGCCAGATCCCGACCTTCGAGGAAGGCGACCTCGCCCTGTTCGAAACCGGCTCGATCCTGCTGCATCTCGGCGAGCAGCACCCCGGCCTGCTGCCGACCGACCCCGACGCCCGCGCCCGCGCCATCACCTGGATGTTCGCCTCGGTCGCCACGGTCGAACAGCCGATCGTCGAGCTCTCCTTCGCCTACATCCTCGAACAGAAAGAGCCCTGGTTCGAACCGCGCCTGCCCGGCCTCAAGGACCGCGTCCGCAACCGCCTGAACCAGCTCGCCGCCCACCTCGGCGACGCCGACTGGCTGGACGGCGACTTCAGCGCCGCCGATATCATGATGGTCCACGTCATCCGGCGTGTTCAGAGTTCGGGGCTGCTCAACGACTATCTGACCCTGACCGCTTACGTCGCCCGCGCCGAAGCCCGCCCGGCCTACCAGAGGGCGTTCGCAGCCCAGTATGCGGTCTTCGAGGCTTCGAAGGGTGACGACAAACCGCTCTAAGCCGCCCTGTTGGCCTCGAAGTAGGCGTCAACCTGCGCTCCGGTCTCGGGCCTCATGGGAAAAAGCTTGCGAAGAAGCAGGCTGGTCCGGCGGATATCTAGCGTCGTCGAGGTCACGGGGATTGCGGCGGCAAGTTCGAAAGCCCGCGAGTCGACGAAGGTAGTCGTCTGCGACAGGGTCCATTTGCATCGGAATTTCAGATAGTTGCTGTCAATCTCGTTGAAGGCATCCGCGCTGTCGGGTTCGTCCAAGAGGCTGAGGGCGAACGCGCAGGCCTGATAGGCCTCGGCTTTGTGGTCCAGTTCGATGTTTAGGTCCGCGGCCAAAACCTGCGCGACGACCAGCGCATGACGTGATGGCGCCTCCGCCCCGAACCGTCCGAACACCGTGGACAGGGCGTCCATCGCGCCAATCGAGTCGCCTCGAAGATGCCGTTCGAGAACCTTCTCTAGCGCGATGATGGTCGTCATGGATCGTCG
>JAQGIK010000085.1 GCA_028291265.1 Caulobacter sp. | reverse complement strand
GCAGGGCCCAGAGCGCCGAATAGGTCCAGGTCTCCAGGCCCGTGCCGGTGGTCGCCTGCAGGTCGGCGGGATGGAAGGCCCAGCGCGCCGCCAGGGTGACGGTGACCAGGGCGAAGGCGGCGGCGGCGACCTGGGCCATTTCGCGGGCCGGGCCGGTCAGGCCGCGCCCGTTGAGGACGGCCAAAGCGGTGAGGGCCAGCAGGCCCGGTCCGGCGATCCAGGCGGCGCCGAGCGGGCCTGCGGCCAGGCCCCACCAGGGGGCGTGCAGCACGCCGACCAGCAGGAGGACGAGCGGCAGGGCGACGAGGCTGAAGACGGTGGCGGTCTCTGCGGCGTCGGCGCGGGCCTGGCCCAAGGCAGGAACCTGGGCGAAGCGGCGCAGGACCAGCGGCGTCGCGGAGAGCAGCAGGCCGATGCAGGTCCATTCGGCGAAGGTCGTCTCACCGGCCCACAGACGCGGGCCGTGGAACAGGTGGCGCAGCTCCAGCAGGGCCCAGACGAAGGCCATGAGGGCGGCCGCGGCGCCGTAGAGGCGGGCGGGCAGCAGTTCCGTCCTGCGATAGAGCCGGGCAGAGGCGACGCCGAGCACGGCGGCCGGGGCCAGGTAGGCCAGCAGCAGGGTGTCGGTGACCGGGACCGCCTCGATGGCCTCGGCGTCCACGCCCCACCAGGGATTGAGCCAGAACAGCGGCCCGACGACGGCGTTGGCCAGGGCCATGCCGATGAGGACGTGCGGCCCGAAGCGGGCGATGACGCCTTTTGCCTCGCGCAGCATCAGCAGGGTCGAGGCGCCGGCCATGGCCAGCAGCAGGGTGCGCAAGGCCGCTTCCATCAGGAGGCCGATGGCCGGGCTCTGGCCGGCGGCGGCGAAGCGCAGGGCCAGGAAGGCGCCGATCATCCCCAGGGCCACCGCGGCGGCGGCCAGCACCTGCCGGGCCGCGCCGATCGGCGGCGCGGGGATCAGCCGCCAGGCGGCCAGGGCGGCGAGGGCGGCCGCGACCAGGCTTGCGGCGACCCCGCGGCCGGCCCCGCCGGCGCTCTCCAGGGCGGCGAGCACGAAGTCGGGGGCCAGGGCGGCCGAGCTGGCCAGGCCGACGGCGGCCATGGCGGCGATGCTCAGGGACAGCCAGCGCAGCCGGCGTTGCGCCAGGGCGAAGGCCAGGGCCATGCCGGCGAAGGCGGCCGGGCGGCTCCAGTCGGGAACGGCGATGAACACGGCCAGCAACAGGCCGGCGGCGGCCGACAGGGTCCAGGCGTCGTGATGGCGGTCGCCGACGGGGCGGCGGCCGAGCCAGGCGGCGGCGGCCAGGGCGGGGAGGGTCCCCAGCAGCACCAGGCCGGCCCCCGGCAGGCCGGGCAGGCCGAACCCGGCCAACTGGGCCAGCAGGAAGGCGGCGACGGCCAGCGGGGCCGGGGCGGCGTCGAAGCGGGGCTGGAGGAACACGGCCAGGCTGGCGGCGGCGAGGCCGACGATGGCCGTGAGGGCGCCGACGCGGGCGACGGCAAGGACCGCGCCGTGGGCCATGGCGATGTCGAGGGCCAGGCCGCCGACCAGCAGGGCGGCCGGGATGGCCAGCAGCCAGCCGCTGGTCCAGCCGCGCCGGGCGGAGAGGGCGACCATGGCGGTCAGGACGAGGCCGGCCCCGACGGCGGCGGCGACAAGGGCGGCGTCGCGGACGGCGCCGAACAGGACCAGCAGACTGAGGGCGGCGAGGCCGAAGACGATGGGCGGGATGGCGGCGGTGTGCGGCCGGGGCTCACCCGTCCGGCGGCTGCGCCAGACCAGGGTCAGGGCGACCAGCAGGAGGGGCGTCAGGGCCTGGCGCCAGGGCTCACCGGCCCAGGTGCTGGCCAGGTGCAGGACCAGGCCGCCGGCCGAGGCGGCCAGGGCCGCGCCCTCCCACTGGCGGCGCTGGGCGACCAACAGGCCGGCGGCGGCGACGCCGACGGTGTGCAGCATCAAGGCGACGTCGCTCCAGGCGTCGAAGTCGGTGATCAGCGGGGCGATGAAGGCCCCGAACAGGGCCATCAGGGCCAGCGGCTCGCGGCGGTCCCGCGACAGCGCCAGGAGCAGGCCCGAGACGGCCAGCAGCAGGACGGCGGCCACCGCCCCGCCGATGTAGTGGTAGAGGGCGAAGGCCGCCCACAGGGTGGCGTAGAGGGTGCTGGCCCCGGCTCCGGCCAGCACCGCCGAGGCCAGCGCCTGCTGGCGCGGACCCGGCCGGCGGCGCAGGATCTCCGAGGCGGCCAGCATCAGCCCGGCCAAGCCGACAGCCGCGATCAGCCGCACGACCGGATTGAACCAGCCCTGCTGGGCCGCATAGCCGACCAGGAAGACGCCGCCGAGCACCAGGGCCCCGCCGCCCAGCCAGACCAGGCCGCGTTCGGCCAGCAGTTCGCCGAGGTTGATGCGCGGCGGCTCCGGTCGGACCGTCGCGGGTTTGGGCTGCGGCTTCGGTTGCGGCTCGATGGGATCGCGCCAGGACGGCGGCGCCTTTGCCGCCAGCGGAGCGGTCACGGGCGCCGGTTCCCGGGCAGGTGGGGCGGGAGCCGGTTCAGGCGGGGGCTCGGGCGCGGCGGCCTTCGGCGTCCAGTCCTCGCTCAGACGGTCGAGGCGGGCGACGGTCACGGGGAACTCCAGCCGTTCCAGCCGCTCGGTCTGTTCGGCGGCCTGGCGGCGAAGAACCTTCTGGTCCTCCCACAGGCGCCAGAGGGCGATGGTCAGGACGAAAATGGCGACCCAGGTCATGCGGGCATCCTCCGTTGCCGCCATGTCGCCACAACAAGACGAGGAATGCAAGTGAATGTTCACTCACATCATCGACGCAAAACTTCGGAGTAGGGCGACCCCGGTTTTCAGCTTTCGGTGAAGCCCTCGCACACCAGCCGGCCGTCCGGCGCGCTCAACTGTAACGGCCGCAGGAACCGGCTGTCCTGCAACACAGGCACCCCGCGCGCCGCTCCTCGGGGCTCAGGGCCTGGCCTGAAGGTCGGGGGCCATCAGGGCCAGCACCCACTTCGGCGCCAGCACCGCCCTGAAGGCCAGCACCCGCCGCGTCGTCGCCGGCCAGGGAATCGGGCCCAGCCGCGTTCCGAAGGGGCCGCCATTGTAGGGCATTGGCCTGCGTCTCTATCGCCGCTCGACGCCTATCATGCCTCGACAGTCCGGCTTGTTGCACTCGCGCCAGTCGTTGTCCCGCCTGAGCTGATACAGGATTCCGAGGGGACGATCCTTCTCCAGCGCCCAGTCGGCGGAGTCCCGAGCCTCGTCGAAGTGCTTGTCGCCCCTGATGGCCGCGAAGAAACGGATGCCGTCGCTGGTCGGGTTCTCGCACCCGATGACGAGGATGTTGTCGTGGGTGAAGACGCTCCGCACCTTGCACTCATGCGCACCCCGCTCCGCGTTCGCCAGGTAGTCCGGAACGCCCTGCGCCAGCAGAAGAAGGGCCGCGATCAGTCCGTTGGCGATCATGCTGTGGGCCCCTCAGTTTTCCGGCTGGAATGATGCACGCCGGGGCGGCCGCCGCAACGGCGGGCGCGATGGCCGGCGAACTCATCGGGATCTGAAAGTTTGGAGGCCCGACCCGGAATCGAACCGGGGTGCAAGGATTTGCAGTCCTCTGCGTAACCACTCCGCCATCGGGCCTTCCGTTCCCCGACACTGGCGGCGCGCCGGGGAGGCGGTTCGCTATCAGAGGCGGGCCGCGACGACAAGCATTAGCGACGCTTCCATTGCGTTCCCCTTAAGGGCGGACCTATAAGCCGGGCCAGCAAACGCAGCGCCTTTTTGCGAGGGATTCCATGGCCGCCGATTTCGCCGCCGCGCGCGAGAACATGGTCGAGAGCCAGGTCCGCACCGCCGATGTCACCGACCTGACCATCACCGACGCCATCCGCCACGTCGCCCGCGAATCGCTTCTGCCCGCGGCCAAGGCCCACGGGGCCTATGCCGACACCGAGGTCGAGTACGCCCCGGGCCGCTACCTGATGCGGCCGCGCGACATCGCCAAGCTGCTGCAGGTGCTCGGCCCCAAGGCCGGCGAGCGGGCCCTGGCCATCGCCGCGCCCTATGCGGCGGCGGTGCTGGAGACCATGGGCCTGACCGTCACCCGCCTGGACGGCGAGGATCTCGGCATGGTCGGCGGCGGGCCCTACGACCTGATCGTCAGCGAAGGGGCGGTTTCGGCCGTTCCGGCGGCCTGGACCGGTGTGCTCGCGCTGCACGGTCGGCTGGGAATCGTAGAGCGGACGGGTCCCGTCGGCCGCGCGATGACCTATGTAAGGTCGGAAGACGGCGTCGGCGGGCGTTCGGTGTTCGACTCGGCGGCCCCGCTGCTGCCCGGTTTTGCGCCCAAGGCTGCGTTCGCCTTTTAGGGAGATCTGCCTGCGACGGTTCGCGACTTTGGCGTGAACCCGTCAGGGCTGTAATCCTGCGGCAACGTTCGTGCGTGAAAAAAGCTTAACTGGCCGCGACTGGCGGCGAGACTTACAGGCGATCATATAAGGGCGGCATCGTCGCCTCTGGGGATAGTTCTAATGTTGAAGAGCCGTAAGGCCGGATTGTTGGCCGCCATCTGCACCGCCGGGATTCTCGCCGGCACGGCCGCGCCGGCTTTCGCCGAGTCGCTGGCCGACGCGATCGCGCTGGCCTACCAGACCAATCCGACCCTGCGCGAGCAGCGGGCCAACCTGCGCGCCCTCGACGAAACCGTCGTCCAGGCCCGCAGCGGCTACCGCCCCGACGTCAGCGCCAGCATCAACTACGGCATCAGCTACGACCGCTTCGGCAGCCCCCAGGGCAGCATCTTCACCGGCTTCAACGATGACAGCCGCGGGTCCTCGACCAGCGCCGCTCTCACCATCGACCAGCCGCTCTACACCGGCGGACGCGTCCGCTCGCAGATCAGCGCCGCCCAGGCCGACATCGAAACCGGCCGCCAGAACCTGCGCAGCGTCGAATCTAGTATCCTGAGCCAGGTCATCCAGTTCTACGTCGACGTCCGCCGCGACATCGAATCGCTGCGCATCGCCGACGAGAACGTCGCCGTGCTCCAGCGGCAACTGGACGAAGCCCGCGCCCGCTTCGAGGTCGGCGAAATCACCCGCACCGACGTCGCCCAGGCCGAAGCCCGCCTGGCCGCCTCCAAATCGCAGCAGTCGAACGCCCGCGCCCAGCTGGCCATCAGCCGCGCCAACTACGCCCAGGTCGTCGGCCAGAACCCCGGTGATCTGGAAGCCGAGCCGTCGCTGGCCGAGCTGCTGCCCGCCAGCATCGAAGACGCTTTCGGCATGGCCGAAGAGAACAACCCCGGCCTGCTGGCCGCCAACTACGCCGAACAGGCCAGCCGCGCCCGCGTCGCCCAGGCCAAGGCCGCGACCCGCCCGAGCATCAACCTGCGTGGCCAGCTCGACGCTTCGGGTTCGTCGCCGACCAACGACCCCTTCGACGATTTCGACCGCGGCGTCTCGGGCCAGGTGTCGCTGTCGGTGCCGCTGTTCACCGGCGGCCAGATCTCCTCCTCGATCCGTCAGGCCCAGGAGCAGAACAACGCCGACGCGGCCGCCATCGAAGGCGCCCGCCGCGCCGCCCAGCAGGACGTCGCCCAAGCCTGGAACCAGCTGCTCGGCGCCCGCGCCGCCCTGGCCAGCAACGAGGAACAGGTCCGCGCCGCCCGCATCGCCTTCGAGGGCGTCCGCCAGGAGGCCCAGGTCGGCCTGCGCACCACCCTGGACGTGCTCAACGCCCAGCAGGAACTGCGTAATGCCGAACTGGCGCTGATCAACGCCCGCCGAGACGAATACCTGGCCGGCGCCTTCGTGCTGGCCGCCATCGGCAAGCTGGAAGCCCGTTGGTTGACCCCGGACCAGACGCTGTACGATCCCAAGAGCTCGTACAAGCGCGTCTACCGCAGCTTCGGCTGGGTGCCGTGGGAACCGGCGATCGCCGCCGTCGACCATGTGCTGGCGCCCAGAATCGGACCGGCGCCGGACGAAGCGGTGAAGACCGCGAACAAGTGAGTTTGCCCGCCCTAAACGGGAGCGTAAGACTTATTACCGCACCTATTTGCAGGAACTGACGGCAGAGCATACGCTTTGCCCATCAGTCCGGATTCGCTCCGCTCAAGCCCAGGCCCGTCAAATGTCCGAACAGACCGCCCAGGAACCGACGATGGAGGAAATCCTGGCCTCTATCCGCCGCATCATCTCCGAAGATGACGCGCCGCCGGCCGAGGCCCAGGCTGCTCCCGAACCGGTCTTCGCGCCGGCCCCCGTCGAGCCCGAGGACGAGGACGTCCTGGAGCTGACGGACGCCATCGAGGCTTCGGCCCCGGTGGAAACCCATGGCGACATCGACGTCTACGAACCGCCGGCCCCCGAGCCTGCCTGGTCGCCCGAGCCTGAGCCCGTGTACAGCGCGCCCGAGCCGGAACCCGAACCCTACGTCCCGCCGCCCGCGCCGACCTATAGCGCGCCGCGCGACGACGACGATCTGATCGGCTCGGCTGCCGCTACGGCGACCGCCAGCGCCTTTGGTCGCCTCGAAGCGGCGCTCTCCATGCCGGCCCCCGGCCGCAGCCTGGACGACGTGGTCCGCGAACTGCTCAAGCCGCTGCTCAAGCAATGGCTGGACGAGAACCTGCCCCGCATCGCCGAGGCCAAGGTCGCCGAGGCGGTCGAGAAGCTGCAGCGCGGCCGAGTATAGTTTTCTCCTTCCCCCTCGCGGGGGAAGGCGGCCGCCCCGCGGCCAGGATGAGGGCAGCACCGGCATCGCCGGTCTGCCCTTTATCGCGTCTGGCGCTTGCCAGTCCGCTTCACACAATCGATAGACACCGCCATGCTTGAGAAGACCTTCGACCCCAAGTCCGCCGAGCCGCGCCTCTACGCGGCCTGGGAAGAGTCGGGCGCCTTCGCCCCGACCGACAACCCGAACGCCGAGCCGTTCAGCATCGTCATTCCGCCGCCGAACGTCACCGGCAGCCTGCACATCGGCCATGCGCTGAACAACACCCTGCAGGATGTGCTGATCCGCTTCCAGCGCATGCGCGGCAAGGCGGCCCTGTGGCTGCCCGGGACCGACCACGCCGGCATCGCCACCCAGATGGTCGTCGAGCGCCAGCTGGCCGAGGCCGGCAACATGAGCCGCCGCGACATGGGCCGCGACGCCTTCATCGAGAAGGTCTGGGAATGGAAAGCCGAAAGCGGCGGCACCATCGTCAACCAGCTGCGCCGCCTGGGCGCCAGCTGCGACTGGTCGCGTGAGCGCTTCACCCTCGATCCGGGCCTGTCGGCCGCCGTCCGCAAGGTCTTCGTCACCCTGCACAAGCAGGGGCTGATCTATCGCGACAAGCGTCTGGTCAACTGGGACCCCCACTTCCAGACCGCCATCTCCGACCTCGAGGTCGAGCAGAAGGAGGTCGACGGGGCCTACTGGCACTTCGCCTATCCGCTGGAAGACGGCTCGGGCGAGATCGTCGTCGCGACGACGCGGCCGGAAACCATGCTCGGCGACACCGCCGTCGCCGTCAGCCCGGACGACGAGCGCTACAAGCACCTGATCGGCAAGTGCGTTCGGCTGCCCATCGTCGGCCGGCCGATCCCGATCATCGCCGACGAGTACGCCGATCCGGAAAAGGGCTCGGGCGCGGTCAAGATCACCCCGGCCCACGACTTCAACGACTTCCAGGTCGGCAAGCGCCACAACCTGCCGTCCATCTCGATCATGGACGCCTACGGCAAGATCAATGAGAACGCCCCGGCCGAGTATCGGGGCCTGGACCGCTTCGTCGCCCGCAAGAAGGTCGTCGAGACGTTCGAGGCGCTGGGCCTGCTGCGCGAGATCGAGAAGGTCCGCCACCAGGTGCCGCACGGCGACCGCTCGGGCGTCGTCATCGAGCCCTATCTGACCGACCAGTGGTACGTCGACGCCGAGACCTTGGCCAAACCGGCCATCAAGGCGGTCGAGACCGGCAAGACCGTCTTCTCGCCGAAGAACTGGGAGAAGACCTACTTCGAGTGGATGCGGAACATCCAGCCGTGGTGCATCAGCCGCCAGCTGTGGTGGGGTCACCGAATCCCGGCCTGGTACGGCCCCGACGGCAAGATCTTCGTCGAGGAGACCGAGGAGGCCGCGCAGAAGCAGGCGACCGAGCACTACGGCCAGGCGACGGTCCTGCGCCAGGACGAGGACGTTCTCGACACCTGGTTCTCGTCGGGCCTGTGGCCGTTCTCGACGCTGGGCTGGCCGGAGAAGACCCCGGACCTCGAGCGCTTCTACCCGACCCACACCCTGGTCACCGGCTTCGACATCATCTTCTTCTGGGTCGCCCGGATGATGATGATGGGCATCCATTTCACCGGCGAGGTCCCGTTCCAGCGGGTGGTCATCAACGCCCTGGTCCGCGACCAGACCGGCGCCAAGATGAGCAAGTCCAAGGGCAACGTCATGGATCCCCTGGTCCTCATCGACCAGTACGGCTGCGACGCGGTCCGCTTCACCCTGACGGCGATGTCGGGGCAAGCGCGGGACATCAAGCTGTCGGAACAACGTATTGAAGGGTATCGCAACTTCGGCACCAAGCTGTGGAACGCGACCCGCTTTGCGCAGATGAACGGCTGTGTCCGGGCCCCGGGCTTCGACCCCGGCGCGGTCGACCAGACGCTGGCCAAATGGATCCGCGGCGAGACGGCCAGGACGGCGGCCGAGGTCACCGCGGCGCTGGAAGCCTGTTCCTATGACGAGGTGGCGAACAGCCTCTACCGCTTCGTCTGGAACGTCTTCTGCGACTGGTACCTCGAGCTGGCCAAGCCGATCCTCAATGGCTCGGACGAGGCCGCAAAAGCCGAGATCCAGGCGACCACCGCCTGGGTGCTCGACCAGTGCCTGTTGATGCTTCATCCGGTCATGCCCTTCATCACAGAGGAGCTGTGGGAGAAGACGGCCGAGGACGGCCCGGCCCGCAACGGCTTCCTGATGAGCCAGGACTGGCCGACCTATCCGGCCGACTACGTCGACGCCACGGCCGAGGCCGAGATCGGCTGGGTCGTCGGCCTGGTCGGCGAGGTCCGCTCGCTGCGGGCCGAGATGAACGTTCCCCCCGGCGCCCGCGTGCCGCTGACCCTGGCCGGGGCCGGCGAAGAGGCGGCCGCGCGGTTGGAACGCCACCGCGACTTGATCCTCAGCCTCGGCCGCCTGCAGAGCGCGGACCTCGGTGAGGCGCCGGCCGGCTCGGTCCCGTTCGTGATCGGCGACGCCACCGGGGCGCTTGCCGTCGCCGACTTCATCGACCTGGCCGCCGAGAAGGCCCGCCTGACCAAGGAGGTCGCCGGCCACGACGCCGACATCGAACGGGTCAACCGCAAGCTCGGCAACCCGGACTTCCTGGCCAAGGCCAAGGAAGAGGTGATCGAGGAGAACCGCGGCAAGCTGGCCGACGCCGAGGCCGCGAAGGCCAAGCTCGGCGCGGCGCTGAAGCGGCTGGAAGGCGTCAGCTAGGCTTCACGACGGCCACGACCCGGCCGATCAGCTCCATCAGGGCGGCGCGGCGGAAGCCGAGCAGCAGGACGACGGCGAAGGCCAGGTTGGTGCAGGCGGCGGCGAACAGGCCGCCGCCGTCGCCGTTGGGGTCGACGCCCAGCGGCGTGAACAGGTGGAAGCTGACCGCCCCCGTCATCACCAGCAAACCGGCAAGGGCGCCGCCGGCCTGCAGGTGTTTGAAGCGCGGGTGCAGACCGAGGATCAGCAGGCCGGCGGCCAGCAGTTCGATGCTGCCGATGACGTACTGGCTGAACAGGCCCGTGTGGCCGAACAGGCCGGGGAAGCCGAGCGTGCCGGCCCAGCCGTCCAGCCGGCCGAAGATCACCTGGGTCTTGGGATGGTCGGTGAACTTGTAGCGCAGGCTGTCGAGGAAGATGACGGCCATGAACAGGGCCATGGCGTCGGGCAGGTATTTCCAGAACCTCTTCATTGGCCCAGCACCTTGGGCCAACTTGAGTTGCCCTTGGCGATGAAGCCCGGGATGTCCTTGCTCCATTTGGCCTGAATCTCGGCGTTGTAATTGAGGTAGAGCTTGCCGCCGACGATCTTCCAGCTCAGCGGGTCGCCCTTGGCAGTGTAGTTGTTGGCCACGGCCCAGGCGCAGTAGCCGCCGTATTGCGGGGCGTAGGCCGTGGGGCCGGCCTTGAACTTCGCCAGGTTGGCGGCCGAGCTGAACTTCCAGGTCGCGCCGTTCCAGTCGGTCTGGAAGGCGTCGGTCCCGCGCACCGGTTTGCCCTGGGTGAAATAGGCGACCGTATCGTAGCCGCCGACCGCGACGTTGTTCAGGGCCGGGGTGTAGACGGCCGGCTTGGCGGCGGCGGCGGGGGTCGGGGTCATCAGCGGTCCTGCGAGGGCGAGGGCGGCGATTGCCAGGGCGATACGCTTCATGGCGGGCTCCTTCAGGCGACCTGGACATCGTTGGCGAACGGGGGGTCCAACGGCGTCTCGGCCAGGTGATTGACGTAGTTGCTCATGGTCTTGAGGCCGACGGCCAGCACGACATCCAGCGCCTGGGCGCGGGTGAAGCCGGCGGCGACGAAGGCGGCGATCTCGGCGTCGGAGAGGAAGCCGCGCTCGCGGACCATGCTGACGGTGAAGGCGCGCAGGGCCTCCAGCCGCGGGTCGGGCAGGGGGCGGCGGTCGCGGATTCCCCGGATGTCGGCCTCGGGCAGGGCGGCGGCGCGGGCCCGCAGGGCGTGGGCCGGGGTGCAGTAGTGGCTGTCGTGCTCGACCGAGACGGCGAGCAGGACCAGCTGCTGCTCGGCCGGGGTGAAGGTCGACTTGGCGAAGATGGCGGAGAGGGCGAAATAGCCCTCCAGCAGCTGCGGGCTTTCGGCCATCTGGCCGACGAGGGCAGGGACATAGCCGGCCGTCGCCTGGGCCTGTTCGATGAAGGGCTTGGAGGCGGAGGGGGCGGTGGCGCGGCTGTGGAGCGGGAAATCGGCCATGCGGCTTGGTAGCCGGGTCGCCGTTCTGTGATAATCCCGTCGTTGCGCATATGATCTATGCTGTGACAGCATAAGTCATGGATCGCCTGACCGCCTTGCGCCTGTTCCTGCGTGTCGCCGAGACCGGCAGCTTCAGCCGCGCCGCCGCCGAGGCGGGCGTGGGGCAGTCGGTGGCCAGCCGGGCGGTGGCGACGCTGGAGAGCGAACTCGGCGGCCGGCTGATGAACCGCACAACCCGCAGCCTGGCCCTGACCGAGGCCGGCCGGAAGGTGGTCGACCACGCCCGCGCCATGGTCGCCGAGGCCGAGGCCATGGAGGCGGTGGTGCGCGGGGCCGACCGGGAGCCGGCGGGGCTGCTGCGGGTGTCGGCGTCGGTGGCCTTCACCCGGGCCGAACTGGCGCCGCAGGCCGGGGCCTTCCTGGCGGCGTTCCCGCGCATGCGGCTGGACCTGATGGCCCGCGACGACCGCATCGACCTGATCGCCGAGGGGGTGGATGTCGCCCTGCGGCTGGGCGAGTTGGAGGACAGTCGGCTGACGGCCCTGTGGCTGGGCAACTATCCGCGTGTGGTGGTGGCGGCGCCGGGATTTGAGAAGGCGCACGGGGCGGTGACCGCGCCGGGCGACCTGGCGGCCCGGCCGGCGATCAGCCTGACTTCCTCGGCGTTCGCGACGCGGTGGCCGCTGGCCAGCGGCAGGGCCAAGGTCGAGGTGGAGATCAATCCGGCCATCCGAACCGCCAACGGGGACGTGCTGGCCGACCTGGCGCGGGGCGGGCTGGGGGCGGTGCTGGCCCCCGGCTTCCTCGTGAAGGCCGACCTCGAGGCGGGCCGACTCGTCCGTCTGCTGCCCGACTGGAGCGCCCCGCCGCTGGGTCTGTGGGCGGTCTGGCATGGGCGCAGCCTGCCGCGAAAGACGCGGGTGTTCCTCGATTTCATCGCCGCGCGTCTGGGTGTGGACTGACCGGTCAAACAGGTGTTTGCATCGGCCGCCGGGCTGTGCTTCACCCAAGGGGAGCCTCGTCGCCAGAAACGGGGCCAGCCCAACATTTGACGAGGAAACGACAAGATGACCGACGCCACCGCGTCCGCCTGGCCCGCCATGTCGATCCAGGAGGCCCACGCCCTCCTCACCGCGCCCGGAGCGCCGTGCGAAATGGAGGAGGTGGTCATTCGCGGGGTGCCGACGCGGACCTGGAAAAACGTCCCGGCCTCCCTGCGCGACACCCTGGTGGCCGGTCGGGCCCACGGGGAGAAGATCTTCCTCGTCCATGAGGACGAGCGGGTCAGCTTCGAGGGCTTTTACCGGGCCGTCGTCACCTTCGCCGAGGCGTTGCGGGAGAAGGGCGTCGGCAAGGGCGACCGGGTCGCCATCGTCATGCGCAACCTGCCGGAATGGCCGGTGGCCTTCTATGCGGCCGAGAGCCTGGGGGCCATCGTCACGCCGCTGAACGCCTGGTGGACCGGGCCGGAGCTGGAATACGGCCTGACCGATTCCGGGACCAAGGTCGCGATCATGGACGTCGAGCGCTTCGACCGCCTGGCCGAACACCTGCCCAACTGCCCGGACCTCACGCATGTCTTCGTCAGCCGGATGACCGACGAGGTCACCCACCCCTATGTGACCAAGATCGAAGAGGTTCTGGGCGAGCCGAACAGCTGGCGGGACCTGACCGAGATCGCCCTGTGCGACGTGGAGCTCGGTCCAGAGGACGACGCGACGATCTTCTACACCTCGGGCACGACGGGTAAGCCGAAGGGGGCGCTGGCCACCCATCGCAACGTCAATTCCAACATCATGTCGTCGGGCAGCAGCGCCTCCCGCAGCTTCCTGCGCCGGGGCGAGCAGCCGCCGGCCCCCGATCCGGACGCGCCGCAGAAGGCGATGATGATCTCGGTGCCCTTCTTCCACGCCACCGGCTGTTTCGCCGTGCTGAACCCGGTGATGTTCGGCGGCGGCAAGATCGTCATGATGCGCAAGTGGGACGCCGAACTGGCCATGCAGCTGATCGAGCGCGAGAAGGTCACCGCCGCCGGCGGCGTGCCGACCATCGCCTGGCAGCTGATCGAACATCCGGCCCGCGAGAAGTACGACCTCTCCAGCCTGGAAAGCGTCTCCTACGGCGGCGCCCCGAGCGCGCCTGAACTGGTCCGCAAGATCAAGGAAACCTGGCCGAAATCCGCGCCCGGCAACGGCTGGGGCATGACCGAGACGTCCGCTACGGCCACCCAGCACGGGGCAGAGGACTATGAGAACCGGCCGACCAGCTGCGGCCCGGCCGTGGCCGTCACCGACCTGAAGATCATGACCGTCGAGGGCGACCGCGAACTGCCGATCGGCGAGGTCGGCGAGCTGTGGTGCAAGGGGCCGCAGGTGGTGAAGGGCTACTGGAACAAGCCGGAAGCCACGGCCCAGACCTTCGTCGACGGCTGGGTGAAGACCGGTGACCTGGCGCGGCTCGACGAGGAGGGCTTCTGCTACATTATCGACCGGGCCAAGGACATGCTGATCCGCGGCGGCGAGAACATCTACTGCATCGAGGTCGAGAACGTCCTCTACGACCACCCCTCGGTGATGGACGCCGCCCTGGTCGGCATTCCGCACAAGCAGCTGGGTGAGGAGCCGGGCGCGGTGGTGACCCTGAAGCCCGGCAGCCATGCGACCGAACAGGAACTGCGCGCCTTCGTCGCCGACCGCCTGGCCGCCTTCAAGGTGCCCGTGAGGATCGCCTTCTGGCACGAAACCCTGCCGCGCAACGCCAACGGCAAGATCATGAAGCCCGAGGTGAAGAAGATCCTCGAGGCGATGTCCTAGGAAACCACCTCGATTTTCGGGAAAATTTCGTTGGTTCAACAGCTTGTGGCTCCTTCCTGAGAAAACTCAGGTGGCCCTCGGGTGGCCTTTTGGTCGCCCCTGGGTGGCCCTTCGGGTAGATTTCGGTGAGCCGCCGGTCGGTCGTGGGTCGCCCTGGCCGGCGGGAGGCGAGCGCTTATCGAAGCGCCGGACCATTATCCCACGGACTGGACCGTCGCACCCAGTCGCCCATAATCTGGCAACGAGGAGAGACAGCCATGGTCCAGTCCCGCGCCGCCACCGTCGATGCCTTCATGCTGGAGGTCGGCCCTGAACGGCTGCCCTACATCCAGGGCCTGCGTGACGCCTGCCTGAAGGTCCTGCCCGGCTGGGACGAGAAGATGAGCTATGGCATGCCGGCCTACAGCCCGAAGGGCCGGCCGGATATCGGCGTGGCGTTCAACAACCAGAAACAGCATGTCGCCTTTTACGCCGGGCAGAAGGCCATCCTGCGGTTCGCGGCGGAACTGTCCGTGCCGGGAATCGACTGCGGCAAGGGCTGCGTGCGCTACAAGAACCCGAAGAAGATGGACTTCGCCGTCATTGAGGCGATGTTGCAGGACATCCGCGTTCGCGACGAGGCGGCGTGCTGACCGTTCCGCGGCGCGAAAAATTGAACAGGTGATACAAAAAAGCACACCGATTCCTCAATTTGGGGCGTGACCCACTAGTAACCCTGCCCGGCTCAGGGCAAGGTCTGGCCCGGCGCGGGGGAACGCGCACTGAGGGGCCGCCCCGGGGGGGACGGCCCCTCGCCATTTTCAGGCATGAATCGGCGGCCTGCGACCGGCCCAGGGGCGGGCGGCCTCCAGCTGGTAGGCCAGTTCGAACAGCAGCTTCTCCTGGCCTCGGCGGGCGCAGACTTGGCTGCCGACCGGCAGGCCTTCGGCCGTCCAATGCAGCGGCACGCTCATCGATGCGGCCCCGGCGACGTTGTGCAGCGGCGTGTAGCCGACGTAGTCGGTCAGCCGCGCGGCCAGCACTTCGAACGGCACCTCGCCGCTGACATAACCCAGCGGCACGGGCGGGCTGGTCAGCACCGGCATCAGCACGACGTCGAATTTCGCGAACCAGGCGTCGTAGGCGGCGGCGTTGGCGATCAGCCGGCCGATGACGGCCTCCAGGCTGCCGGGCGGCAGGGTCGAGATCAGCTGGGCCATGCCGAGGCTGAAGGGCTCCAGCATGCTGGCGTCGGGGGTGCGGCCGGTGGCCTTGCCGACGGCCTGGACCAGCTGGGCGGCCCCGGAGGACCACAGGGTCAGGAAGTCCTGGCCGAACCTGGCGCTGTCGATCGGCCAGTCGGTCGGCTCGACATGGTGGCCGAGGTCTTCCAGTAGCTTGGCCGTGCTGTCGACGGCGGCGCGGACGTCCGGGTTTGGGTCCTTGCCGTTGCCGCTCTTGTAGAGCAGGCCGACCTTCAGCTTGCGGCGCAACGGGGCGGTGACCAGGCCGACCGGGGGCAGGGAGCCGTCCTGGCGCTCGGTGGCGGCGAACAAGGCGGCGGAGTCGCGGACCGAGCGGGTGACGGCGTGGTTGACGCTGATATCGACCACCTTGTCCTGCGGCGAGGGATCGATCATCCGGCCGCGCGAAGGCTTGAGTCCGAACAGGCCGCAGTTCGAGGCCGGGATGCGGATCGAACCGCCGCCATCGCTGGCGTGCGACATCGGGATAATCCCGCTGGCCACGGCCACGGCGGCGCCGCCGGAGGAGCCGCCGCTGCTGCGGCTCGGGTCCCAGGGATTGCGGGTGGGGTTGTAGCCGATCGGCTCGGTGGTCGGCAGGAAGCCGTATTCCGGGGTCGCCGACTTGCCGAAGAAGATCAGGCCGGACCGTTCGAAGGCGTCGATGTAGACATCCTGGCTTTTGGCCGGCGGGTGGCCGAGGGTCCAGCGGGAGCCGGAGCGGGTGGGCATGCCGACGTAGTCGTCGAGGTCCTTGACCAGGAAGGGGACGCCGGCGAAGGGGCCGGTCTGGCCGCCCTTTTTCGCCTTGTCGAGGGCGCGGTCGAAGTCGGAGTTGACGATGAAGTTCAGCTTCGGCTGCAGGGCTTCGGCCTTGCGGATGGTGGCGTCCATCAGTTCGCCGGCGCTGATCTCGCCCTTGCGGATGCGGCCGGCCCATTCGGTGGCGTCCGGCGTCCAGGGCCCGGCGTTGGCCGGGACGGTGAGCGGAAGCTCCGTGGCGCAGCCGGCGAGCGCGGTCGCGCCGGCGGATGCGGCCAGCAGGCCGCGGCGGGTCAGTTCGGTCATGGTCTCGCCCCTGTCGTTCCCGATAGACGCGTCTGACGCGCGCCTTGAGCGAACAGAGTGCGGTGGGCCGCAGCCGGCCGCAAGCGGTCTTGCCCGAAATGCGCCTGAGACGGCGCGCCGCCTTGCGCCGAACGGTCCATTCGTAGTCAATCGCCGGCAAGGGGCGCGTGAAACCGGCGGGGAGTCGGGGCGCGCAGGAGTGGACCATGTTTCGTCTTGAGAACGCCCAGAGCCTGGTCGGTCTGGCGCTGACCCTGTTGATCTGCTGGGCGGTGTCGGAAAACCGCAGGGCCTTCCCCTGGCGGCTGGCCATCGGGGCCCTGGCCGTCCAGGTCGGGCTGGTCTTCCTGCTGTTCGGGGTGCCGGCCCTGCAGGGGGTGGTGCTGGGCATCAGCGGCGCGGTCGACGGCTTGGCCGAGGGCACGGCCAAGGGCACGCAGTTCGTGTTCGGCTACCTGGGCGGCGGCCCGTCGCCCTATCCGGTGGCCAATCCCAGCGCCGGCTTCGTCTTCGCCTTCCAGGTGTTGCCGCTGATCCTGGTGATCTCGGCCCTGTCGGCGCTGCTCTGGCACTGGAAGATCCTCAAGTGGATCATCAAGGGCTTCGGCTTCCTGTTCGAGAAGACCATGGGCATGGGCGGCGCTTCGGCCACGGCGACGGCCGCCAATATTTTCGTCGGCATGGTGGAAACCCCCATCATTATCAGGGCTTACCTCGACAAGCTGACACGCTCAGAGCTGTTCATGATGATGGTCGTCGGCCTGGCCACGGTGGCCGGCTCGACCATGGTGGCCTATGCGCTGGTGCTCAAGGCGACCCTGCCGCATGCCGCCGCCCACGTGCTGGTGGCCTCGGTGGTCTCGGCCCCGGCCGGGGTGCTGCTGGCCCGGATTATTGTGCCGGAGAAGAAGGGCGAGGGCGGGGTCAACGTCGATTACACCTCGCTGCTGCGTTACGAGAGCTCGATCGACGCCATCTCCAAGGGGGTGGCGGACGGCCTGATGGTGGTGCTGAACATCAGCGCCATCCTGATCGTCTTTGTGGCCCTGGTGGCCATCGGCAACGAGATCCTCGGCCTGCTGCCGGCCATCGGCGGCGAGAAGGTCAGCGTCGAGCGCATCCTCGGCATCCTGTTCGCGCCGCTGGCCTGGTCGCTGGGCATTCCCTGGCAGGAGGCGGGCAAGGCCGGCTGGCTGCTGGGGGTCAAGCTGATGCTGACCGAGTTCATCGGCTTCATCGAGCTGGGCAAGATCCCGGCCGGCGAAATGAGCGAGCGGACGCGGATGATCATGACCTACGCCCTGTGCGGTTTCGCCAACGTCGGCTCGGTGGGGATCACGGTGTCGGGGCTGGGCGTGCTGATGCCCGAGCGGCGGGCCGAGGTGATCGGCATGGTCTGGAAGGCGCTGCTGGGCGGATTCCTGGCCACCTGCATGACCGCCGCCGTGGTCGGGGCCATGCCGCGCGAGCTGTTCGGCATCGGGGCGGACGCGCCGCCGGCCGCCACCGCGCCGCCGCCTGCCGTGGCGCCGCCGGCCAAGCCTGCGCCGGTGATCGAGCAACCGAAGGCGGCTGTCGAAGCGCCGAAATCATAAGACGAACGGGAAGAACGCCATGAAACTCTACGACAGCTTCCGCGCGCCCAATCCGCGCCGTGTCCGCTGGTTCCTGGCCGAGAAGGGCGACCACCAGGTCGAGATCGTCAACCTCGACGTCTTTAAGGGCGAGCACCGGGCCAAGAGCTTCCTGTCCAAGGCGGGGCTGCCCAACGTGCCGGCCCTGGAGATCGACGACGACACCACGATCACGGAGTCGGTGGCCATCTGCCGCTACCTGGAGAGCGTCTATCCCGAGCCCAACATGTTCGGCCGCGATCCGAAGGAGGCGGCGGTGTTCGAGATGTGGCTGCGGCGGGTGGAGATGATGCTGGCGACGCCGCTGATGATGGCCGTGCGCCACAGCCACCCGGCCCTGGCGGCGCTGGAGACCCAGGTGCCGGCCATCGCCGAGAGCAACCTGGCGGGCGGGACGCGGGCCATCAAGGTCTTCAACCGCCAGCTCAAGGACAACGAATTCATCGCCGGCGACCGCATCAGCATGGCCGACATTGTGGCGGCCACCGCCATCGACTTCTCCCGCATGGCCAGGTTCGCCATCCCCGAGGAAATGGCGGCGGCGCAGCGTTGGTACGATGCGATGATGGCGCGTCCGGCGGCGGCCGCGGGAGTGAAGGCGGAAGCATAACGGCGTAGCGGTTTCGCTCTCCGCCCTCTGGGCGGAGGACGGTTCGGAGCGTGAGCGACGGACCAGGAGGCGGGCCCACCGGCGTTCGAAGGTTGGCGCGTTTCCTGATCCACTAGCGGCGGCTTCCGCCCTTCACCTCCGCCGGGTGGAAGTCCCGCCTCGGTTTGGCTCGCTTGCAGCGCTCGCCAAAGGACGGTTCCGCCCCAAGGGCGGAGAGCGACTAGCCTCTGGCGTCAGGCGGGTCGACCATCAATTCCAGCGAGCGGACCTGATCGGCCAGGGTCGGACCCGCCGCGATGACAAAGATCTCGTCGGCCGTGGTTTCGGTCAGCTTGGCGGCCAGCCCGGCGCGGACAGTCGGCCCGTCGCCGATCAGGGCGCGGTCCTCGGCCTCGGCGATGGCCCTGTGCCCCGAATGTTCGGCCAGCCGTCGCTCTGCGACCTCAAGCGAAGGATAGGCCTCCTTCAGCCCTTCGGCCTCGCCGACCACCCAGGCGCGGCGGGGGGCGTCGAGGCGGCGGGCGGCTGCGTCGGTGTCGGCGGCGAAGGCGGCGATGGCGATGGCGGCGTGGGGCTCGCGGCGGAACAGCGAGGGGCGGAAGGCGGCGCGGTAGGCGTCGATGGCGGCCTTGCTGCCCTGGCCGGTGATGAACTCGGCGTAGACCATGCCGACGCCGAGCTGGCCGGCGATGGCGGCGCTGGCCGCCGAGGAGCAGAGCACGAAGAGGTCGGGGTGGCTGCGGCCCCAGGGCTGGGCGCGGACGCCCTTGGCCGGATGGTTGAGGGGGAAGGGCTGCTTGCCGCCGGCGTCGAGCAGCCAGGACTGCATCAGGCTGAAGAAGGTCGGGAAGGACGCCAGGCCGGCGGTGCGCAGCGCTTGCCCAGTAAGATCGTCGCCGCCGATGGCCCGGCCGATGCCGAGATCGATGCGGCCGGGGGCCAGAGCCTCCAGGGTCATGAACTGCTCGACCACCTTCAGCGGGCTGTAGTTGGCCAGCAGCACCGCGCCGCTGCCCAGCCGGATGCGGCTGGTCGCCTGGGTGAGGGCGGCGATGAGGATCTCCGGCGCGGTCCCGGCGTGGGAGTCGGTCGAGTGATGTTCGGCCAGCCAGTAGCGGCGATAGCCCAGCGCGTCGGCCGCCTTGGCCAGTTCGACGGATCGGCGAATGGCCTCGGCCGGCGTAGCGCCGGCCTGGATCGTCGAGAGGTCGAGAATGGAAAGGGGCAGGGCCATGCCCTGCCGTTCCTGCCCGGCCCCCTGACGCAACGCAAGGGGCAGGCAGGCGCCAGCGTCAGACGCTGCGCGACACCGTCGTGTAGAGGCTGTTGTCGTGAGCGCTGCTGAGTCCGGCGACCGCCAGGGCGGTGGTGAGGACCATCGATGAACAGAAAATGAGGAACAGTTTCCTCATGGCTAAATCTCCCGTGTCTTGGATGGTGTACGTGGGAGATCGACGTTCGGATTACAACTTACCGTCTCGTCATGCAGCATGAAGCTTTTGTCATGCCGTCATGAGGCGCGCTTCAAGCGGACGCGGCCGTCGTCAACTGGATCTGGATGACCAGGAACTCGGCCGGCTTCGTCGGGGCGATGGAGACGAGGACGTTGACGATGCCGGCTGCCATATCGGCCGGTGTCGTCGTCGTGGCGTCGCAGGCGACGGTGTAGCTGTAGACGGCGCCCTGCTGCATCAGGCTCTGCAGGAAGGCCCCGATCTGCAGGCGCAGGGCCGACCAGAGAACTTCGTCGTTGGGCTCGAACACCGTCCATTGGCAACCGACCTGAATGCTCTGCTCAATGTAGAGGGCCAGCCGGCGGACCGGCACGTACTTGTAGTCGTCCTCCAGCGCCGCGGCGCCGGCCAGGGTGCGGGCGCCCCAGATCACCGGGCCGTAGACCGGGAAGGTGCGCAGGCTGTTGATCCCGACCGGGTTGATGAGCCCGCTGTCGTCGTCCGTCAGGGGCAGGCTGAGGCCGTCGATGCCGTTGAGCGACGCCTCTGTGCCGGCCGGGGCTTTCCACACGCCGCGCGCCATATCGGTGGCCGCATAGACGCCGGCGACGGCGCCGGAGGGCGGGAACGGCGTTCCGTGCACCAGGCTGGGGAAGTAGACGGCGGCGTTGCGGCCGAGCCCGGGCGACATCAGCGGCGTGGCGGTCTGCTGGTCGGCGGCGATCCGGGCCGAGGTCCAGGCGGAGGGGGGATCGACCAGCAGGAAGGCCAGGCGGGCCTGGCAGCAGGCGGCGGCGCTCTGCCAGACGGCGGCGGGGATGTCCTGGCCGAGCTGGTCGGGCGGGATGACGACGAGGTTGAAGATCGGGACCTGGTCCAGGGCCGACAGGCCGTCGATGAGGTCCTGGGGGCTGAGCGCCGGGCTGTCCTTGCCGCCGGCCCCGGTGGCGGTGGCGCCCAGCGAAGGCGGCGTCGGCGGGAGGACGGGCTGGCCATGACTGTCCGGCGCGACCCGGAGATACTGGGAGGTCGTTTCCAGCACCCGGTCGATCCGCCGGGCGCCGGCGGCGGCATCGACGCTGAGGCCGGTCCAGCTTTCGGTCCGGGTCTGGCCGCCGAGGACGAGCACGGCCTCCAGCGAGAAGGTCCCGTCGGCGGCGACGGCGGTCACCGTGGCGGTCAGGCTCTTGCCCCAGGCGCCGGGGTCGGCGGCGACGAGCGGCAGGCCATCGAGCTGCAGGCCGGCCGCGACGGCGCCCTTGGCCGCCAGCCGGACGACCAGCGCCGCGCCGCCGCCGTTGACGAAGAAGTCCGACAGGCTCTGGCCCATCGGCAGGCCGGTCCAGTCCGGGCCGAACTGCCGGTGCGCGTCGGCCAGGCTGTTGCAGGGCGTCGGCGCCGCGACCGGGCCCATGGGGGCGCGGCCGATGAAGACGGTCAGGCTGGTGGGAACGGCGCCGAGCGCCGCGCGGGCGGTCGGCGTCTCGGTGACGTAGACGCCCGGATAGGTCGGCGAAATGGACATCGGCTTGGCTCCCCACGGTTGCGGCCAGCGTCGCGCAACCGGAGGGCTCTGTCCACGCTAGAGGCGCCGGGCGACCCGTTTCACGACGCCCGAGAAGCTCATCATCGGATTGCCGCCGGTCTGGATCAGGCCGCGGATGAAGACCATCGACTTGCCGGCCTTGGTCACCTCGCCCGTGCATTCGATCAGGTCGCCGACGTGGGCGGGGCCGAGGAACTCGCCGCCGAGGCTGACGGTGACCGAATGGCCGCCCTCCAGCACGCGGTGGGCGATGGAGAACAGGCAGAAGTCGGCGAAGGTCAGCATACAGCCGCCGTGCATGAAGCCGCCGCCGTTCATGTGCTTCTGCTCGGCGCGGAAGGCGCTGCGAACCGAACCGTCGGCCTCTTCCTTGAAGTAGTAGGGACCCGACTGGTTCTCGAACGGATCGCTGGTCCACGACCGCCAGCCGGCCCATTCGCCATCGGTGATCAGGCGCGGGCCGCTCGAACCTGTCTCAGTGCCGTCCGCCATCGTCTATCCCCTTGCTTTGCGCAGGGAGTTAGACGGCCGCTCCGGGGGCATCAAGCCTCTAGTAGCTGTGCAGCGACACGCCTTTCAGAACCGGGGCTGCGGCGTCGCGGTCGTGGGCCGGGATGACGCGGATGCTGACCGCCACCGGGGCGGCGGCGCCGAGCAGGTTGAAGGCCTGCGGTTTCTGCGGCAGCGGCACGGCGAAGGTGGTGTCGACCGACATCTCCATGCCCTCGTGATCGCCATGCATGGCCATGATCGGGCCGAAGAAGGAGACGGTGCCGGCGTAGTAGGGGCTGTCGGCCTCGACATGGGTGACGCCGGGCGGGGCGTTGATCAGCACGTCGAACTCGCGGGTCGTCGAATAGCCGCCGGGACGGGCGATGGTCACCTGGGCGATCAGCGGGGCCGGCAGGCGGTCCGCCAGGTGGTCGTCGATGACGCCGCGCGGCACGGCGGCCGTGGCGCCCTGGCCGTCGGGCTGGGCCATGATCGGCGCCGGGGCGGCCTTGCGGCCCTTCAGCTTCGGCCGGGGGGTCAGCAGCCGGCCGTCGTCGCGGGCCGGGGCGTAGCCGTAGTCGAAGACGGCGGTGTCGAAATAGGCGCCGGCCTTGCTGTGGCCGACGTACTCGCCCTTGCCGTTGACGTAGAACAGGAAGGGCTCCTCGGCGAGGGTGCGCAGGTCGTCGCCGGTCGGCAGGATAGGCAGGCCGAAGGCCTGCTGCTTGCGGGTCCAGACGTCCCACAGCCGGTCCATGTTGGCGTGGTGCATGAAGAAGATCGGATCGACCGGCGACAGGAAGTTGGTCATCGAGCCGTAAGGCCCCGGATCGACCGCGCCGACGCCGCCGATGCAGTTGTGGACCTTGTTGTGCGGGAAGCCCTCGAGCACCGAGAATTTGGTGGCGCCGCTGGGAGCGGTGTTGTGCGAGGGGGTCTTGGAACTGGTGAAGCTGCGGGTGTTGTCCTCGTTGTAGAAATCGACCGGCGCCAGGCCGGCGGCGATCTTCGCGGGCGAAACGGCGTCGAGGGTCTTGGCGTCGAACCCGGGGTTGTCCGGCGACAGGTAGCGGGAGCCGCAGGTGATGGCGTAGGCCATGTTGCCCGAGATGCCGGCGTCGGCCGAGGGGCTGTAGCCGGTGACGTCGTTCCACATCAGGTCGAAGGTCTTGTAGCCGCGCTTGATCAGCTGCGAGCGCTGGGCCGAACTGAGGTTGTCCCAGTAGGCCTTCATGGCCGGCTTCATCTTGTTGGTGAAGATGTTGAGGTTGCCGGTGGTCGGGGCGAAGGCGGCGCTGGCCGGGGTCAGCGGGCCGTCGAACAGGCCCTCGGGAATGCGCGGCAGCTCGGTCCAGTCCCAATAGGGCAGGGCGAACTCCGGGTTGCCGCTGAGGTTGCGGATGGTCTCTTCGAAATAGCCGATGAAGCCGCGGTGCCAGACGTAGAACCACCAGTTGCCGTGCGGGCAGTCCATCAGGTGGACGAAGGCGTTGCGGAACCAGTTGTGCGGATGCTCGGGCGGCAGGGCCAGCATGGCGGCCACGCCCTTGGCGTAGCTCTTCAGCATCTCCTGGCCCTTGGGGCTGGTGACGTTGTGGCGGGTGTATTTCGGCGCGGTCCTGGCGGGCGCGGCGGCGAAGGCCGTGGTCCCGGCGGCGGCGGCCGCTGTCGTCGCCATGAAAACCCGGCGGGTCTGTTCGAACTGGCCCATGATCGTCCCCTGCTTGCCTGAGGCGGCGACTATGCGGGCGGCGATTTGCAACTTCAAAGAGAATTTTGGCGGTCTCGCGTTTGGAATGACCGGGTTTGGCTTGCGGCCCGGTCGGTGTATTGCGCTGCTCATGACCTCGCCGATCGAAGACGCCATCCTCTCCCAGCTTGCCGACCTAGCCCCCGGCAAGAGCATCGACCCGGCCAATGTCGCCAGGGTCATCCTGCCCGAGCGCTGGCAGCGGGCGCTGGGCCAGGTGCGTTCGACGGCGGTCGGCATGGCCCGGGCCGGGCAGATCGTCATCCTGCGGCACAACAAGCCGGCCGATCCCGACACCTTCAAGGGCGTCTATCGGCTGCGGCTGCCGATGGAGGGCGACGTCATCCCCAGCGGCGCGAGCGAGAACGATGAGGCCGCGGAAGACTGAGCGCGTTGATCGGGGATGAGCCTCGACGCCGTCCTTGCCGATATCGCCGCCTGCCGGGCCTGCGCCGGCGAGCTGCCGCATGAGCCGCGGCCGGTAACCCGGGTCTCGGCGCAGACCCGGCTGCTGATCTGCGGCCAGGCGCCGGGGCGGCGGGTGCATGAGAGCGGGCTGCCGTTCGACGATCCTTCGGGCGAGCGGCTGCGGTCCTGGATGGGCGTCGACCGGGAGGCCTTCTACGGGCCGAGGATCGGCGTGGCGGCCATGGCCTTCTGCTTTCCGGGCACCAATCCCAAGGGCGGCGACTATCCGCCGCCGCCAAGATGCGCGCAGCTGTGGCGGCCGCGGTTGATGGCGGCCCTGCCGAGGATGGAGCTGACCCTGCTGGTCGGCGGCTACGCCCAGGCCTGGGCGCTGGGCGACCGGGTCAAACGGACGATGACCGACACCGTCGCGGCCTGGAGCGAGTATCTGCCGCACTACCTGCCGATGCCGCATCCGTCCTGGCGCAACACCGGCTGGCTGAAGCGCAATCCGTGGTTCGAGGACGAAGTGACGCCCTATCTTCGTCGCCGCGTCGCTGACATTCTTGCCGCATGAACCGCCGACTGTTCCTGCTCAGCGCCACGGCCGCGACGGCTTTGGGAGCCTGCGCGCCCATGGCCCTGCAGACCCCGCTCACACCGATGGCGGGCTTTACCGGCCCCAGCTTCGATGGCGACGGGTTCGTCAGCTTCGACGGGGCCCGGCTGGGCGTCACCAGCTGGCCCACCCAGGACGAGCCGAAGGTGGTGCTGGTCGGGCTGCACGGCATGAACGACTACGCCAACGCCTTCCACCTGGCGGCGCCGGACTGGGCGGCGCGCGGTATCGCCACCTACGCCTTCGACCAGCGGGGCTTCGGCCGGTCGGTCGGGCGGGGCATCTGGGCCGGGCGCGAGCTGATGAGCGAGGACCTGCGGGTCTTCGTCACGCTGGTGAAGGCCCGGCATCCCGGCGTGCCGGTGGTGGTGGCCGGGGAGAGCATGGGCGGGGCGGTGGCCATCTGCGCCTTCGCCGCCGACCGGCCGCCGGCCGCCGACCGGCTGTTGCTGCTGGCCCCGGCCGTGTGGGGCTGGTCCAGCCAGCCGCTGCCCTACAAGACCGTGCTGTGGATCACCGCCCGGGTCAGCCCCGGCAAGCCAGTCGAGCCGCCCGGTTGGCTGACCAACACCATCCATCCCTCGGACAACACCGAGGAGATGATCGCCATGGGCCGCGACAGGCTGATGATCTGGGGCGCGCGGCCCGACACCATCAGCGGCCTGGTCGATCTGATGGAAGCGGCCTGGCGGGAGATCGGGGCGGTCAAGGTTCCGGTCGCCTACCTCTACGGGGCCAACGACCAGGTGATTCCGGAGACGCCCTCGCGCCAGGCGGCGGCGCGGCTCAAGCCCGGCGACAAGACCGCCTTCTACGCCAGGGGCCACCACCTGCTGATCCGCGATCACCAGCGCCAGAACGTCATCGACGACGCCGCCAGCTTCATGCTGACGCCCGAGGCGCCGCTGCCTTCGGGCGCACCGCGCATTCCTCGCCCCGGAGTGAAGCCTTCCCGCGTTTGAAGGGTTGTGAGGAAGGCTCGTGCGGCGTAGATCGCCCCTCGCGCATCGCTCTTCCCCCAAACGCGAAGTTCTTGGCATGACCCTGTTCGATTCCCCGTCCTTTGAAGGCCACGAAGGCGTCCACGCTTTCGCCGACCCGGCCTCGGGGCTGAAGACGATCATCGCGGTGCATTCGACCACGCTCGGCCCGGCCGCCGGCGGCTGCCGCATGTGGCCCTACGAGAGCGCCGAAGCGGCGCTGGAAGACGCCCTGAAGCTGTCGCGGGCGATGAGCTACAAGAACGCCATGGCCGGCCTCGACCTGGGCGGCGGCAAGTCGGTGATCATCGGCGACGCCCGCAAGGACAAGACGCCCGAGTTGTTCCAGGCCTTCGGCCGCGCCGTCGAGCGCCTCGGCGGCCGCTACTGGACAGCCGAGGACGTCGGCGTCTCGCCGGCCGACCTGGAGGAGGCCCGCAAGGAGACCCGCTACGTCGCCGGCCTCGAGGGCCACAAGGCGGCCTCCGGCGATCCCAGCCCGGTCACCGCCGAGGGCGTCTTCCGCGGGTTAAGCCTCTGCGTCGAGCGGGCCTATGGCCGTGACCTCAACGGCGTCACCGTCGCTATCCAGGGCGTCGGCCATGTCGGCGCCTACCTGGCCGAGAAGCTGCATGCGGCCGGCGCCAGACTGATCATCACCGACGTCAACCAGGCCGCGCTCGACGCCGTGGCCGCCCGCACGGGTGCGCAGATCGTCGCTCCGGAGGCCATCTTCGACGCCGATGCCGAGGTGTTCGCCCCTTGCGCCCTGGGCGGCGCGGTCAGCTTCGATACCCTGGGCCGCCTGAAGGGCCGGGTCGTGGCCGGCGGGGCCAACAATCAGCTGGCCTCGCCCGAGGTCGGCCAGGCCCTGTTCGAGAAGGGCATGCTCTATGCCCCCGACTACGTCATCAACGGCGGTGGCATCATCAATGTGGCGGCCGAGATCCGCGGCCTTGAGAGCGACAGCGCCTTCGACCAGGGTTGGGTGGACACGAAGCTCGACCGTCTGGCCCTGACCCTGGCCGAGGTGCTGGACCGCGCCGTCGCCGAGGGCCGTCCGACCCACGCGGTGGCCAACGAGATGGCCCGCGAGCGCATCGCCGCCGGGGCCCGCAAGTAGTCTTTAGCCGGTGACGACCGTGCAGAGGGCCGGGTCGAGGCGGACGCGGATGCGCGTCCCGACCTGAGGCGCGGTGAGGCTGGGCAGGCGGGCGGCCGCCCGCTGGTTGTCGGCCAGCAGGGTCAGCTCGGTCTGGCTGCCCACGAAACGGCGGGCCGTGACCTCGGCCTCGACCCCATCGTCGGCGAGCACGATGGCCTCGGGCCGCGCGATGACCGTATCGCCGCCCGTCCCGGCGGGGACCGCGCCAAAGGCGGTGACGGCCATGCCGTTCTCGATGCGGGCCGGCAGGGCGTTGGCCGGGCCGAGCAGGCGGGCGGCGTCGAGGCTGGTCGGGCGCAGGTAGCAGTCCTCCGGCGTGCCGGTCTGCAGGATCGCGCCGGCCTGCATCAGGGCCAGCTGGTCGCCCATGCGCATGGCTTCCTCGGCGTCGTGGGTGACGATCAGCACGGCCGCACCGCTCTCCCGCAGGGTCTCCAGGGCGGCGTCGCGAACCTGGGCCCGCAATACGCCGTCGAGGCCGGAGAAGGGCTCGTCGAGCAGCAGGACCGACGGGGCGGGGGCCAGGGCGCGGGCCAGGGCGACCCGCTGGCGCTCGCCGCCGGAGAGCTGGCCGGGATAGGCCTCGGCGCGCTGATCGATGTGGGCCCGGGCCAGGGCGTCGGCAGCCTGGCGCTTTCGCTCGGCGGGCGGCAGGCCGTGCAGGCCGAACCCGGCGTTGCCCAGACCGCTGAGGTGGGGGAACAGGGCGTAGTCCTGGAAGACCAGGCCGATGCCGCGCTTCTCGGCCGGCAGGTGGACGCCCGGACCGGAGACCACCACCCCGGCCTTGCGGATCTCGCCGCCATCGACCGGTTCGAGACCGGCGATCAGGCGCAGCAGGGTGCTCTTGCCGCAGCCGCTGGGGCCCAGCAGGCAGGTGATGCGGCCGGCCTCAAGGGTCAGGCTGGCGCCGTTGAGCGCCTGCACCCGGCCGTAGGCGCGGCGCACGTCGCGGACGTCGAGGGCCGGGCTCATGCCTCGTCCCTCCGGCGGTGACCGCTGATGTTCGAGCCGGCCCGGGGATCGAGGGCCAGGTAGACGGGCACGGCCAGCAGGGTGACGGCGCCGATGGCCAGGTAGGGCAGGGTGAAGCTGGCCGGGGTCAGGGTCTCATGGCCGGCCAGCCCCCGGGCGAAATGCAGCATCAGGCCGCCAAAACTGATGCCCAGGGCCAGGCCGATCTGCTGGCTGACCGCCTGCAGGGTCGAGGCGGCGGGCACCTTTTCGGTGGGGATCTCGGCGAAGGCGATGGTGTTGGCGGAGATGAACTGGCTGGCCCGCGAGAAGCCGGCCAGGAACAGCAACAGCATGATCAGCGCCGGCGGCGTGGCGCTGGTGAAGAAGCCCGGCGTGGCGGTCAGCACGCCGGCGATGACCACGAAGCTCGCCAGCATGACGCGGAACCCGACCCGCTTGAGGACGAAGGCGGCGAACGGCCGGGCGCCCAGCACACCCAGTCCGCCGGCCAGGGTCACCGATCCGGCCTGCAGCGGTGTCCAGCCCAAGGCCATCTGCAGCAGCAGCGGCATCAGGAAGGGGCCGGCCCCGACGCCCAGCCGCACGAAGGTTCCGCCGACGATGCTGGCCCGAAACGTCGGATACCGCAGGAGGCCGAGGTCGAGGATCGGCCTGACCTTTCGCGCCGCCACCCGCAGATACCCCCAGCCGCAGGCGACGGCGCCGACGACCAGCACGATCTGCAAAGGCCAGGGGATCAGGCCGACGCCGGCCGTCTCGGCCACTGCGACGACGCCGGTGATGGCCGCCGCCGACAGGGCGAATCCGCTCCAGTCGAAGCGGCCGGGGTCGGGGGTCCTGATGTGGGGCACGAAGCGCATGACGGCGGCCATGCCGAGGATGCCGACCGGCACGTTGAGCCAGAAGATCCAGGGCCAGTCGGCGACCGACAGCACGAACCCGGCCAGCGGGGGGCCGATCAGCGGTCCGACCAGGGCGGGCATGGTGAACCAGCCCATGGCGGTCAGCAGCTTCTCCCTCGGCGTCGAGCCGACGACGATCAGGCGGGCCACCGGCGTCATCATCGCTCCGCCCATGCCCTGGATGATGCGGAAGACGACAAGTTGCGGCAGCGAGGTCGAGAAGCCGTTGAGCACCGAGCCGGTCAGGAACACGGTCATGGCGATCAGGAACACCCGCCGGGCGCCGAACTTCTCGGCCGCCCAGCCGCTGACCGGCACGAACACGGCGAGGGCCAGGATGTAGCTGGTCAGGGCCAGCTTCAGGTGGACGGGGTCGGCGTTGAAGGCGCGGGCCAGGGTCGGCAGGGCCGTCGACAGGGAGGTGGAGTCGATGAACTCCATGAACAGGGCGCTGGCCACGGCGAGCGAGGCCAGGCGCGAACCGGTCGACCCCGGCGGCGGCGGCTCGACGGGCCTGGGCGGCAGTGGAACGTCCTGAGCGGCGGGGAGGTCGGACACGGACCCTTACTAATGCCGGTTGGGCCGCGGAGGAAAGTGAAGCTCTCTATTTGGCGCCGGGTTAGTCCCGCGGCATGCCCCGGCGGGCCTTGGGGGCGGGCAGGCGCTTGCCGCCGCTGATCGTGAAGGACAGGCCGAAGACGGTGTCGTCGCGGCTGTAGCCGTAGGCGCCGACCTCGCGCTGGGTGGCGGCGGCCGAGATCTGCATCGGGCCCCTGCGCCAGCCGATTCCGAGCTGGACCTTGCCGTACTCGGCCAGTTTCTCGACCGACCAGCGCTGGTTCTTGCGGCCCCTGTCGCCGAAGTTGAAGCCGAGGGCGTCGCCGGAGGTGGCGGCGAAGGCGAACCAGCGGCCCTTCTTGCTGCGGGCCGGGGTGACATCGACCTGCACGCCCAGGCGCTTGTTGTCGAACAGGCGGCCGCGCGCCGCGATCTGCTGGGCGGCGGGGTTCTGGCGGCTGTCGCGGCCGCCGAACGACAGGCCGGAGCCCGGGTTGAGCGGGCTCTCGTTGGTCAGGCTGACGGTGACCCGGCGCATCGGACTGAACAGGCCCATGGGGGCCGGGGAGGGAGCCAGGGCCTGGCGCACGGCCGGGCTGGCATAGGCGGCGACCCGCGGCTCGGCATAGCCCCGCGGCGACGGGTCGGCCTTGGGGATGAAGCGGGCCAGCATGACGGCGTTGGCGTCAGGGGCGGGGCGGGCGTCGGCGCGGGCCATCTCGACGGCCTGGGCCGGATGGATGACGGGTTTGGGCGCGCCGGCCAGCTCGATCACGGGGGCCGGCGGCTCGTCGAAGCGAGCGGTGCGGATCGGCGCGTCCGGGTCGTCGGGCACGCGTCCGGCGAAGGTCCCGGCGATATTGGCGTTCTTCAGCAGGCTGGTGTCGGAGAGGCCGTCGGAGGCGGCGCCGGTGACCGAGACGGCCGACATCGCCGCAATCGACACGGCGGTCAGGCTCGTCAAGGCAATCCCGGCAACAGGCCGCATCTACTCCCCCGAGAGCGTCCGATTAACGGAGGTTAACGCGGCCGGGGGCGCAAGCAAGCCCAGTCGCGGCGCAGGCGAGCCCGGCGCGATCACTTTTCGTATCGCGGGTTTTTCCGGTTACGCGCGGAATGGGCTGTCAGTGGGCCGGGCGGCGTTTGGGGACGGGTTTGTCGTCCTTTTTAGCGGCGCTCTTCTCGGCCTTCTGGCCGTGCTGCGGTTCGGGAGCCGACTTGCAGAAGGCGCTGCTCCAAGACGGTTCCTGCTGCTGGAAATTCGAGGTCATGACGCATTACTCCCAACAAAACAGCCTCTTGCGGGCCTTCAGGCGGCCGCCGCCAGGTCTTCGGCGGCCGAAACGGTGACATTGACGCTGAGCTCTCGCTTCCCCGGATCGCCGATCAGGGTTCCACTGACCGGGGCGGCCTCGCGCGGCGTGCGGCTGACGGCGACGGGGATCAGGTCGGGCGATTCGGCCAGGCCGTTGGTCGGGTCGAACTCGGTCCAGCCGAGGTCGGGCAGGAAGACCTCGCACCAGGCATGGGTGGCGCCGGCCCCGCGCAGGGTGGCGGCCGGGCTGTGCAGGTAGCCGGTGACGAAACGGGCCGCATAGCCGGCCCGGCGCAGCACCTCGACCATCAGCCAGGCGAAGTCGCGGCAGGTGCCGGCGCGGGTCGCCAAAGTCTCAGCCGGCGTCTGCACGCCTTCCTCGTAGCGGGCCTTGTAGGCGAAGGCGTCGATGGACCGGTTCATGCGCAGCAGGAAGTCGAGGGCCGGCTCGCCCGGGTGGTCCATCTGGGCCTTCAGCCAGGCGGTGACGCTCGGGTCGTCCTCGGTGTCGGGGACGATGAAGGGGGCCAGGGCGGCGCGGTCGTCGCGGCTGTAGAGGATCGGCATCGCCGTGTGCGGATTGTCCGGCTGGAAGGGCAGTAGCGGCGCCGGGAAGCGCTCGATGACCAGCTGGCTGATAATGGCCAGTTCGTTCGCCTCGCCCTGGGGCGTGAACCAGCAAACGCAGTTGCTGTAGGCGTCGTAGGTCCAGCGGATGGCGCCCGGCGGGCCGACCGCCAACGAGGCCTGCTCGACCTTCAGCCCATGGCTGTCGCGGGGCCGCAGCAGCAGGCGCTGCGGTCCGAACGCCACCGGCTTTTCATAGCGGTAGCGGGTCTCGTGCTGGATCATGAGGCGCGTCACAGGGGCGAAACCGCGCGCGAAGCCTTTGGTTCCAAACACTTTTCGCGGGAAGGGCATCGACAGAACAAAAAGAGAACATTAGACACGGTTCATGGCCGTGCTCGATCTCAAGCGTAAACTCTCCATCCTCTCCGACGCCGCGAAGTACGACGCCTCCTGCGCCTCGTCGGGGTCGAGCAAGCGTGACTCGGTTGGCGGCAAGGGGGTGGGGTCGACCGAGGGGATGGGCATCTGCCACGCCTATGCGCCGGACGGGCGGTGCATCAGCCTGCTGAAGATTCTGCTGACCAACTTCTGCATCTATGACTGCGCCTACTGCATCAACCGGGTGTCCTCGAACGTGGCCCGGGCGCGGTTCACGGTGCAGGAGGTCGTCGACCTGACGCTCGGCTTCTACAAGCGCAATTATATCGAGGGGCTGTTCCTCTCCTCGGGCATCATCAAGTCGGGCGACTACACGCTGGAAGAGATGGTGCGGGTCGCCAAGTCGCTTCGGCTCGACCACGATTTTCGCGGCTACATCCATCTCAAGCTGATCCCGGAGGCCTCACCGGCCCTGGTGCTGGAGGCGGGCCTCTATGCGGACCGGGTGTCGATCAATATCGAGCTGCCGAGCGACGCCAGCCTGACGGCCCTGGCCCCGCAGAAGGACGTGCGGGTGATCAAGAAGGCGATGGGCGGCGTGCGGCTGGCCATCGACGAGGGCCGGGAAAAGGGCCGCAAGACCCGGCCGCCGAAATTCGCGCCGGCCGGGCAGTCGACGCAGCTGATTATCGGAGCGGACGCCTGCAGCGACGGCGAGATCCTCAATCGCAGCGCCCGGCTATACGGCGGCTATGGCCTGAGGCGGGTCTACTATTCGGCCTTCAGCCCGATCCCAGACTCGTCGCGCAGCCTGCCGCTCGAGCGGCCGCCGCTGTTGCGCGAGCACCGGCTGTACCAGGCCGACTGGCTGATGCGGTTCTACGGCTTCGAGCGCGAGGAGATCGTCGGCGACCAGGGCAACCTCGACCTGGCCATCGACCCCAAGCTGGCCTGGGCCCTAGCCCACCGCGAGGACTTCCCCGTCGATGTGAACAGGGCCGACCGGGAGGCGCTGCTGCGGACGCCGGGGCTGGGCGTGAAAACGGTCGACCGGATGATCGCCCTGCGCCGGCAGAAGCGGCTGCGACTGGAGGACGTCAAACGGCTGGCGCGCGGCGTCGAGAAGGTGAAGCCCTTCATCGTCGCCGAGGACTGGTCGCCGGGGTCGCTGACCGACCGGCTCGACCTGCGCGCCCAGGTGGCCCCCGAACAGCCGAGGCTGCTGTGAACCTGGTGCGGCTGCAGGGGCCGACCGATTTCGAGGGCTGGCGGCGGGCGGCGCGGTCGCTGCGGTTGCGGGGCGTCGAGCCGAACGCGGTGGTCTGGGCGGTGGCGGGGGAGGGCGACCTGTTCGCGGAACCGGCCGGTGTCGAGGATGGGCCGCCCGCGGGGCCGGGCTTCCGCACGCCGCGGGCCTTCGTCGACCTGGCGGAGGAGGTTATCTGCCATCGCGACGGCGAGCGGTTCGATCTGCTCTATCGCCTGCTCTGGCGGTTCGAGCGGGAGCAGACCCTGATGCTCGACATCACCGACCCCGACGTCGCCCGGGCCCGGGAGATGGCCAAAAACGTCTCCCGCGCCAGCCACAAGATGAAGGCCTTCGTCCGCTTCCGGCGCATCGAGGGGTTGGAGCCGGAGGCCTTTGCCGCCTGGTTCGAACCGGCCCACTTCGTCGTCGAAAGGACCTCGGGATTCTTCGTGCGGCGGTTCACCGGCATGCTGTTCTCGATCCTGACCCCCGACCTCTGCTGTCACTGGGACGGCGAGGCGCTGAGCTTTTCGGCCGGGGTTTCCCGCGACCAGGCGCCGGCCGACGATGTGCTGGAGGACTATTGGCGCACCTACTACGCCTCGATCTTCAACCCGGCCCGGCTGAAGGTGAAGGCCATGCAGGCCGAGATGCCCAAGCGCTACTGGCGCAACCTTCCCGAGGCCCGGCTCATTCCTGACCTGATCGCCACCGCCGGGGAAAGGACCGCCGCCATGGTCGCATCCGCACCGACCCAACCCGCCCGTCACGCCATCAAGGCGGCCCGCGCCGCCGCCCGCGATGCGCCGTTCGGCGAGGGGCAGCCGAGGTCGCTGGAGGAACTGGTCGCCGGCGTCGATGGCTGCCGGCGCTGCGACCTGTGGAAGGACGCGACGCAGGGCGTGCCGGGCGAGGGCGCGGCGCTGGCCAGGCTGATGTTCGTCGGCGAACAGCCCGGCGACCAGGAGGACCTGGCCGGGCGCCCCTTCGTCGGGCCGGCCGGTCAGGTGTTCAACCAGGCGCTTGAAAAGGCCGGCGTGCCGCGTGAGGAGACCTACGTCACCAACGCCGTGAAGCACTTCAAGCATGAGCTGCGCGGCAAGCGGCGCATCCACAAGACGCCGGTGACCCCCGAGATCGTAGCCTGTCGCTGGTGGCTGGATTCGGAGCGCCGGCTGATCCGGCCGCGGGTGATTGTGGCGCTGGGGGCGACGGCGGCGCAGGCGGTGTTCGGCAGGGCGACGCCGATCAAGGCCAACCGGGGGCGGGCGATCCAGCTGGACGATCAGGCGCAGGGGGTGGTGACCTATCACCCGTCGTTCCTGCTGCGCGTGCCGGACGCCAGAGCCAAGGCCGAGGGCTTCGCGGCGCTGGTCGAGGATCTGGCTCTGGCTTGGAAGCTGGCGGCTTGACGCTAGACTGGGCCAATGACGCCTGCACTGCGAGATGCCTTGGAAGAGGTCTACCGGGAATTCCGTGCTCCGACTCCAGCCCGGATCGACGGCTGCCCGTGCTGCATCGAACGCAAGACGGTCGAGGCGCTCCACACCCGTAGCCTGCGGGACCTGACGGAGCGTGACCTCGACGCCTACGCGGCGTCGGTCTTCCTGACGGTCGGGGACGTGAGCGATTTCCGCTACTTCCTGCCCCGTATTCTGGAGTTGGCCATCAACGACCCGGGCTTCTCGATCGGGGTGGAGGTTGTGGTGGGGAAGCTGGCTCTGGCGGATTGGATGGCCTGGACCCGTCGAGAAACGGCCGCTGTACGCCGTCTGATCGACCTGTGGTTCGATGAGGTCGCGATGGCCAGCGCAATCGATTGGGACGGCTACGATGACAGCCTGGATGAGCTACTTTGCGCCATTGGTCGCACAGGTCTCGATCCGGTCGTCTACATCGAGCGCCTGCTGCCCGAGGACCGCAACTTTGCGCTCAATGTCCTGTGGGAACTCAATCGCGCGACCATCGATCGCAAGGGCCGGCTCGCCAACGCCTTCTGGAACGAGGCGCCGGACGCCCATGCGGCGGTGATGAACCGCCTGCAGGCGCCCGACATCCAGGCCATCGTCGCCTAGAGCTTCACCGGCTCCATCTTCGGCGTCAGCAGGTGCACGATCCCCAGGGCGATGAGATAGGCGCTGGCGGCGACGACGAAGATCGGCGTGTAGCTGCCGATCTGGTCGAGGACCCAGCCGGCGTACTTGGCCATGGCCATGCCGCCAATGGCTCCGATCATGCCGCCGATCCCGACCACGGACGCCACCGCCGAGCGCGGGAAGACGTCCGAGGGCAGGGTGTAGAGGTTGGCCGAGAAGCCCTGGTGGGCCGCCGTGGCGACGCCGATGATCAGCACCGCCAGCCAGAGGTTGTCGACGACGGCGCCGAGGCAAATCGGCACCGCCAGCAGGGCGCAGATCAGCATGGCGGTCTTGCGGGCGGCGTTGAGGCTCATGCCGCGCTTCATCAGGGCCGAGGACATCCAGCCGCCGCCGATGCTGCCGATGTCGCTCAGCAGGTAGATGCAGACCAGCGGGATGCCGAAGTTTTTCAGGTCCAGGCCGTGGCGCTTGTGCAGGAAGTCCGGCAGCCAGAAGAGGAACATCCACCAGATCGGGTCGATCATGAACTTGCCGAGCGCATAGGCCCAGGTTTCCTTGATGGTCAGCAGCTTGAGCCAGCCGACCTTCTCGACCGGGTCGGCCGGGTCCTGTTCGATCCAGGCCAGTTCGGCGGGGCCAAGGTTTTTGGCTTCGCGCGGGCGGCGATAGACCAGCAGCCAGACGGGCAGCCACAGCAGGCCGGCGACGCCGGTGACAACGAAGGCCGCCTGCCAGCCCCAACTCAGCACGATGGCCGGCACGACCAGCGGGGTGACGATGGCCCCGATGTTGGTGCCGGCATTGAACAGGCCGGTGGCGAAGGCGCGTTCCTTCTTGGGGAACCACTCGGCCACCGCCTTGATGCCGCCCGGAAAGCCGCCGCCCTCGCCGACGCCGAGCAGGACGCGCACGGCGATCATGCTGGTCAGGGAGCGGACGCCGGCGTGGGCGATATGGCCGATCTGCCAGATCAGGAAGGCGATGCCGAAGCCCCAGCGGGCGCCGATGCGGTCGATGAACCGGCCGAACAGCAGGTAGGAGACGGCGTAGCTGGCCTGGAACCAGAAGATGATGTCGGCGTAGTTGGTCTCGGTCCAGCCGAACTCGGTCGACAGGGTGGGTTTGAGCACCCCCAGCATCTGCCGGTCGACGTAGTTGATGACCATCGCCGCGAACAGCAGCGTGCAGATCAGCCAGCGATAGTTGCCCACCTTGATGGAGGGCGAAGCGCTGTCAGCCTCGGTCGCGCTGCTCATGGACCGTTTCCTCTTCCCCGATCGGCCCCGCCGGTTTGGCCCGGCATAGGATTTCACCGAAAGTCCCAAAATCGATGCGCGCGGTTTGCCCGGCGACGATGTCATGCACGCCGGTCACCGCGCCAGTGGTGACCAGATCGCCGGCCTTCAGGGGGTGGCCACGCGCGGCGCAATGGCCCAGCAGCCAGGCGAAGGCCTCGGCCGGGCCATCCGGCAGGTCGGCGGCCGAACCGGCCCCGACCTTTGCCCCGTCGATGAAGGTCTGGCAGGTCAGACTCTCGAACGCGCGATCCCGCCAGCCGTCGATGGCGGGGCCGAGGATCAGGCCCCAGTTGTTGCCGAAATCGCTGGCCACGACGAGCGGGCCGAGCGCGTTGATGGTGGCCAGCGGGCTGCCGGCGATCTCGACGCCGACGAACAGGCCGTCGGCGAGATCGAGGGCTTCCTCGGCGGTCCAGCGGGTCTTGCCGGCCGGGGCGTCGGCCCCCAGGCGGTAGATGAACTCCCCCTCGACGGCGGCGAAACCGCCGACGAAGACGGGGACGTCGAGCACGTCGCCGGGCCGGGAGATCCAGCGGTTGCGGGCGAACACCGGGCCGGCGACGCGCGCCTCGCCAAGCGTGCTCTGCAGGTCCGGCGCGATGCGGCCGACCTTCCAGCCGACCGGGGTCTCGCCCCATTGCTCGAGCGCCGCGTCCTGAATGGCGTAGGATCCGGCCAGGTCGGCCGGGATGTCGCCCGGAAATCCGGGCAGGGCCGTGGCGCTGCGCCGGGCGGTGGTGAACGCCCGGGCGATGTCGGCGCCGACGTCGCCGGTCACGCTGCTGGCCGCCGATCCCTTCAAGCCTTTGATCCTCCCCCGAAGCTTTCTTCGCCGTTGCCGGCGCCCCATTGTCGGGGTCGGGATTGTCTCTAGAGGAAACCGGTGTCATTTTCAATCCGCAGGCGGCGAAAAGGCCGACGCGATGACGTCACGGGGAGTGAAAGCGGTGTTTAAACAAGGGTTTGCGGTCGTTGTTTTAGGGTTTGCGGCCTGTTTTGCGCCGCTCGGCGCCGTTACCGCGCAAACCCCTGAGTCGGCGGTGGCTCCGCTGGCCTTCCCGGGCGCGCAGGGCTGGGCGGCCAAGACGCCCGGCGGGCGCGGCGGCCAGATCCTCAAGGTCACCACCCTGGCCGGCGACGGGGCCGGCTCGTTCAAGGCGGCGGTCGAGGCCAAGGGGCCGCGCATCGTCGTCTTCGAGGTCGGCGGGGTGATCGACATGGGCGGCAAGACCCTGACGATTCGCGAGCCCTTCCTGACCATCGCCGGCCAGACAGCGCCGTCGCCGGGCGTCACCCTGATCCGCGGCGGCATCGACCTGGCCACCCACGACGTCGTCGTCCAGCACATCCGGGTGCGGCCCGGCGACGCCGGCTTCCCCAAGAAGAGCGGCCGCGACTTCGACAGCATCTCCACCCAGGGGATCAGCTACAACATCATCGTCGACCACTGCACGCTGACCTGGGGCACCGACGAGAACCTGTCGGCTTCGGGGCCCAGGTTCATCGGTAATACGCCGGACGAGTGGCGGGCGGGCACCTCGCGCGACATCACCTTCTCGAACAACATCATCGCCGAGAGCCTGCGCTACGCGACCCACGCCAAGATCGAGCATTCGAAGGGCAGCCTGATCCACGACAACATCTCGGGGATGCTGATCGTCGGCAACCTCTACGCCCACAATTTCGAGCGCAATCCGCTGTTCAAGGGCGGCGTGCACGGGGTCGTGGTCAACAACCTGATCTACAATCCCGGCCAGCGGGCCATCCACTACAACCTGATGGCCGAGGAGTGGACCGACCATCCCTGGGAGGTCGGCCAGCTGGTGGCGGTGGGCAATGTGCTGCGCGGCGGCATGGACACGGCCGAACACATCGCCTTCCTGGAGATCGGCGGCTACGGCGACCTGGAGTTCTACGGCAAGGACAACCTCGCCCAGGACCGTTACGGGCGGCCGCTGCCGATGTTCGGGCGCTACACGACCAGCCCGGCCAAAATCATCCAGAAGAACAAGCCGATGCTCTGGCCCGAGGGCCTGAAGGCGATTCCGGCCAGCGCCGTGCAGCAGTCGGTGCTCATCTCGGCCGGCGCGCGGCCCTGGGACCGCGACGCCAACGACGTGCAGCTGATCAGCGATGTGGCCGAGGGCCGCGGGGCGATCATCGACAGCCAGGACGACCTGCACGGCTATCCCGATCCCAAGCCAACGGCGCGGCCGTTCAACCCCGACGACTGGAACCTGTTCGACATGACGCCGAAGCGGCCGGACGTGCTGGACGCCGGGGCCAAGGCCAAGGGAACGTAGGGACAGTCTTCCCCTGCCGCGCCCGGCGCCGTAACGATCCCCGAACATCTGTTTGGGGACCTCCGCCATGGCGCTCGATGCTGAAACCCGCGACCAGCTGGTCGACACCGTCCGTCGGTTCGTCAGCGAGCGGCTGCGGCCGCTGGAAGCCTCGGTGGCCGAGGCCAACGAAGTGCCGGCGGGCATCATCGGCGAGATGCGGGACCTCGGCCTCTTCGGCCTGTCGATCCCCGAGGAATACGGCGGCCTCGACCTCTCGATGGAGGACGAGTGCCTGGTGATCTTCGAGATGGGCCGCACCAGCCCCGCCTTCCGCTCGGAGTTCGGCACCAACGTCGGCATCGGCAGCCAGGGGCTGGTGATGTTTGGCAACGACGACCAGAAGGCCAGGTGGCTGCCCGGCATCGCCGCCGGCACGACGGTGACCAGCTTCGCCCTGACCGAGCCGGAAGCCGGCTCCGACAGCGCCGCGGTGCAGACGCGGGCCATCCTCGACGGCGACGCCTATGTGCTGAACGGCTCGAAGCGCTACATCACCAACGCCGCCAAGGCTGGCCTCTTCACCGTCATGGCCCGCAGCAATCCGGACGTGAAGGGCGGCGGCGGCGTCAGCGCCTTCCTGGTGCCCAGCGACCTGCCGGGCATCAGCGTCGGGCCGCCCGAGAAGAAGATGGGTCAGCACGGCGCCCAGATCCACGACATCACCTTCGACAACGTCCGGGTGCCGGTTCAGAACCGCCTGGGCGAAGAGGGCGAGGGCTTCAAGGTCGCCATGCAGGTGCTCGACAAGGGCCGGCTGCACATCGGCGCCCTGTGCGTCGGGGTCGCCGAGCGGCTGCTGGCCGATTGTGTGGCCTACGCCGGCGAGCGCAAGCAGTTCGGCCAGGCGCTGAGCAACTTCCAGCTCATCCAGGCGATGATCGCCGACAGCAAGACCGAATGCATGGCCGCCCGCGCCCTGGTTCTGGAAAGCGCCCGCAAGCGCGACAGCGGGGCCAACATCGTGCTCGAGGCGGCGGCGGCCAAATACTACGCCTCGGAGATGGTCGGCCGGGTCGCCGACCGGGCCGTGCAGATCTTCGGCGGGGCCGGCTATGTCGCCGACTACGGCATCGAGCGGCTGTACCGCGACGTCCGCATCTTCCGCATCTACGAGGGCACCAGCCAGGTGCAGCAGCTGGTCATCGCGCGCGAGACGATGAAGCGCGGCGGCTAGGCTACCGCTCCGAAGCCGTTTCGAGCCATTAGCTCGGCGAGTGGGACGGCAGCAGCTCTGATCTTAGGAAGGAGCGCTATTTCGCCCTTCCAGCCTTCAAGGCTGTCCGAAAACGCCTCAACCGCTTTGGCCTCGTTCGCGAACTTCCATGATCCCAGTCCCTGCCGGGGGTCATCATGGATTTCCAGGTCCACGAGCAGGATCGTGCTGGCCTCGCGGACCGCCAGGTCGTGCGCCTCCGGCCGCAAGAGAACATCCAGGGCGATGTAAAGTTCTGAGCGTTCCGGCTGTGGCGAGCGCGGATGGGCCCAAACCTCGTTCCTTTTGATCTTGTCGCCATCCAGCAGGACAAGATCAAAGCCTCGCAGGCCCTGTTTGGCGCCGTCAACGTCAAGGTAGCAATCCCACCAGCCGCAGAAGCCGCCGTCGATCGGCCAGACCGTGTCGGGCCGGTAGGTCATCGGCGGCGTCGCCGCGAACAGGCCTTCCAGATAGCGCTTCAGCGCGGCGTGGCCGGTGATGCCGGCGGCGGTGTTGTTGTCCTTGTAGAGGCAGTCCTCGGCATAGAAGCCGAGCAGGGCCGGGACGTCCTTGGCGGTCCAGGCTTCGAGCCAACGCCGGTTGAAGTCCTCGATGTCCATCAGGCGGTCTCCAGCACCCGGGCCATGTGGGCCTCGGTGAAGATTTCGGCGGGCAGGGTCTCGGGGCCGGCCATGACCGCGAAGCCGTGGGCGCCGAGCATCGGGTCCTCGGCGCTCCGGTCGAAGTGGCGGCGGCGGCGGGCCTTGGCGGCTTCGCCGAACTCGGCGTCGAGGCCGGAGGTGATCTTGGCGGCCAGCCGCAGGCGGCGCAGGCGTTCGGCCCGCTCCTCGGCGTAGGGGGCGAAGTCCCAGTCGCCGGTGGCCAGGATGTCGCCGACGATGCGGACGTCGCGGTAGGTGATCGAGAGGCCCAGCCCGATGATCGGGTCGTTCCAGCCGGCGGCGTCTCCGACCAGGACAACACCCTCGGCGTAGGGGGTGTCGGTCCAGCTGTCGTTGTTGAAGTAGGAGAGCAGCGGACCGGCCGGGGTGGCGTTGGCGATGGCGTCGTTCAGCGGACTGCAGGTCATGCGGAAGGCGTCGAGGAAGGCGCGGGGGCCGTCGGGACCGGCGAAGCGGCGCTTCTGGTCGAGGCCATAGCTGCCGTAGAGACGAATGAGGCCCTGGCCTTGCGGGAAGGCGAGGAAGGCGAAGTCGCCCTCGGTGCCGATGGCCTGCAGGTCGTCGGGCCAGGCATGGGCGTTCTCGACCAGCAGGCCGGCGAACCAGTGGTGAGGCCTGTCCTGGTGCAGGGCCACGCCCGAACGCTCGCGAACGAAGCTGGTGCGGCCGTCGGCGCCGACGATCAGGCGGCAGGAGACGGTTTTTTCGACATCGTTGTGGACGTAGGTGACGGTCGGGTTGGCGCCCGGCTGGATCTCGGTCACCCGCGCCCCGCGCAGGCCCTTGGCGCCGCGGCGGACGGCCTCGTCGAACAGGGTCTGGCAGTGGTGGGGGTTGCCGATGCACAGCGGCCCCGGCACGTCGGGCAGGAACATGCCGAGCGGCAGGGTCTTGGCCTCGGCTTCTTCCGGCGTGCGGCTTTCGTCATAGGTGATGTGGCGGGTCAGGTGGTGGCCGCCAGCCGCCATCAGCAGGTCGTAGAGGCCGACGCGCCGGGTTTCGGCGACGCCCCAAGGGGCGATCCACTCGCCCCGTACCCGGTCTTCAAAAACCTCGGTCTGCTCAAGCAAGAGCACGTCGACGCCGCGCTGGGCCAGCACCGCCGCCAGGGCCGATCCGCCGATGCCGCCGCCGACGATGACGATCTGGTGGTCCATCGCGCTTCTCCCGGGATCGAAGGCGGTCTGACGCCGCCCTGACGCTCACGTCAGCCTACCCCTGCCGGATGCAGCCGCAACAGTGACTTGGCGTCAGCCTTGTCGCTTTCCGGGCCGGTAGGTCTCGGCGACGTGGCCCTTGAGTTGCTCTTCGGTGAACCAGACCGGTTTGAACCGGTGGGCGGCGAACAGCGGCGCCTGGTCGGCGTAGTGTTTCGAGCGTCTGTCGAGGGTGGCCGAGCCGAACTGGTGGACGCTCCGGCTGGAGAGCTTCCCGGCCTTGTCCCACTCGACGATCATGATGAAGGTGTCGCCGGCCATGGCCGTCAGCCGGCCGTTCTTGCCCGGCGCGCCGTAGATGGCCCGCACGGTGTCGGGGCCGCCGTCGACCGGCAGGTTCACATCACCCCGGACCAGCCGGTTGACCTCGCCCCACTCGGGGTCGATACGGCCGAAGTGCTGCTTGAGGTTCGCGGCCGTCCGGCGCACGGCCGCCAGCGGGGCAGGGCGCGGCCCGCCGTCCTCGGGATCGACATCCACCGCCCAGGCCGTGCCGATGGCCAGGGCGGCGGCGCGGCTCGTCTTGTCGGCTCGCAGGTCCCAGCCACGCAGCAGATCCTGGGCGGCCTTCAGGTCGGCGTCATCGCCGGCCTTGAGGGCCAAGACCTCGCCGACGATCGCGGCGACCCGCGAGCGATGGCTGTAGGCGATATCGAACTTGTAGGTCTGGAACTCCTGGGGCGTGATCGAGGTGTCGGCCCCGAAGGTTTCCAGCTCCCGCCAGGAGCGGTTGGTCATGTCGGTCTGGATGCCCATCGACGGGGCGAAGTCGCGCGGGTCGAGGCCCTCGCCGTCGGGGGTGGCGCGGAACGGGGTGTTGTTGGCGTTGAACACCAGCCCGCCCTTCGGCGACCACAGCTGCGGCACGCGGTCGAACGGCAGGTAGCCCTGCCAGATCAGGTCGGAGCGGTCGCCGGGCAGTTCGCCCTGCCAGTCGACGCCCTTCACGGCCGGGCGATTGGGGAACAGGCCGTTGTAGACGTAGGCCACCGTGCCGGTGCGGTCGGCGTAAACGTAGTTGATGCTGGGCAGGGCCTGCAGGGCCATGGCCGCGCGCCATTGCTCGGCGGTGTGGGCCTGGTTCAGCCGCCAGTACTGCAGCGGCTGGCGCACCTCGTCCATGCCGGCGAAGCGCAGGGCGAAGAGGCCGGCCTTGGTCTGCATCACCGGCCCGTGGACCGAGCGCAGGACCGGCTTGGTGACGGTGATGTGGAAGGGGCCCCAGAGCTTGACCCGCAGCCTGGCCTCGCTCCGCTCGAAGTCCTTCCAGGCGCCGTCGAGGCGGTACTGGTTCCTGTTCGTCGGGTTGATGACCAGGCGGTAGGTGTCGATCAGGTCCGGCTTGTTGACGGTGTTGGCCCAGCCGAGGTCGGCGTTGTGGCCGTGCAGCATGAAGGGCGAGCCGGGGAAGAAGCCGCCGGCCACGTGCCAGCCCTCGCCGCTCTCGACCACCGCCTCGTACCAGGCGACCGCGCCGGTGAACGGCTGGTGGCTGTTGACCAGCAGGCGGGTGGCGCCGTCGGCCGAGCGCGACGGGGCGACGGCGACGCCGTTGGAGCCCTTGGGCATGGGGTCGGCAGGCAGGTCGTTGAGCCGCTTCAACTCGGCGTCGAGGCCGTAGAAGAAGGGGGTCTTGAACACGAAGCCGGCGGCGATGTCCTTGCCGGACACGGGGAGAAGGCCGGGCGCAACCTGGTCCGGATGCTGGGCGCCGTAGAGGTTGATACCGTCGGCATAGCCCTCAAGCACGGCCCGCACGTCGGCCGGCAGGTCGCGGTCGTAGCCGGCGTCGACGGCCTTCCAGACGCCCAGCAGGCTGACGATGTAGTCGGTCGGCGCCGCCTTCAGGCCGTTGCGGGCGGCGAGCTTGCCGCGGGTTGCCAGGGTGACGTCCTGGATGGTGGCGAAGTCGTCCTCGGCGTGGGCGAAGGCCAGGCCGAAGGCGGCGTCGGCGTTGGTCTTGCCGAGGATGTGGGGCACGCCCCATTCGTCGCGGCGGATCTGGACGTCATAACGATCGGCGCGGGCGATCAGGGCGGTGGTGTCGGCCTTGGCGGGCTGGTTGGGCAGATCGAGCACCAGCAGCGTTCCGGCCGCCAGAATCACAAGGACAAGCAGGCCGATCAGGCCTCTGACGATCCAACGCATCCGCTTCCCCCGCTTTTTCGCCAGCCTAGCGGGACCGGGCCCGAATGGCGACAGGCCGACAGATAGTCCCGATCCCCCTGGGTAACCCCCGACCGTTTAATCACTTTTGCCCGTTTCGCCTTGCCCCGCGCCCCCCCGGCGGGCTAGGCAGGGCCCGCGCAAGGGCGTGCAAAGGGGTCCCGTCAGAGGACATCCGGCGCGTCGAAGTAACAGATGGAGGACGCCGGTGATGGACGGCGAAGTCTCGATTCCCGGCCTCGACGAGGCGCCCACCAAACATGCCAAGCTTGTGGCCTGGGTGCGCGAGATCGCCGCCCTGACCAGGCCGGCGGCGGTGCACTGGTGCGACGGGTCGGACGAAGAGTATACGCTGCTCACCGACCGCCTGGTCGAGCTGGGCACCCTGCAGCGTCTCAACGCCGAAAAGCGCCCGGGCAGCTTCTACGCCGCCTCCGACCCGCGCGACGTCGCCCGGGTCGAGAGCCGCACCTTCATCTGTTCCGAACAGGAGATCGACGCCGGCCCGACCAACAACTGGTCGGAGCCGAACGCCATGCGCGATCGCCTGAACGGCCTGTTCGCAGGCTGCATGGCCGGCCGCACCATGTACGTCGTGCCCTTCTGCATGGGCCCCATCGGCAGCCCGATCAGCGCGCTCGGCGTCGAGATCACCGACAGCGCCTATGTCGCCATCTCGATGCGGGTGATGACCCGCATGGGCAAGCAGGCGCTCGACATGATGGGGGCCAACGGCTTCTTCGTGCCGGCGGTGCACACGCTCGGCGCGCCGCTCGCCGAGGGCGAGAAGGACGTGCCGTGGCCCTGCAACGAGGAAAAGTGGATCGTCCACTTCCCCGAGAGCCGCGAGATCTGGTCCTACGGCTCGGGCTACGGCGGCAACGCGCTGCTCGGCAAGAAATGCTACGCCCTGCGCATCGCGTCGGTCATGGCCCGCGACGAGGGCTGGCTGGCCGAGCACATGCTGATCCTCAAGCTGACCAGCCCCAAGGGCGCGGTCCGCTACGTCGCCGCCGCCTTCCCGAGCGCCTGCGGCAAGACCAACCTCGCCATGCTGCAGCCGACCATCCCCGGCTGGAAGGCCGAGACGGTCGGTGACGACATCTGCTGGATGCGCTTCGGCCCCGATGGCCAGCTGCGGGCCATCAACCCGGAAGCGGGCTTCTTCGGCGTCGCCCCGGGCACCGGCATGGCCACCAACAAGAACGCCATCGACGCCCTGAACCGCGACTGCGTGTTCACCAACGTCGCCATGACCCCGGACGGCGACGTCTGGTGGGAAGGCCTGACCGACGAGCCGCCGGAAAGCCTGACCGACTGGCGCGGCGAGGCCTGGACCCCGGCCACCACCACCCCCGCCGCCCATCCCAACGCCCGCTTCACCGTCGCCGCCCACCAGTGCCCGGTGATCGCCGACGAATGGGCCGACCCGGCCGGCGTGCCGATCAGCGCCATCCTGTTCGGCGGCCGCCGGGCCAGCGCCGTGCCGCTGGTCACCGAGGCCTTCGACTGGGAGCACGGCGTCTTCCTGGCCTCCAACACCGCCTCCGAAGGCACCGCCGCGGCCGAGAACAAGGTCGGCGAGCTGCGCCGCGATCCCTTCGCCATGCTGCCCTTCTGCGGCTACAACATGGGCGACTATTTCAGCCATTGGCTCAGCGTCGGGGCCAAGGCCGATCCGGCCAAGCTGCCGGGCATCTACTTCGTCAACTGGTTCCGCAAGGACGGCGGCAAGTTCGTCTGGCCGGGCTATGGCGAGAACAGCCGCGTGCTGAAGTGGATCTTCGACCGCCTGGAAGGCGAGGCCGAGGCTGTCGACACCCCCATTGGCCGCCTGCCGGCCAAGGGCAGCCTCGATGTCTCGGGCCTCGACCTGTCGGACGACAAGCTCAACCTGCTGCTCAGCGTCGACGCCGACGTCTGGCGCGAGGAAGCGGCGCTGATCCCGGCCTTCTACGAGCGCTTCGGCGACCGCATGCCGGCGGCCCTGTGGGGCCAGTACGAGGCGCTGATGACGCGGCTCGGGACCGAGGCCAAGGACGGCGAGCGCGAGATGGCGCTGGCGTAGAACTGATCCTTCTCCCGCTCGTCGGGAGAAGGTGGCGGCGAAGCCGACGGATGAGGGCAGCACCGGCTTCGGCCGGGCTGCCCTTTTTCTTGTTGGCTTATCGTCGAAGGCTGGCGCTGCCCTCATCCGACCCCCTTCGGGGGCCACCTTCTCCCGACAAGCGGGAGAAGGGACTATGCGCCCGGACCGCCTTTGGTGTGGAAGTGGCCGCCCGTCTTGCTGAGCGCCGTGATCGGGGCCTTCTTGCCAACCGTGGGGAGCAGCTTCACCACGCCGCTGAACACCGGCCTGATCGCCTCCGGCGAGGTCGTCGTCACGCAGACCGTCCGCTCGCCCTCGCGGCCCCAGGGCGTGACCTTCACGTCGGCGACCAGGTCCTTGTGGCCGGCCAGCCAGGTCTCGACGCGGGCGTAGGCTTCGCCGTCGATGCCCATGGCGTAGCTGCCGAAGGAGATGGAGACGTCGCAGCCTTCACCGCCGGGCACGCTCGGCGACGGTTCGGCGCCGCTGTCGGTGGCGCAGGCGGCGGCCAGCAGGGCCGTGGCGGCGAGGGCGAGGAAGGGTTTCATGCGGTGGCTCCCATGAACTTCGGCAGCCAGCCCTCATGGGCGGCTCGCAGCTTGTCCAGGTCGATGGAGAAAAGGTCTCGCGAGGCGAAGGCGTTCCCGCCGGCCTGGCCGACGACACTGGCGTGGAGACCAGCATCCGCGGCGGCGGCCAGGAGGGGGGCCGGGTCGGTGACGGCGACCAGGTAACGTGCCTGGTCCTCACCGAAAAGGAACGGGTGGGCGTGGGTGGTGCTGCTGGCGTCGAGGGTGACGCCGACGCCGCTGGCCAGGGCCATCTCGGCGGCGCCGATGGCCAGGCCGCCGTCTGAGAGGTCGTGGACCGTTTTCAGGGCGCGGGAGACGATCTGGGCGCGGATGAAGTCGCCGGTGCGGCGCTCGAGGGCGAGGTCGACCGGCGGCGGGGCGCCGTCCTCGCGACCCAGCAGTTCGCGCAGGTAGAGGCTGGCGCCCAGTTCGCCGTGGTTGACGCCGACGACGACCAGGGCGTCGCCGTCCTTCATCGAGGCGTAGTCGGCGCGTTGGGCGTAGTCGGCCAGCAGGCCGACGGCGCCGACGGTCGGGGTCGGCGGGATGCCCTTGCCGTTGGTCTCGTTGTTGAGGCTGACGTTGCCGCTCACGACCGGGAAGTCGAGGGCGCGACAGGCCTCGGCCATGCCGTCGATAGCCTTGACGATCTGGCCCATGATCTCGGGACGCTCGGGATTGCCGAAGTTGAGGTTGTCGGTGATGGCGATGGGGTCGGCGCCGACGGCGGTCAGGTTGCGCCAGGCCTCGGCGACGGCTTGCTTGCCGCCCTCGTAGGGGTCGTTGAGCACATAGCGCGGGGTGCAGTCGCTGGTCACCGCCAGGGCCTTGCGCGTGCCGTGGACGCGGACGATGCCGGCGTCGGCGCCGGTGGCGCTGTCTTCCAGGGTGTCGGCCATGACGTGGCGGTCGTACTGCTCCCACAGCCAGCGTTTGGAGGCGACGTCGGGGCAGGCCATCAGGGTCAGAACCGCGGCTTCCCAGTCGGCCGGGGCGGGAACGGCCTTGGGATCGACGTGGGGGTGTTTGACCGGCTCAGTCCAGGGACGGTCATAGAGCGGCGCGTCGTCCGACAGCGGGCTGAGCGGCAGGTCGCAGACGATCTCGCCCTTGTGCTTGAGGACGATGTGGCCGGTGTCGGTGGTCCAGCCGATGATGGCGGCGTCCAGGCCCCACTTTTCGAAGATGGCGTGGCCGTCGCGATCGCGGCCGGGCTTGAGGATGGCCAGCATCCGCTCCTGGCTCTCCGACAGCATCATCTCGTAGGCGGTCATGCCTTCTTCGCGCTGGGGCACCATGTCGAGGTCGAGTTCGATGCCGACGCTGCCCTTGCCGGCCATTTCCACGGAGGAAGAGGTCAGGCCGGCGGCGCCCATGTCCTGGATGGCGGCGACGGCGCCGGTGGCCATCAGTTCCAGGGTGGCCTCGATCAGCAGTTTCTCGGCAAAGGGGTCGCCGACCTGGACGGTGGGGCGCTTCTCGTCGCTGTCCTCGTCGAACTCGGCGCTGGCCATGGTGGCGCCGTGGATGCCGTCGCGGCCGGTCTTGGAGCCGAAATAGACGACCGGCAGGCCGGCGGCGGGGGCGGCGGAGTAGAAGATCTTGTCGGCGTCGGCGATGCCGACGCACATGGCGTTGACCAGGATGTTGCCGTCATAGCCGCGGTGGAAGTTGGTCTCGCCGGCCACGGTCGGCACGCCGACGCAGTTGCCGTAGCCGGCGATGCCGGCGACGACGCCTTCGACCAGGCGTTTGGTCTTGGGGTGGGACGGGTCGCCGAAGCGCAGGGCGTTGAGCAGGGCCACGGGTCTGGCCCCCATGGTGAAGACGTCGCGCATGATGCCGCCGACGCCCGTCGCCGCGCCCTGGTAGGGCTCGATGTAGCTGGGGTGGTTGTGGCTTTCCATCTTGAAGATGCAGGCCTGGCCGTCGCCGATGTCGACCACGCCGGCGTTCTCGCCCGGGCCGCAGATGACGCGCGGGCCGGTGGTCGGGAACTTGGAGAGGTGTTTGCGGCTGGACTTGTAGCTGCAGTGCTCCGACCACATCACCGAGAAGACGCCGAGTTCGACGAGGTTGGGCTCGCGGTTCAGACGCTGGAGGATGACCGCGTACTCGTCGGGCTTGAGCCCGAACTCGGCGGCGGTTTCGACCATGGGCTTGGCGGGAGAAGAGGCGCTCATGGACTGGGGCTTCTAGAGTGCTGCGCCGCCGCTGTGAACCGCCTGTCTGGCTATTGCGTCGCCGCGGTCGGGGCTGTGCGCATCCGCATCACCGACCAGACCACGCCGATGGCGAAAGGCAGGACCATCAGCGCGAACTGCACACCGGCCCAGGCCGGTCCCGAGAGGGTGTAGAACTCGCCCAGCTGCAGCGACATGTGCTTGCCCTGCAGGATGTCCTGCAGCCAGGGCCAGCCGAGCACGACCAGGAACAGGGTGCTGGTCACCGCCGTCAGGAGCGTCGCCTCGCGCGAGCCGCGCAGGGCGCTGAAGGCGCCGACCAGGGCGGTGACGAAGACGGCCGTGGCCATGGCCGAGACGGTCAGGCCCTTGTCGCCGTGCAGCAGGCCGAAGCCGTAGCCGACGTAGCCGGGATCGACGAGGCTGCGGAACGGCGCGGCGCTGTTCAGGCAGGCGGCGAACAGATGGGCGAAGCCGACCACGGCGCCGATGAAGCCCGTCCGGCCCCGGAACAGCCCGATCAGCCAGGCGAGCAGCGCTACCGCCGACACCCCGCCCGCCACATAGAGCCAGTTCACCTGACTGAAATCCATGGTCTTCCCCCATTTCCTCGGCGAAGGTGCGGCCAAGCCGGCGACCGGCCAAGTTAATTCGCGCTCAGGTGGGTTTATGGCGAAGTTTCAGATCAACACGGTGGAGGAATACCTCGCCGTGGTGCCGGCGCGGCAGCGCGAAATCCTCGAAACCGTGCGGGCGGCGATCCGCGAGGCGCTGCCCGAGGCCGAGGAGGTGATCTCCTATGACATTCCGACCTTCAAGATCGGCGGCCGGGCGGTGATCTACTACGCCGGCTGGAAGCGGCACTTCTCGATCTACCCGGTTGGCGATGCGGTGAAGAAGACGCTGGCGGCCGAGCTGGTCGGGCTGGAGATCAGCAAGGGGACGATCAAGTTTCCGCTCGACGGGCCTGTGCCCGAGGCGTTGATCGCGAAGATCGCCAAGCTGCGCGCCGCCGAGGAAGCCGCCTACAAGCCGAAGAAGAAGCGCCCTTAAGCGCTCGCCAGGGCGCTCTGGAACAGCAGGGCGCCGTCGGCCGAGCCCAGTTCGGCCTCGAAGGCGCGGTCGGGGTGGGGCATCAGGCCGATGACGTTGCCGGCCGGATTGATGATGCCGGCGATGGCGCGGGCCGAGCCGTTGGGGTTTTCCTTGTAGCGGAACACCACCTGGCCATCGCCCTCCAGGCGGTCGAGGGTGGCCTCGTCGGCGAAGTAGTTGCCCTCGCCGTTGCCGACCGTCATCACCGCCTCGCGGCGGCCCTGGTAGGCGGCCGTGAAACGGGTCTGACCGTTGACGATGTCGAGGCTGACCGGCTTGCAGACGTATTTCAGGCCGGCGTTGCGCAGCAGGGCGCCCGGCAGCAGGCCGGCCTCGCACAGCACCTGGAAGCCGTTGCAGATGCCGACGGTGGCGACGCCGCGCTCCACGGCCGCCTTCACCTCGGTCATGATCGGCGACAGCGAGGCCATGGCCCCGCAACGCAGGTAGTCGCCGTAGGAAAAGCCGCCCGGCAGCACGATCAGGTCGAGGTTGTCGGGGAGGGCGGTGTCGCCGTGCCAGACCATGTCGACGGAGGCTCCGGTCGAGCGCTCCACCGCGACCTTGCAGTCGCGGTCGCAGTTGGAGCCCGGGAAGACGATGACGGCGGCTTTCATGGGCGGGGCCTCTAGCAGAGTCTTTGCACAGGCGCGAGCCGGCCGGCGGTCATTGTTCGAACGTCCAGTGGGTCGGCGAGCGGCCGAGCTTGTGCTTCGCCTTGGTGATTGCCGTCGGCCAGTAGTGGATGGCCGGCGGGTTTTCGAAGTCCCAGGCGCGAAGAACGAAATCCACCCCGTCGGGCGACCAGTACAGGGCGATCACTTCGGCGCCGAGGTCGTCTCGAATGCGATTGGCCACACCCTGCGCGGCCTTGCACCCCGACGCATCCTTTCGGCTGTGCAGGACCATCTTGCCGCTCTCGCCGCAGGCGCGGACGGCGACCGCGGCCCGGTCGAACTCGGCCCGTTTGTGCTTGAAGAGGATTTCGGCGGTGAGGGGGTTCGGGTTGCAGGCGGTCAGGAGCAACAAGGAGACAAAGAGGAGGACCCGCCGCATCCCGTCAGCCGATCTCGACCCGGTAGCTTTCGATCACCGTGTTGGCCAGCAGCTTGTCGCACATGGCCTTGACCTCGGCTTCGGCCGAGGCCTTGTCGCCGCCGACCTCGAACTCAAGCACCCGGCCGACGCGGACGTGGTTCACATCGGCCCAGCCCAGGCCATGGAGTGCGTTCTCGATCGCCTTGCCCTGCACGTCGAGGACGCCGGGCTTGAGGAAAACGTGGACGGTGGCCTTCACTAGTGCAGTCCCCCCTGGATGACGGTCGGCATGTCTTTCATGATCCCGAGGCGGCGGGCCACCTCGGTGTAGCTCTCGATGACGTTGCCCAGATCGCGGCGGAAGCGGTCCTTGTCGAGCTTCTCGTTGGTCGTCGAGTCCCACAGCCGGCAGCTGTCGGGGCTGATCTC
>JAQGIK010000071.1 GCA_028291265.1 Caulobacter sp. | reverse complement strand
GACCTGCACGTCGCTGTCGCCGCCGACCCGGCGGAAGCGCTGCTCGACCAGCACCCGCAGGATGCGGCTCTGGGTCTCGCGCGGCATTTCGGCCACCTCGTCGAGATAGAGCGTGCCGCCGTGGGCGTGTTCGAACACCCCGATCTTGCGCGGGCGGCCGCCCTCCCCCTCTTCGCCGAACAGTTCGAGGTCCATGCGTTCGGGGGCCATGCCGGCGGCGCTGATGGCCACGAACTCGCCCTTGCCGCGCGGGCTGGCGCCGTGGATCAGCCGGGCGACCAGTTCCTTGCCCGAGCCGGGCGGACCGGCGATCAGCACCCGGCTGTTGGCCGGGGCGACCTTGGCGATCATCTGGCGCAGCTGCTGGGCGGCGCTGGAGCGGCCGATCAGGCCGTCGGGGGTCAGGCTCTGGGCGCGCAGGCGGCGGTTCTCGCGCTTGAGATTGGCCGACTCAAGGGCCCGCTCGACGACCATCAGCAGGCGGTCGGACTTGAACGGCTTTTCGAGGAACTCGTAGGCCCCGCGCTTGATGGCGCTGACCGCCGTCTCGATGTTGCCGTGGCCGCTGATCATCACCACCGGCAGGTCGGCGTCGAGCGACTTGACCATGTCGAGCAGCTCCAGCCCGTCCATGCCGCCGCCCTGCATCCAGATGTCCAGCACCAGCAGCGCCGGCTTGCGGGCGCGGATGGCGGCCAGGGCCTGATCGGAGTCGGCGGCCGTTCGCACGCCGTGGCCCTCATCGGTGAGGATTCCCGCCACCAGCTCGCGGATGTCGGCCTCGTCGTCGACCACCAGAATGTCAGACGCCATCGGTCACCTTTTTCATTTTCTTCGGCTTCGCGGAGTCCTGCTGGACCTCCACGGGCGGAAACTTGAGGACGACGCGGGCCCCGCTCAGGGTCTGGGCGTCGGAGAGCAGCAGTTCGCCGCCGTGTTCTTCGGCAATGCGTTTGACGATCGCGAGGCCGAGACCGGTGCCCTTCTCGCGGGTCGTCACATAGGGTTCGGTCAGGCGGTCGCGGTCGCGGGTCGGCAGGCCGATGCCGTTGTCCTCGATGATGAAGCACATGGCCTGCTCATCGGCGTGAAGACTGGCCAGAATACGGCCCTTGTCGTGGGCGCCGGCCCGTCCGGCGATGGCTTCGGCGGCATTCTTCAGCACATTGGTCAGGGCCTGGCCGACCATGCGGTCGTCGCAGGTGAAGGTCAGGCCGGCCGGCGGCTCGGCCATCTCGACGGCGATGTCGGGGCTGGCGACGCGCTGGGCGAAGACGGCGGCGCGCAGCATCTCGGCCGGGTCGTGGCTGCCGAACTTCGGCGTCGGCATGCGGGCGAAGGCGCTGAACTCATCGACCATGCGGCCGATGTCGCCGACCTGGCGGATGATGGTGTCGGTGCAGCGGTCGAAGGTTTCCAGGTCGCCCTTGATCTCGTGCCGGTACTTGCGGCGCAGGCGCTCGGCCGACAGCTGGATGGGGGTCAGCGGGTTCTTGATCTCGTGGGCGATGCGGCGGGCGACGTCGCGCCAGGCGGCGTTGCGCTGGGCGGTGATCAGCCGGGTGATGTCGTCGAAGGTCAGCACCACCCCGTCGTCGCCGGCCACCCCGGCCCGCACCCGCAGGCGCAGGGTCTCGCCGTGGCGGACGATGTCGACCTCGGTCTCGGCCTCGATGCGGGTCTCCAGGGCGGCAGCCCAGACCTGCCCGAGTTCCGGCGCGATTTCCGACAGCTTCTGGCCGTTGATGGACTCGCCATCGACATCCAGCAGCCGGGCGGCCTGGCGGTTGACGGCCGAGATGGCCCCGCTTGCGTCGACCCCGATCACCCCGGCGCTGACGCCGAGCAGCACGGTCTCGATGAACATCCGCCGCGACTCGGCGTCGAGGCTGGCGGCCGTCAGGGCCGATTGCTGGGCCTGAAGATCACCCGCCATACTGTTGAAAGCCTTGGACAAGACGGCGATGTCATCGGGCTGGTCGTCAACTTCGACCCGGGCGTCGAGGTAGCCGCCCGCCACCTGCCCCGCCGCCTGGACGACACGGGCGATCGGGATGGCGATCGAGTTGGCGACCGTCATCGCCAGCCAGACCGCGGCGATCAGCACCAGCAGGGCGGTCTCCAGGAAGCTCATCGCGAAGGCCGCCTGGACCATGCCGCGCCGCTCGGCGGCGTCGCGATAAGCGACCAGCGCCGACTCGGTCTCGCGCAGGTGGGCGAGGATGCCGCGGTTCACCGGTCGAACGACATAGAGGTAGGCGTCATCGTAGCGCTGCAGCCGGACGAGGGTTCGGTAGAGGTCGGACGAATCGAACGACCGCATGGCCATGTCACCCTCGTCGGCGGCCTGGAAACTGGCCTCCGGCGGGATCAGGAAGGGCGGCGGATCCTCGATCTCGGCCCGGGCCAGGACGCGCCCCTGGCGGTCGAGGACGTAGGCGGCGGGGAAGTTCCGGTAGGAGGCCTGGTCCGCGAGGATCTGGCCGTAGACCATCGGGCTGTGCAACGCCGGCGCGGCCCGGTTGAGGTCGCGGATCATGATGTTGACGTTCTTGGCGATGTCGGCGCTCTGCGCATCGACATAGGCGCGGGCGACCAGCCGGGAATTGTTGACGACCGTCCTGACCCGCTGGCTGAACCAGTTCTCGACCCCTTGCGTGACCAACACCCCGGAAAACAGAGCGATCACCAGCGCGGGCGCAATGGCCGCCAACGCGAACAGCAGCAGGAAGCGCCGGTGGATCCGTGCGCCGGCATCGGTCCGGCCCTCCTCGATCACCAGCGTCACCCGGCGGCCGATGAGCACGGCGATGCCGAGGATCAGCACCAGGTTGACGCCAAGCACGATCAGCACCGTCTGGCTGGCCGGCCCGACCAGTTCGCCGCTGGGCGGCGCGCTGGCCAGGAAGGCGCCGAGCGCGGTCAGCACCGTCGCCAGCGCGAAGGCTCCGCCGAGGAACAGCCGGGAGCCGACAACACGGCGTCCGAAGGCGAGCCAACGCGGCCCGCGGCCCGGCTCGACGATGGCGGACGCGCTATCACTCATGGCGCTTACCGTACGGCGATATGTGCCAAAAATTCAACACCTATGTGGCGCGAATACGTCATCTGCGTTTGCCCCGAAAAGGGGGACCCGCGTTATCGCTTCCCGCGGGTCAATTCGACCCCAAGATCGACGATCTTCTTCCTCAAGGTGTTGCGGTTGAGGCCGAGGATGTCGGCGGCCCGAACCTGGTTGCCACGGGTCGCGGCCAGGGTCAGGCGGATCAACGGGCGCTCGACCTCCTCAAGGATGCGGTCGTAGAGGCCGGGGGGCGGCACGCCGTCGGGCTGGTCGGCGAAATGGCTGGCCAGGTGGCGCTCGATCAGGGTCGACAGGGTGATCGGGCCGTCCTCGCCGACGGCGACCGGGACCTGCTCGGCCAGTTCGCGCTCGACGATGCGGGCGCTGATCAGCTCCTCGGCGTAGAGGGCGCAGATGCGGCGGATGAGGTTTTCCAGTTCGCGGACATTGCCCGGCCAGGCGTGGGTCTTGAGGCGTTCCAGCGCGGCCTGGTCGATGGTCTTGGACGGCAGGCCCTCGCGGGCGGCGCGCAGGAGGAAGCTGCGGGCCAGGTCGGGGATGTCCTCGGTGCGGTCGCGCAGCGGCGGCAGGCGCAGCGGGGCGACGTTGAGACGGAAGAATAGGTCCTCGCGGAACAGCCCCTGGCGGATCAGGCCGCGCAGGTCGCGGTTGGTCGCCGCGATCAGGCGCACGTTAGGACGCCGGTTGGTCTTCGGATTGAGGGCCGGCTCGGCCCCGTCGATGACACGCAGCAAGCGGCTCTGGGCGTCGAGCGGCATGTCGCCGATCTCGTCGAGGAACAGGGTGCCGCCGTCAGCCTCGACCAGCTTGCCGAGATCGCCGTCGCCGCGGCCGAACAGCTCGGTCTCGACCCGCTCGCGCGGCACGGCGGCCAGGTTGATGACCACGAACTTGCCGTCGCGCCGGCGGCCGAGGTCGTGCAGCGCCCGCGCCACCAGTTCCTTGCCCGAACCGCTCTCGCCGGTGATCAGCACCGTCAGGTCGGCCCCGACCAGCTTGGCGATGGTGCGATAGACGTCCTGCATCGGGGCCGAGCGGCCGATCAGCGGCAGGCGTTCGTCCTTCATGGCCCGGGCCTGGGCCTTGCTGGCCTCGGCGTCGGCCGGGCGCGACAAGGCGCGGCGGGCGGCGGCGGTGACCTCGTCGAGGTCGAAGGGCTTGGAGACGTATTCGAAGGCGCCGCCCTCGGAGGCGTTGACCGCCGTCAACAGGGTGTTCTGGGCGCTCATCACGATGACCGGCAGCTTGGGCCGGTCCTTCTTGATGCGCGGCAGCACGTTGAAGATGTTCTCGTCGGGCATCACCACGTCGGTGACGACCAGGTCGCCCTCCCCGTCCTGGATCCACTTCATCAGGGTGGTGACGTTGCCCGTGGCCCGCACCTGATAGCCGAGGCGCGTGAAGGCCTGGCTGAGCACCAGACGCACGGAGCTGTCGTCGTCGGCGATCAGGATCTTCTTGTTGGCGGGGTTCATTCAGGGCTCCGACGCGGCGGGAAGCAGGACGCGGAACACGGTGCGACCGGGCTCCGACTCGAAATCGATCAGGCCGCCATGGCCGTTGACCAGCTTGGCGACGAGCGGCAGGCCGAGGCCGGCGCCGCTGGCTTTTGAGGTGACGAAAGGCTGGAACAGGTGGTCGCGCACCGAGGCGGCGATTCCCAACCCGTTGTCCTGCACGCGGATCTCGATGGGGGCGGCCTTCTGGATACGGCCGTCGGCCCCGCGCACCTTCACGCCCGGACGCCAGGCGGTGGAGATGACCAGTTCGCCGCGTCCGTCGCGGCGGCCGTGGGCGGCCTCGGCGGCGTTCTTGACCAGGTTGAGGAAGATCTGGATCAGGTGGTCCTCGTCGCCGCTGACCGGCGGCAGGGAGGGATCGAAGTTTTCCCTGATGGTCAGGCCGTCGGCGACGCCGTTGGCGACCAGGGCGCGGACCCGGTCCAGCACCTCATGGATATTGACGGCGACCGGCGTCGGCAGGGCGTCGTCGCTGAAGGCCTCCATGCGGTCGACCAGCCGGCGGATACGCTCGGTCTCATCGACAATCAGCTGGGCCAGCGGCGCGTCGTCGATCGAGGCGCCGGTCTTGAGCAGCTGGGCGGCGCCGCGGATGCCGGCCAGCGGGTTCTTGATCTCGTGGGCCAGCATCTGGCCGAGCCCGACCACGGAGCGCAGGCCGGAGGGATCGGCGGCCCGCTCGAAGCTCATCGCCCCGCCGCGGATATGCAGCGTCAGCAGCACCGAGCCGTCGCCGAGCGGCGTCGCGGCCCCGTCGGCGAGGAAGGGCGGCTGGCCGAACAGGCCGATCTGCACGCCGTGCTCGCGCACCCGGGCGTCTTCCTGCAGGGCCCGGTCGAGCAGGCGGGTGAGCGGCGAGTCCTCGGGCAGGACGGCGCGGAAGTGACCCTTGGCCAGCAGGGCCAGGCCCTGGCCGAACAGCCCTTCGGCCGCTTCGTTGACGGCCGCCAGGCCGCCGTCGGCGTCGATGACCATGGCCGGGTCGGGGCTCATCTCGAAGGCGGCGGCGCGCAGGGTTTCGATCTGCCGGACGTTGAGGACGGGCTTGCCGGAGGTGGTCATGCGGCCAGCCTCCGCTCGCTCAGCCACAGGCGGGTCAGGGCGGCCTCGACCTCGGCCGGGGTTTCCAGCCGGCAAAGCTCGGCGCGGGCGGCGCGGCGGGCCTCGGGCGCGGCCGGAACCGGGGCGGCCTCGATGTAGGAGGCCAGATGCTTGCGGAACATCTTCAGGCCGAGACGCTCGCCGTAGAAGCCGAGGGAGTCGCGGAAATGGTCCAGGGCGATGGCCAACCGGGTCTCGATGTCGGGATCGGCCAGGGTGCGGCCGTCGAGCCCGGCGTCGAGCTGGGCGGCGATCCAGGGGCGGCCATAGGCGCCGCGTCCGATCATCACCCCGTCGGCGCCGCTGGCCTGCAGAGCCGCCCGGGCCGAGGCCAGATCGACGATGTCGCCGTTGACGATCAGCGGCACGTCGATCTCGCGCTTCACGGCGGCGACAGCGGACCAGTCGGCCTCGCCCTTGTAGAACTGGCAGCGGGTTCGGCCATGGACGGTGATGGCCCGGGCCCCGACGGCCTGGGCGCGGGCGGCGAATTCGGGGGCGTTGCGGCTGGCGTCGTCCCAGCCGAGGCGCATCTTCACCGTCACCGGCAGGTTCACCGCATCGACGGCGGCGGCCACGAGGCTTGTCGCCAGGTCGAGATCGCGCATCAGGGCCGACCCCGACTGCACGCCGGTGACTTCCTTGGCCGGGCAGCCGAAGTTGAGGTCGATGATCTCGGCGCCGGCGGCGGCGGCCATCCTGGCTCCGGCCGCCATCATGGCCGGATCGCGCCCGACCAGCTGGACGACCATCAGCGGCAGGCCCTCGCCGACGGCGGCGCGGCGCACGACATCGGGCCGGCCTCGCGCGAACTCGGCGCAGGCGACCATCTCGGTGGCGACATAGGCCGCGCCCAGACGCGCGGCGGCGCGGCGGAACGGCAGGTCGGAGACACCCGTCATGGGCGCCAGCCAGACCCGGCTCTCTACCACTCTATCCCCGACTGTGAGCTTGTTGCTCATTTCTTGTACAACCCCATCGCCGCCTTTTTAGGCATATTGTGCGGCGCAGTAAAGGTTGGTTCTGCGCCGGTGCGGCCCTATGACACCGTCATGACCTTCGCCGCCATCATCGTCGCCGCCGGCACCGGAACCCGGGCCGGGCCCGGGGCCGCCAAGCAGTGGCGCAGTCTCGCCGGCAAGCCGGTGCTGCGCTGGTCGGTCGAGAGCCTCCTGAACGCCGGGGCCCAGGGCCTGGTCGTCGTCGTGGCCGAGGACGCCAGGGCCACCGCGACCGAAGTTCTCACCGGGCTGACCGGCTGGACCCTGGCCGTCGGCGGCGCGACCCGGCCCCTGTCCGTGCAGGCGGGCCTCGCCGCCCTGGCGCTCGATCCCGACACGCCCGTCCTCGTCCATGACGCCGCCCGTCCCCTGGTCACCGCCGCCCATGTCCGTGATCTCCTTTCCGCTCTCGAGAACGCCGACGCCGCCCTGCCCGCCCTGGCCGTCGCCGATACCCTGCGGCGCGTGACCGACGGCCGGACCGAGACCGTCTCCCGCGACGGCCTGTTTCGCGCCCAGACCCCGCAGGCGGCCCGGGCCGGGCGGCTGGCCCAGGCCTATCGCAACTGGGCCGGGCCGGGCGAGCCGACCGACGACGCCGCTGTCGTCGAGGCCGACGGTGGGCGCGTGGTCCTCACGGTCGGCGATCCGGCCCTGATGAAACTGACCTATCCGGAGGACTTCCAGATGGCCGAACTGTTGGCCAATCCACTGGCGGGGGCCGCGCGGGTGACCCGCATCGGCCAGGGCTTCGACGCCCACCGCTGGGGGCCGGGCGAGGCGGTGTGGCTGTGCGGCGTGCGCATCGACCACGACCAGACCCTGATCGGCCACTCGGACGCCGACGCCGGGCTGCACGCCCTGACCGACGCCATCCTCGGGGCCATCGGAGAGGGCGACATCGGCGACCACTTCCCGCCGACCGACGCCCAGTGGAAGGGCGCGTCGTCGGACCTGTTCCTCAAGCATGCGGCCAACATGGTCACGGCCCGGGGCGGCCGCATCCTCAATGTCGACGTCACGCTGATCTGCGAGCGGCCGAAGATCAAACCGCACCGGGCGGCCATGCGGGCCCGGCTGGCGGAACTGCTCGGGCTTCCCCTCGACCGGGTCAGCGTCAAGGCGACGACGACCGAGGGGATGGGCTTTACCGGCCGCCAGGAGGGGCTGGCGGCGCAGGCGGTGGCGCTGGTGGAGACGCCCGCCTGAGCTCGACGGCGTTCTGCCAGGCCCAGCGGCGGGCGGGGCCGCCTCCGGGCAGTGGGATACCTCCCAGCTTGGCTCCCTTGTCCCAAGGCAAGCGAATGTTGGCGGTCAATGCCCCGATCAGGTTGGTGTAGTCGTCGGTCCAGGGGCGGACCGTGGCCGGGGGCGGGGGCAGCCACTGCGGCTGGGCGGCGAAGGCGGCCAGCACGGCCGGGTCCCTGGCGACGATCATCACGTCCTCCGAAGACTCCCAGTAGTTGGGCATGCCCTCGGCGGCCGTGTGGCCCTGGAACAGGGCGTAGCCGCCGGCCGCGTGGACCACCGAGGCGGCCGGGAAGACCAGTTCAAGGTGGCGGTTGGACAGGTGCAGGATGACGACGCCGTCCGGCTTGATGCGGGCCAGATAGCCCTTCATCGCTTCGGCGGTCAGCAGGTGGGCGGGGATGGCGTCCGAGGAGAAGGCGTCGATCAGCAGGATGTCGTACCTGTCGGCCGGCTGCTTCTCCAGGGTCAGGCGGGCGTCGCCGACCACATAGTCGACCGGGCCCCTGGCGCATCGGGTGGTGTAGCTGAAGACCTTCGGATCGCTCGAGGTCTTGACCACCTGGGGATCGATTTCGAAGAAGGTCATGCGGTCGGCGGCCCGGACATAGGCGCTGACCGCGCCGGTCCCCAGGCCCACGGCGCCGTAGGTGGCGGCCGGCTTGACCGACTGCACCTGCCTGAACACCTGGCCGATGGGCGTTTCCGGCGCGTAGTAGACCAGCGGGCGGCACAGGTAGCGGGGGTCCTGGGCCTGGGCGCCGTGCAGGGTGGTGCCGTGCGAGAACACCCGCACCTTGCCGCCCAGCCCGGGAACGTCGGCCATCGAGAAGTGGACGACGCCGAAGAAGCTGCGCCGGCTCTGGTAGTAGTCGGTGTGCGGATCGATGGTGTAGGCCGAAAAGGCCAGCAGGCAGACGCCGACGAAGAACAGCACGGCCCGCTCGCGAACCATCACCGCGCAGACGGCGACGGTGACCACGCCGATGGCGCCGGCCACCCGCAGGATCAGCAGCGGCGCCACGTTGGCGGTCGTGAACTGGCCGGCCAGGGCCAGGAAGGCCAGGTCGGCGCCGACCACGGCCAGACTGAGGATCAGCCACTCCATCGGGGTTGGCTCGACGGCCAGGTCGGGCCGCAGCTTGAAGACGACAATGGCGGCGCCGACGGCGACGCCGCTGACCGCCACCAGCACCATGATCAGATCGATAAGGTCCATCCCCTGGATCGGGCGCATGGCTGGTCCGGTGACCAGGGCGGCCAGCAGGGCCATGGCCCAAGCGGCCCCGGCGACGACGAGGAAGCCCCACTCCAGCTTGCGCGGCGGCGCCTCCGAGGTGCGGCGGGCGTAGGCCGCGGCCGCCAGGGCGGCGATGGCGGCGATGCCGAGGCCGGCGATGACGCGCAGCACGGTCAGGGACGAGAAGGCGTTCGTGGTGGTGGCGAAGTAACCCCAGAACCAGCTGGTCGCCGAGATCATCGCCAGAACGAAGCCGACCACGGCGACGACGCAGATGATCAGCTCGCGGCGGGTCGGCATCCACGGACCGAACGGGCGGACCAGGGCGCAGAGGCAGAGGACGATGCTGTATTCGGCCACCGTCTCGAACACCAGCGGGGCGACGAAGGCGTTGAAGGCCCCGCCGACCACGCCGCCGACCGACATGCAGAGGTAGAAGTCGGTCAGCCGGCCTGGATCGGGCCGGCGCGCCACCAGGGCCTGATGGCAGACCAGGGCGCAGAGGAAGAAGGTGGCCAGGTGGATGCCGAGCGTGAACAGCACGTTGGGCGAGCCGAACGGCATGGTGGCGACGGTGACGATCAGCGCCGTCGACATCAGGATCAGGGCCAGGCGCGGCGGGATCATCGGCCGGGTCTGGAAGGCGATGATGAAGGTCAGCAGGTAGAGCGACAGCGGCAGCACCCAGAGGAAGGGGGCGCTGGCCACGTCGGTGGTCAGGTGGGCGGTGACGCCCAGCATCAGGCTGGACGGCAGGGCGGCCAGGGCGATCCAGGTCAGCCGCTGTTTCCAGGTGACCGCCGCGGGTTCGGCCGCCTTGCGTTCGGCCTGGCCGACCGTCGGGCCGAGGTCGTGCTGGCGGATGTTGAGGGCCAGCACCACCATGACGCCGATGAAGGCGACGTAGAGGCCGCTCCAGCCGTAGCGCTGGTCGTGCAGCAGCAGGGCCGGCTCCATGATGGCCGGATAGGCCAGCAGGGCCAGCAGGCTGCCGAGGTTGCTGGCGGCGTAGAGGGCCCAGGGCTCGGGGCCCCCTTCCCGGCCATGGACCTTGGCGTGCCAGGCCTGCACCAGCGGGGCGGTGGCCGACAGGGCCGCGAACGGCGCGCCGATGGAGATGGCCATGACGCCGAGCAGCCACAGGGCCGGCGGCGTCGAGCCGGGCTCGCCGAGCAGGGTCGTGATGCGCAGCGGCAGAAGGCTGGCGGCGGCGATCATGACGCAGAGGTGGATCAGCACCTGGGTGCGGGCCCGGGGGATCTTCTGCAGGAAGTGGGCGTAGCCGTAGCCGACCAGCAACGCCCCCTGGAAGAAGGCCATGGAGGTGTTCCACACCTGCGGCGAGCCGCCGAGCTGGGGCAGCACCAGCTTGGCGACCATCGGCTGGACCATGAACACCATCGAGGCCCCGCAGAAGACGGCCAGGATGTAGATCCAGGGCAGCTTCTCGTGGGCGACCAGGTCGTTGGATCCAGCGGGCCCCTTTGCAGGAGGAATGGGAACGGCGTCAGTCATGGATTTTCCGAATCGTCTTGAACAGCCAGCCGGGCGATGTTGGGCTGTCCCAGCCATTTGACCAGCCCGGAGCGCAC
>JAQGIK010000030.1 GCA_028291265.1 Caulobacter sp. | reverse complement strand
CGCCGGGGCCGGCGCCGCCCGTACGACCGGCGCCTCGGCCCAGGCCCGCGCCTTCGCCGCCGCCGCCCTCGAGTTGGAGGCAGCGGCCCACAGCCCCACCTACGCCGCCGCCCGCGAAGCCGGCCTTGCCGCCGTGCAGGACGGCGACCTCGCCGCCGGCCAGGACCTGGCGACGGTCATGGACGCAAGGGCCGGCGACGACGCCGAGCGGCTGGAGGCGGCCGAGACCGCCGTCTTCGCCGCCCGCCTGTCCGGCGACCACGGCAAAGCCTTCGAGGTCGGCCGCGCCGCCGTCCGCCGCTTCGGCCTCAGCGCGCCCGACCGCGCCTCGCTGCCGGCCATCCTGAGCGCGCTTCTGACCCTGCGGTTCACCCCCGACACCCCGCCCCGCAGCCGCCCGCGTCAGGGCGCCGCCGCCCACCGCCTGCTCAACACCGTCGGGGCCATCGCCTTCGAGCGCGATCCCGGCATCGCCGTCATCATGGCCGCCCGCTCGGCCATTCACCCGGCGCTGCGCGGCGGACCGTTCGCGGCCGGCCTGCGCTGCATGCTGTCCTGCCTGACCGGCGACTGGACCGCCGCCAGCCGCTGGGGCGAGGCCACCTTCGCCCGCCTGGACAACGAAGACCCCCTGCGCGCCGCCGCCATGCAGCTGGCCCTGCAGTTCGGCCTCGGCCTGACCATCGACGCCACCCGCCAGATGGCCGAGGCCGAGCGCCTGCAGGCCATGGCGCTCGGCGAAGGCGACCTCGGCGTCGCCGCCTACGCCAACCGCGACCGGGCCCTGGCCTCGATGCGCATGCCGATCACGCTCGCCGCTCACCGCAGGGTGCTGGCCGAGTGCAAGGCCAACGCCGGCCGCTTCCAGGACCAGGCCACCGAGCCGCTGATCGACGCCCTGACCCAGCTTGCCATGAATCTCGCCGAGGGCGGCCCTGAACCCTGGCGCCTGGCCGGCGACATCTTCGACAGCCCCGCCTTCGAACAGTCCTGCGGCCCCGACCTCGAACGCGTCGCCATGGCCTGCATGACCTTCGAGGCCCTGCTGGCCAACGCCTACGGCGCCTGGGAGACGACGCTGTCGGTCTGGACCCGGATGGGGCCCCGTTTCGACAGCCTCAAGCACCATCCGGTCACCGCCATCTGGGCCTTCCACTGCGGTCTGGCCCGGGCCCGCCTGGGGATGCCGATCCGCCGCTGGGAGATCTTCGTCGTCGACCGCTGCGCCAAATTCAACCCGGTCTCCTACGCCCACCGCGCCTTGGCCCTCAAAGCCGAGGGGTTGCTGCGCAAGGGCCAGGTCGCGGCCGCCATGCAGACCTACGAAACGGCCCTGGTCGCCGCCGCGCGGTCCGGCTTTCCGATGGAGCAGGGCGTCGTCGCCGTCGCCGCCCGCTCGGCCGCCGCCCAGGCCGGCCGCGCCGACCTCGAGGGCCGCTTCGCCGCCGCCGAGCAGACCGCCTGGCGGACGCTCGGCGCCCACGCCATGTTGAAGGAAGCGGGTGTCCCGGCGCCCGAGGCGGCTCCGGCGGAGGAGGGCGGTTCGTCGGCAGCGTCCGATCGCGCCAGCCGGGCCAAGACCCGCCTGTTGGCCGGCGCGGCCCATGAACTGCGCACCCCGATGCAGGGGATCCAGGGCCTGCTGGACCTTGCCGCCGGCGACCCGGCCAGCCTCGATGTCGAGCGGCTGCGCGAGGCCTTCGGCGGTCTGCGGGCTGTCGTCGATGACCTGAGCGAACTGGGCGCCGTCGAGGCCGAACGGGTGGCCATCGTCGAGGCGCCCTTCAGTCCCCTGCGCCTGGCCGAGACCGAACTGAACCTGGCCGCCGCCGACGCCGTCCGCCGGGGCCGGGCCCTGCGGCTGGAGACGCAAGGCGAGGCCGCCGCCGACGCCCTCGGCGACGCCGGCCGCCTGGCCCAGATCGTTCGCAACCTGCTGACCAACGCCCTGCGCTATGGCGACGGCGAGACCGTCCTGCGCGTCACCGTCGCCGATGACCTGCTCTTCGAGGTCCTCGACCAAGGCCCCGGCCTGACCGCCGCCGACCAGACCCGCCTGTTCCAGCCCTTCGTGCGCGGCGACGCCGCCGACCGCTCGGAGGGGACGGGTCTTGGCCTCTCCCTCTCCCGCCGCCTGGCCCGCCGCATGGGCGGCGACCTGACGGGCGAGAACCGCGCCGAGGGCGGCGCGCTGTTCCGCCTCAGCCTGCCGCTGCGCCAACCGGGCGCTTCGGGCGGCGCCGTCCCGGCCATGCCGTCGCGCCCGTTGCGCATCCTGCTGGCCGAAGACACCGAACTCTCCCGAGACACCCTCAGCCGCCTGCTGCAGCGCCAGGGCCATGCGGTGACCGCCGTCGAGGACGGCCAGGCGGCGCTCGATGCGGCCCGGGCCGGCGCCTTCGACCTGCTGATCATGGACGTCCGCATGCCCGGCCTCGATGGCCCCCAGGCCCTCGCTGTCCTGCGCGGCGAGGGAGTGACCACCCCGGCCCTGATGCTCAGCGCCTCCGTCGACGAACCGCTGGCCCGCCGTCTCGCCGGCCTCGAGCCCGTCCGCCTGGCCCGCAAGCCCCTGACCGCCGCCCAGCTGGCGCGCCTGGCCGGCGACTTCGCCGGTGGCGACGAGGTCGACGCCGTGCTCGGCGAGGACGCCGAGGCCATGCGCGCCCGGGTCGACGAGGCCCTGCGCCAGCGGGCCGGTGAAGTCCTGGCCTGGCCCTCCAGCGGCTTCGCCGCCGCCCGCGAAGCCGCCCACGCCGCCGCCGGCGTCGCCGCCCAGTTCGGCCTGGTCCAAGAAGAGGCGGCCTTCGCGGCCGCCGAGCGCGCCGCCGCCGACCTCGACGAGACGGCGATGGCCACGGCCTGTGAAGCCTTGCGCGATCTCGCCTAGAGGTCGGCGAGAACCCGTTCCAGCCGCGCCGTCAGCTCCGGCGGGACGGCGCCGGCCTCGAGACCCGCCTGCAGCGCGTCGAGCAGTCCGGCCGCCTCGGCCATGCCGAACTGCGCGGCCAGGCCGGCCAGGCGGTGGGCCTCCCGCGCCAGCCCCGGCTCCGGGGCGGCGGCGACGTCTGCCAGCAGCTCCCGGGTCCTGTCCTTGACCTCGATCTGCGCCGCCTCGGCCAGCCGCGACAGTTCCGCTTCGTAGGTCTCTTCCCGCGCCGCCGGCTGGGTGGCCTGGCCCAGGCTTTCGGCGATGGCGGCCCGCAGTTCCGGGGCGGCGACCGGCTTGAACAGCACCTTGGCGGCCCCGGCCCCGAGCGCCGCCTCGACCCGCTCGGGCGCCGTCGAGCCGGTCAGCACAATCACCGGCGGGGCCTGGCCGTCGCCGCAGTGCTCGTGCAGCGCCGCGATCACTTCCAGCCCGTCGCCGTCGGGCAGGCCGAGGTCGAGCAGGATCAGGTCGAGCGGCTCGCGGCAGAAGGCGATGGCCTGGGCGACCGTCGCCGCCTCGACCACGGTGTGGCCGTCGCGGCGCAGTACGGCGGCGAAGCTGCGCCGGATCAGGGCGACATCGTCGACAATCATCACCTTCAGCGGCGCGATCAGCGGGCTGACCGGCTCGGCCGGCGGCTCGGCGCTGACCACGGCCGGGAAGCGGAAAGTGAAGCGGGCCCCGCCCTCGGGCCGGTTGTCGACGTCCAGCCGGCCGCCCAGCCGCTGGGCGATGCGGCGCGAGATGGTCAGGCCAAGGCCCAGCCCGCCCGGCTCCTCGCGGCCGCCGCGGTCGAAGGGCTCGAAGATCAGGGTCTTCTGGGCCTCGGTGACGCCGGGACCCGTGTCCTCGACGGTGATCGTCGCCTCGCCGCCGATGCTGGCCAGCCGCACGGCGATGCGGCCGGCCTCGACATACTTCACGGCGTTGCTGAGCAGGTTGCGCAGCACCTGCCGCACCCGCGCCCCGTCGGTGACCAGCGAGCCGGGCAGGGCGGCGTCGAGGCTGAGTTCCAGTTCCAGGCCCCGGGCCGCCGCCGCCGGCCCGACCAGGCCCAGCTCGGTGCGGGCGAGCGCCGCCAGGTCGATTGGCGCCAGCCGCAGGACGGCGTCGCCGCCAGACTGGGCCCCGAGGTCGGTCAGGTCGTCGACCACCTCGCGCAGGCTGCCGAAGGCGTCGCGCAGGCCGGGCAGATCGACGGCGCCGGGATCGTCGGCGGCCAGTTCGAGCAGGGTCTGGATGCTCTGCATCGGGGTGCGCAGTTCGTGGCTGACGTCGGCCAGGAAGCGCATCTTGGCGCGGTCGGCCTTCTGGGCCAGCGCCGCTTGGCTCTCGGCCGCGGCCAGCCGGCCCAGCACCGAGGGATCGGTCGCCGCCTCGCCCTCGGGCAGCTTGCTGCGCGCGCCCCAGGCCCGCCAGATCTCCCGGGCGATGGCCTCGTAGCGGCCGGCGGCGGCGACATCGTCGAGCGCCCGGGCGGCGGCGGCGGCGCATTCGGCCGCCACCCCGGCGTCCAGCCGCGAGCCGCCGGTGCGCAGGGTCTCGATGGCGGCGCTCCAGGCCGCCAGGCTGGCCTGGCCCTGGCCCTTCTGGCGCAGGCTCTCGGCCCGCAACACCACCAGGCGCCAGGCATGGTCGGTCGGATTGAGCCGCGCCGCCCGCTTGATGTAGCCAAGATCGCCGCGCCGCACCGGCCGGCCGGTCTTCAGCCGCGCCAGGTTCTCGTAGTAGCGCCAGATCACCCCGCCCGGATGGCTGCTCCAGCCGGCCCGGCGCGGCAGCATGCTCTCGGCGAACCGGGCCAGTTCGACCCAGTCGCCGGCCAGGGCCAGCAGTTCGATGTGGATCACCGGGATCGCCGCCGTGCCGGACGGCGTCGCCGTCTCGGTCGGGACCGGCTGGCCGAGGCCCCCGTGCTGCATGATCCGGCGGATGGCGTCGGTGGTCAGTCGCAGACCGGCCAGGATCGATTCGTCGCCCAGCCGTTCGGCGATCTCCTCGGTGGCGCTGAACTTCTGCAGCAGCGGCGGCAGGGCCGGGGCCAGCCGCCAGTCGAGCAGCACGCTGTTGCGGATCGCATAGCCGGCGCTGACCAGGTCGCCCTCGGCCAGGGCCATGTCGTAGGCCTGGTCGCACCAGGGCGGCATCTCGGCCAGGCTGCGCTGCCAGATCACCCCGAAGAAGGCGGCGCGGTACAGCGACAGGCCGCGCCCGAAGGCGACGTCCGGCGCCGCCTTGACGGCTCGCGCGCCCAGCCTGGCCGCCTGCTCGAAGCGGCCCAGCGCCGCCGCCAGGAAGGTGTCGGTGGTCAGCCAGAAGGGGTCGTGGTCGCCGGCCCGGTGGGCCTTGGCCGAGCCGATCAGGCCGATGAACATCGCGTCCATCGGATTGCGCTCGAAGGCCAGGGAGCCGGCCGAATGCGTTCCCCGGGCCAGTGGCGACAGCCCGCCGCCGCCCGCCTCCCGGCTCGGCCACAGGGCCAGCGACAGGGTCCAGACCAAGCTCTCCCACATCAGCCGGGCCATCGTCGCCTTGCGCGGCAGGACGATGCCATGGCGGCGCAGGCATTCGCTGGCGATGGCCCAGGCCCCGGCGTCGTCGCCGGCCAGCCGCTGGGCCGAGACGGCCAGGTCGTAGGCCTCGGCGATCTCCATCTCGCTGCGCGCCGCGGCGATCATCAACCCGGTCCGCTCCGCCGCCGCCGCCGCGTCGCGCCGGGCCCCGGCCGCCAGCGCCGCCTCGCGCAGGATCAGGCTGTCGGCCTTCGCCTCGCCCGGCCCCTGGCGTCCCCGCAGGGTCCAGGCGGCCTCGGCGAAGGCGACGGACGCGCGGGTGTCGGCGACGATGCGGGCAGCGTGGGCGGCCTGCGCGAACCTGTCCCGCCACAGCCCCGGCTCGGCCCCGCCCAAGCCGCCCTGCAGCCGCAGGTAAAGCGCCTCGCGCCCGACCCTGCCCCAGAGATCCAGCGGGGCCGCCACCAGCCGCTCGGCCATCTCCGCGGCCAGGGCGTCCAGCTCGCCGCCCGACGAGCCGGCCAGCAGGCTGGCCCGGTGGCGATCATGGGTGAAGGCGAACTCGGCCCCGTCGCCGCGCACGATGCCGGCCCCGGCCAGCGCCTGTCCCGCCTGGCGCGCCTCCGCCGGGGCGACGCCCAGCGCCAGGGCCAGGATCTCCGGATCGCCGCGGTCCCCCCAAAGCGCCAGCCCCTGCCCAAAGCGGCGCACCGCCGGCTCCAGCCCCTGCACCCGCCGCCCCATGCTGGCCGTGAAGTCGCCGCGGTCGATGGCGGCGGCTTTGGCGTCGCTGACCCGCCAAACCCCGTCCGCCTGGCTCAACGCCCCCGCCTCGGTCAGCGCCTGCGCCGCCTCCAGCAGGGCCAGGGGCAGACTGCCGCCGTCGTCGCCCAACCAGGCGTCGGCCGCCGCGCCCGCCTCGCCCAGCGCCATCGCCAGCAGCTCGGCCCGGTCCTTCGGCCCCAACGGCCCCAGGGCCAGCTCCGGCGCCGCCAGCCGCACCGCCCCGGCCACCGGGGCCGCGTCGTCACGCTGGGCCAGCAGCAGGGTGAAAAACGGATGCCGCGGCTCGCGCACCAGGGCCGCCGCCAGCGCCTGCGCCTCCTGCGGAGCCCGCTGCCAGTCGTCGATGAACAGCACCGTCGTGGCCCCAAAGCCGTTCAGCCAGTCGATGACCCGCAGCACCGCATCGACCAGCCGCGCCGCGCTGGCCCGCGCCCCCACCGCCTCAGCCCCCCGCGCATAGGGGTCGGGCAGGGCGCCGAGCGCGTCGAACCCCATGCGCGTCAACAGGTCGAACCCCGGCCCGACCGCCTTGCTCAGGCTCTCCAGCCCCGCCTGCGGATCGTAGAGCAGGTCCAGCGCCTGCTCGACGACGGTCGACAGCGCCGACAGGATCGGCAGGAAGCCGGCCCCGCCCTCGCCCTCGGCATACTTGCCCGAGGCCTGCAGCACCGCCCCGCCCAGCCCGTCGATCGCCGCCCGGGCCAGCGCCGTCTTGCCGGCCCCCGACGGGCCGGTGATCAGCAACACCGGCGTCCCGGCGTCATGGATGGCGCTTTTCAACCGCGCCAGCTCGCGGTCGCGGCCGATCAGCCCCAACTCAAAGGCTCTCCGCCGGCCGCGTCAGCCGATAGCCGAAGCCCGGCGCCGTGGCGATCAACGTCTCCTCGCCGGCCACGCCCAGCTTGCGCCGCAGCCGGCTGACCAGCACATCGACCGAGCGCAGGTCGGCGTCCTCCGGCCTGCGGCTGACCCCCTGCACCAGCAACTCCCGCCCGACGATCTTGCCCTCGGCCTCGATCAGCCGCGCCAGCACGTCGAATTCTCCGCGCGTCAGACCGGCGTCCGTATCCCCCGCCGTCACCGTCCGCGCCTTCAGGTCCACGACCCAGCCGGCCAGCCGCTTGCGCCCGTCCTGCAACAGCCCGCGCCGCCGCATGACGCTGCGGATCCGCGCCGCCAGCTCGCCATAATGGATCGGCTTGACCAGATAGTCGTCGGCCCCGGTGTCCAGCGCCTGGATGCGCGCCTCATGGCTGGCCTCGCGCGTCGCCACGATCAGCCCGGCGTCCCCCGCCGCCCGCAGTTCGCGGGCCAGGCTCAGCCCGTCCATGCCCGGCAAACCCAGGTCGAGAATGATCACATCGGCCCGCACCTGGCTCAGCACGGCCCGGCAGCCGACCGCGTCGGCCGCCTCGGACACCGAGAACCCCTCCTGCCGCAGGGCCAGCGCGATGGCCCGTCGCGTCAGAGCCTCGTCCTCGACCACCACGACGCGCAAAGCCAGGGCCTCCCCTCAGTCCGGGGGAACCATAGGCCCCGCGCGCGCGGTTCCGATAGCGCCGGCCCTGAAAATCGACGCCCTGTTCACACGCGGTTGACAGCCGCCCCACAACAACAGGGCCGTCAGCCGCCCAGCGCGTCCACGACGATGGTCACCGTCTTGCCGCGCGACAGGGGCTCCCATCCCGCTGCGATCGCCGAGGCGATGGCGTTGGCCACCAGCTCCGGCGCGATCTGCGCGGGCCTGAGCATCGGGGCGCCGTACCGGGGCTGCTGGCCGGCCGGAAACTCGACGACGGCTTCCCGCTGACCCTCCCCGTGGCGCAGGGCCAGCGCCATGCCGCGATACGAATTGGTGTCACTCGACCACTGCGGCTGCCGCTGCAGCCGCCAGAGATAGGGCTCCCCGCCCACCTCGATCTCGAATTCGGGGATCTGTTTGCGCGCCATGCGACTGCGTCAGCCCTCGCCCTCGCCGTCCTCGGCGTTGAACTCGTCGGCCGGCACGAAGGCCGCGCCCTCGTCGTCCAGCACCCAGGCGCCGATGAAGGCCGGATGGGCCGGACCCGGCTCCTCGTCCAGCAGGTCGCCCTCATAGAGCCCGACATTGCTGTAGTCGAAATCCAGCGACAGCTGGTGCGCATAGCCGACCATCTCCTCGGCCATCCGCCGCGAATAGCCCAGGGCCTCGCTCTGGTCGCCGAACTGGTCGGTCAGGGTGCTGACCTCCGCCGCATCCGCCCCCTGGGTGGCGCTGGTGGTGACGATGGTGAATGCGGGCATGATCGTCTCTCGTGAGCTTGAAGAACCCCCCACCTAACCTGTTCCCCCGAAGACGCGGCCCGAATTCTCACCGAACCCCGCAATCAGTCGCCGTCCCGATCGGCCTTCCGCGTCGCCCGATAGGCCTTCCGGCCCCGCCGCTCGGCGTCCTTGACGGCCTGCTCGGCCTTCGCCGCCACCGCCGCCAGCTCGGTCCCCAGCTTCTGGAACGACGCCCAGCGGTCGGCGTCCAGCGCCCCGCTCTCCAGCGCCCCGCGCACCGCGCAGCCGGGCTCGCCGCCGTGGCCACAGTCGCTGAACCGGCACTGCCCGATCAGCGCCTCGATATCCTCGAACACCTCGCTCAGGCCGTCGTCCTCGCCGATCAGCCCGACCTCCCGCATGCCGGGCGTGTCGATGATCAGCCCGCCGCCGGGCAGCAACACCAGGTGCCGGTGGCTGGTCGTATGGCGCCCCTTGTCGTCGCCTTCGCGGATCGCCGCCGTCGCCATCCGCGCCTCGCCCAGGAAGGCGTTGACCAGGGTCGACTTGCCCGCCCCGGACGAGCCGATCAGCACGCAGGTCTCCCCGGGCCCGACCTGCGCCAGCAGCGCCTCCAGCCCCGTCCCCTGACGCGCCGACACGGCGATCACCGGACAATCGCCGGCCAGCGCCCCCACCCGCGCCACCTCCGCCTCCAGGTCCTCGCACAGGTCCGCCTTGGTCAGCACCACCACCGGCCGCGCCCCGCTCTGCCAGGCGGCGGCCAGATAGCGCTCGATCCGCCGCGCATTGAGGTCGGCGTTCAACGACACGACGACAAAGGCCACGTCGATATTGCTGGCGATCACCTGCACCGTCGCCAGGCTGTCGGCCGCCCGTCGCACAAAGGCCGTGCGGCGCGGCAGGATGGCGTGGATGGTGCCGGTCCCCTGCGCCCGGTCCATCGACAGCGCCACCCAGTCCCCCACGGCCGGCTGCCCGGCCTCCCCGACCTCATGCAGCAACCGCCCGGACCCCTTGGCCCGCACCTCGCCGGCGTCGGTCGCCACCAGATAGCCGTTGCGCTGCTGCACGACGACCCGCCCGGGCAGATGGCCGGCGCGGGCATGCGGCGCGAACGCCGCCGCCAGCAGGTCGGACCATCCATAGGACGTGATCAAATCAGGGCTTCCAGGACGCGGGCCGGCCACTGCCGGCTCGCCGTGGACCGACTTCTAGGGCCGACAGCCACGGACGGCCAGCGAACCTTGGCCGCCACCCCGAAAACCCAACCGATCCAGCGCCGCAGGGGCCACAGCGCCTGCCGCCGAATTTCCTCGAACCATCTTGGCCATTTACCCGAAATGAGTGGAACGGTTAACCGCACCGCGGCTTTCAGCACGGGTTCGGCTGACGACCGCGGGACTGTGAACCGGCCTCGCTGCCCCCTCACGGAGCCGATTCACCCGTCCCGTCGCCGTCGCGGCCACCGCCACCGGAGGATCTTCATGAGTGACGACAAGTCGAAGGTCGGCGCGGACCGCAAGCGCATCAGCCTGGAAGAGGACTATGAACGCCGCCACTGGGCCGAGCGATTCGGCATCAGCGAGGCGCGCCTGCGCCAGATCGTCGCCCGCGTCGGCCCCATGGTCGAGGATGTCGCGCGGCTGCTGCACGGATAGCCTCAGGCCGCTGGAAAGTACCCCCCATTGCCACCGCTGCGCGCCGGCCCCAAGGTGACCGGCGTCCGGCCTCCTTGGGCGCGCCCGAGGATCTGACCATGGCCGCCCGTCCCGCCTTCGTTCTGACCGCCCCCTCCGTGCCGCTGTTCGCCATCGCGGTGCTGCTGGCGCTGGCCGCCCTGGTCGCCAATTACGGCGGCGTGGCCATTCCCTGGGTCAGCAGCCATGTGATCGAGACCCTGACGGCCGCCTTCGCCCTGCTGACCGCCGGAGTCGTGCTGCGCGGGCTTTGAGCCTTCGAAGGAGCGTCAGGGTCCAAAGCGCGCGATTGAACGCCCTGTCACCTCAATCGCTGAAGCCCCTCCCTGGTCGCCCGCAACGCCGTTGCCGGCCTGGCCGGCCTGGAAGTTCCGACCGTGGCCCAGATCATTCGGCCCGAGATCCGCGAAGCCTACCGGATCGGCGACAGGATCGGTCCCTGGCCGATCTTTTCCATCACCGAGACCGAGATCGTCGCCGACCGGAACCCCCGACACCTGGATTTCGGGCTGTCGGTCCTGAAACGGGCCGACGGCGCTGGCGCGCGCGTCGTGGTCTCCACCCTCTGCTCAGTCCACAACCTGTCCGGACGGCTCTATCTGTTCTTCATCGTCCCGTTCCACCGGCGCGGCGTTCGGGCATTGATGGACGAGCCGTGCTGGCGAAGCGGCTCTGAAGGCCTGCTCCTACGCGCTGTCGGCGAGTATGACCGTGGCCTCGAGCGTCACGGCGTTGTTGTTGGGCAGTGTCGCGCAGCCGAGCGCCGTCCGCGCATGCCGCCCCCGGTCGCCCAGCCTTTCGACGATCAGCGCCGACGCCGCGTCGATGACCTTGTGCACGGCCGCAAAATCGTCCGCCGCATTGACGTAACCGCGGACAAACAGCACCTGCTCGACCCGCGAAAAATCGCCCCCGACCGCGCCCAGCAGGACCGCCAACAGGTTTTCGGCGGCCTGGCGCGCCGCGGCCTGGCCCGCCGCCAGGTCGAGATCGCGCCCCAACTTGCCCGTGACCAGCTCGCCGTTCCGCGCGCTGCTGATCGCCGACAGGGCCAGCACCCGGCCGCTGCGGACGAAGGGTTGGTAGAGCCCGACCGGCTCCGGCGGCTCATGGGCGCGCGTCATGCCGTCCCGCCTGTCATCGACCGCCCCTTGAAACGCCAACGCCGCAGCGAGTGGCTCAAGGGACAATAAGGCCAGAAGGCGCGCCTGCAATCCGCGCCCCGCAAGGCCTTGCGTCGGCCGCCCGACATCGGAAAACGACGTTCTGTTCACACGCGGTTTACAGCCCCGGCCTGCCCTCAGGGTGTGTGTAGGGCCCTGAGGCGCGCCATCCCACCGGGGCGCCTCACCAGACGTCGCGGCCGTCCCCAGCGGTCGCGGCGTCGCTGGGGGAGTACCGCATGCTTGAATTTGCCCCGTCGTCGCTTCCGCGCGCATCCGGCCCCGCCGGCGCGTTCGGCGCGGCCCGCTTCCCCTATTCCCATCGTCTTGCCCGCCGCCCGGCCCACCGCCGCGCGGCGGCCTGCGTCTAAGGAACAGCCCCCGATGCCCAACCAGCGCGTTGAAACCCAGATCAACACCACCACGGCCGGCCACCAGTACTACCCCTCGGTGGCGACCCTGCCGGACGGCGGCTACATCATCGTCTGGATCTCCAACGACCAGGGGGGCGACGCCGCCGGCGGCATCTGGTTCCAGCGCTACAACGCTTCGGGAAACAAGGTCTCGGCCGACGGCGCGACGCCCGGCGCCGCCGAGACCCACGTCAACACGACCACGGCCGGCAGCCAGTACTACCCGCGCGTCGCGGTGCTCAGCGACGGCAAGTTCGTCATCGTCTGGGACAGCTTCGACGGCCAGGACGGTTCGGGCGAGGGCGTCTACAGCCAGCTGTTCGGCGCCAATGGCGCGGCCATCGGGGCCGAGACCCTGGTCCCGATCACCACCAACGGCCGCCAGGCCGACCCGGTCGTCACCGCCTTGGGGAGCGGCTACGTGATCAGCTGGGCCTCCAACAGCGGGCCGGGCGACGCCAGCACCTACCGGGTCTACGCCCAGCGCTTCGACGGCAATGGCGATTTCGTCGGCTGGGACGGGGCCGCCAACGGCAACAGCCGCACCGAGACCCTGATCAATACCTCGACCGACAACGAGCAGGGCTGGAACAGCCAGGTCGTCATGGCCGACGGCAAGCTCCTGATGCTGTACGGCAGCCGCCACGTCGACGGCACGGTCGATGTCTTCGGCAAGCTCTACAATTCGAACGGCACGGTCGCGACCGACCAGTTCCGCATCAGCCAGTACGCCCCCAGTGAGCAGATCTGGCCGACCGCCGCCGTGCTCGAGGACGGCCGCGTCGTCGTCGTCTGGTCCAGCTATGGCCAGGACGGCGACCAGTACGGCGTCTTCGGCCGCTTCCTGACCGCCGGCGGGGTTCCGGCCGGCGCCGAGTTCCAGATCAACACCTACGCCGGCGGCTCGCAGTCGAACGGCCCGGTCCGCGAGGGCGCCCAGATCTCGGCCTTGAGCGACGGCGGCTTCCTGGTCGTCTGGCACAGCGCCGACAACAACGGGGCCGGGGTCTTCTACCAGCGCTACGACGCCGAGGGCGACAAGGTCGGCGGGGAGGTGATGGCCAACACCGGCGTCTTCGTCGGCGACCAGTATCTGCCGCAGATCCGCGCCTTCGAGGGCGGCTTCCAGCTGGTCTGGCATTCGAACAACAGCGACGGCGACGGGTTCGCCGTGGTGCAGAAGACCTACGCGCTCGAAGAGGCCATCGTCCGCGTCGGCGGCGAGAACCTGGTCAACACCGCCACCGGTTTCAACCAGCGGATGCCGCAGATCGCCGCCGACGACGACGGCTCTTACGTCGTCGTCTGGCAGAGCCAGACCACCTACAACAGCGGCGACGGTTCGGGCCTCGGCCTGGTCGGCCAGCGCTTCAACGCCGACGGCACGAAGGCCGGCGGCGAGTTCATCGTCAACACCACCACGGCCGGCGACCAGCCCTATGACTCGGGCTGGCAGCTGACCCGCCTTGAGGACGGCCGCTTCGTCGTCGTCTGGGGGGCCTACAACCAGTCGGGCGACGGCGACTACGTCTCCATCGGCCAGATCTTCAACGCCGATGGCAGCAAGTCGGGGGCTGAATTCCGGCTCAACGACACGACGGCCGGCGAGCAGATCTATCCCGCCATCAGCGGCCTGGCCGACGGCGGCTTCGTCGCCGTCTACCGCGGTTACTACATGCTGGGCGGAACCAGCTACGACGTCTTCGCCCAGCGCTTCGACGCCGCCGGCGTCAAGGTCGGGGCCGAGTACCGGGTCAGCGTCGCCGACAGCGTCAACACCTCCGACGGCTCCGAGCACCAGGGCCGGGTCATCGGCCTGGCCGACGGCGGCTATGTCGTCCTCTTCCAGGACAGCGGCAACGACGGCTGGGGCGAGGGCCTCTACGCCCGCCGCTACGACGCCTCCGGGGCCCTGGTCGGCGGGACCAACTTCGACGGAACCCCGGCGGCGGCCAGCTGGCGCGTCAACCTGCAGGCCGACTACAGCCAGTACCAGAAGTACAATTGCATGGTCGCGTTGCCCGATGGCGGCTTCGTCATCACCTTCAGTTCGGAGAACAGCGACCAGTCGGGCCTGGCCGTCTGGGCCCAGGTCTACAACGCCGACGGGACCCTGCGCGCGCCGCAGTTCCGGGTGAACGGCGGCCAGTACGGCACCCAGGCCGATCCCTCGATCGCCGTGCTGGCCGATGGCAGCTTCGTCGTCGTCTGGATCTCGGAGCAGCCCGATTCCGCCGACGGTCAGGATGTCTACGCCAAGCGGTTCGCGGCCGACGGCAGCGTGCTGAACGAGGAGTTCATCGTCGACACCGTCCATGACGTCGGCAACCAGCGCTGGCCCTCCGTGGCCGCCACCGCCGACGGCTTCATCGTCGTCTGGGAGCACGAGACCAGCGAATACGGCCAGACTTACGACGGCAGCGGCGGCAGCATCTGGAGCCAGCGGTTCACGGTCGACGGGCTGAACGCCACCTCCGACACCGCCCACCGGCCGACCATCGTCGCCGCCGACGTCCGTGGGGGCGAGGACAGCGCCATCCACATCGACGTCACCGCCGCCCTGTCCGGCGCGGCCGTCGGCACGGAATCCCTGACCCTGGCGGTCTCCGGCATTCCGGCCGGCGCCACGCTCAGCGACGGCAATGGCCATAGCTTCACGGCCACGGCCGCCCTGACCGGGGTCGACGTCACCGGCTGGACGCTGTCCGGCCTCAGCATCACCCCGGCCCAGGACTCCGAAGCCGACTTCACCCTGCGCATCCGGGCCACCTCGACCGACAGCGCCACCGGCGACAGTGTCACCAACGAGGACCTGGTGGCCGTCATCGTCGACGCCCGCGCCGACGCCATGGAGATCGGCGGCCGCTCCGAGCGGGTCAACAGCTACACCGCCGGCGACCAGTTGTTCGACGTCGGCGGCGACCAGATCGCCCGCTCGCCGCTCGCCAGCTGGGCCGACGGCTCCTACGTCGTGGTCTGGCAGTCGCGCGACCAGGACGGCAGCGAATGGGGCGTCTTCGGCCAGCGCTACGACAGCGCCGGCAATGCGGTCGGCACCGAGTTCCAGATCAACAGCTTCGCGGCCGGAACCCAGATGGAGGCGTCGGTCGTCACCCTGGCCGGGGGCGGCTTCGTCGTCACCTGGAGCAGCTTCGGCCAGATCGCCCCGACCGACGTCACCAGCGATCCCTACTATTCCTACCTGGACGTGTTCAGCCGGGTCTACGATGCCGCCGGCAATCCGGGCGCGGCCAGCCACGTCAACACCTACTCGCCCTTCGCCAGCTACCAGATGCATTCGGACATCACGGCGCTGAGCGACGGCGGCTACCTGATCGCCTGGCATTCGGAGCCGCAGGACGGCAGCAGCTACGGCGTCTACGCCCAGCGCTACGACGCCTCGGGCCAGGCCGTCAGCCGTGACGGCGTCAGCGCCGGGGCCGACGAGTTCCGGCTCAACACCACCACGGCCAGCGAGCAGAGCTGGCCCTCGATCCAGGGCCTGCCCGGGGGCGGCTTCGTCGTGGTCTGGAACAGCAACGGCCAGGCCGGCGGCGCCAGCCACGACGTCGTCGTCCAGCGCTTCGACGCCGCCGGCCAGCCGGTCGGGGCCGAGGCCTTCGTCAACCAGACGATCACCGGACAGCAGTACCATCCGAACGTCACCGTCCTCGCCGACGGCGGCTACCTGATCCTCTGGCAGAGCGACAACGGCGACGGCTCCAGCTGGGGGGCCTACGGACGGGTCTACAACGCCGACGGCGCGGCCCGCGGCGACCAGTTCCTGGTCAACCGCGTCACCGTCGGCGACCAGAGCGAGCCCCAGGCCGTCGCCCTCGCCGACGGCGGCTTCTTCGTCGCCTGGCAGGGCCAGAGCGAGGACATGTACGGCTACGGCGTCTTCGGCCAGCGCTTCGACGCCGAGGGCGACGCCGTCGGCGGCGAGTTCCCGCTCGACGCCTCCCGCACCTACGGCGAACAGGCGGCGCCCTTCCTGGCCGCCGGCGCCAATGGCAGCCTCATCGCCGTCTGGCAGGGTCACGACCCGGCCAGCGACGGTTACTGGGGTGACGGCTCCAGCTGGGGCGTGTTCGGCACGCGCTTCACCCTCGACGGCCAGCCCGCCGCCCCGACCGGAGGCGAAGGCCAGGTCAACAGCAAGTCGGCCCATGACCAGTCCGGGGCCGACATCGCCACCCTGGACGACGGCTCCTACGTCGTCGTCTGGCGCAGCGCCCCCAGCCGCGGCGCCGGCGACATCTCGTCCAACGGCGTCTTCGCCCAGCGCTACAGCGCCGCTGGCGCGCCGGTCGGGCCCGAGTTCACCGTCAACACCACCCTGACCGGCGACCAGGCCAATCCCCAGGTCGCGGCCCTGGCGGGCGGCGGCTACGTCGTCACCTGGCAGTCGAGCCAGGGCGACGGCTCGGGCTATGGCATCTTCGCCCAGCGCTTCAACGCCGCCGGCGTGGCGGTCGGGACCGAGTCCCAGGTCAACAGTGGCGGCCCTGGCAACCAGTACGACGCCCAGATCACCGCCCTGACCGGCGCCAACGCGGGCGGCTTCGTTGTCACCTGGCACCAGGACAACGGCGAGGTCGAGGCCCGGGTGTTCGACGCGGCCGGCAATCCGGTCGGCGCGGACTTCACCGTCAACCAGCAGATCCCGGTCCTCAACGGCGGCGACAGCGCCGAGTACCTGCCGGCCATCGCCGCGACCGCCGACGGCGGCTTCGTCATCGTCTGGCGCGATAACGAAGACGGCAACGGCGTCGGCGTCTTCGGCCAGCGCTACAGCGTCAGCCTGTCCGGCGGCACGGTCACCCCGCTGGGCGGATTCCAGCCCGACGGCTCGGCCGCGGCCGGCAACTTCCGCGTCAACGCCGAGACCTACGGCAACCAGTTCGACCCCAAGGTGCTGGGCCTGGCCGGGGGCGGCTTCGTGGTCATCTTCCAGTCCGACTACGCCGACAGCAGCGGCCCGGCCCTGGTCGGCCAGATCTACAGCGCCGCCGGGGCCCGCGTCGGGTCCGAGTTCGTCATCCCCAGCCATGTGGCCGGCACGCAGACCGCCCCCGACCTTGTCGCGCTGCCGGACGGCAGCTTCCTGGTCACCTGGCAGAGCGACCACAACGACGGCTTCGAGGGCTACGACGTCTTCGTCAAACGCTTCGCGGCCGACGGGCATGTTCTCAATGAGGAGCAGCGGGTCAACAGCTACGGGGCCGGCTACCAGGGCGATCCGGCCATCAGCGTGGTCGGCGACGGCTTCACCGTCGTCTGGACCTCGACCGGCCAGGACGGCAGCGGCAACGGCGTCTTCCAGCAGCACTTCAGCTTCGACCTCGGCCCCAACGGCGGCGCCGTCGCCGACCGTCCGAACCTCGTCGCCGGCGATGCGAGCGGCGACGAGGACACGGCCATCGCCCTGACCGTCAGCGCCGGCCTGGCCGACACCGACGGCTCCGAAACCCTGACCCTCGAGGTCAGCGACATCCCGGTCGGCGCCACCTTGAGCGACGGCAACGGCCACAGCTTCACCGCCACCGCCGCCGACCGCACAGTCGACATCGCCGGCTGGACCCTGTCCGGCCTGACCGTCAGCCCCGCCGCCGACAGCGACGCCGACTTCACGCTGCAACTGCGCGCCCAGTCGCGTGAGACCAGCAGCGGCGACGTCGCCTGGAACACCGACAGCATCCGCGTCACCGTCAATTCGGTGGCCGAGGTCCAGCTGCCCTACAACGACGAGTTCGACGTCAACACCAACGTGCCCGGCACCCAGTCCGACCCCCATGTCGCCGCCTTCGACGACGGCAGCTACGTCGTCGTCTGGACCAGCGACGGCCAGCCCGGCGGCCCGGGCGACGAGATCGTCGCCCGCCTGTTCAACGCCGACGGCACGCCGCGCAGCGCCGAATTCACCGTCAATACCTACCACGACTACTACGAGAACCACGCCGACGTGACGGTGTTGGCCGGCGGCGATTTCATCGTCAGCTGGACCCAGCTCGACGACAGCGGTTTCGGCATTTTCGCCCAGCGCTATGACGCCGCCGGCGCCAGGCTCAACCTCGATGGCTCGGCCGGCGGTAGTGTCGTGCGGATCAACGACACCCAGGCGCGCGATCAGTACTGGCCGGAAGTCACCGCGCTGGCGGACGGCGGCTGGATCGTCACCTGGCAGTCGATGGACCAGGAAGCCGCGCCCGGCGATCCGGGCGACGAGACCTGGGGCATCTACGCCAAACGCTACGCCGCCGATGGCTCGGTCGTGCAGATGTACGACACCGGCGGCGCTGCCGCGAATGAAGTGCGGATCAACGTCACCGTGGCCGGCCATCAGCAGCATGCGGGCGTGGTTCAGCTGGCCGGCGGCGGCTTCGCCTTCACCTGGTATGCTCCGGACGCCAGCGCCGGCGGCCAATACCTGCGCCTCTACGACGCCTCGGGCCACCCGGTCACCAGCCTGGGCGCCGCCGGCGAGCTGCTGGTCAACACCACCACGGCGAACGAGCAGGGGGCCGAGAGCGGCCCCATCACGGCCCTGGCCGACGGTGGCCTGGTCGTCGTCTGGCACAGCCAGGCGCAGGACGGCTCCGGCTACGGCATCTATGGTCAGGTCTACAACGCCGACGGCACGACGCGCGGCGGCGAGTTCCACGTCTCGTCCTACGCCTACGACAGCCAGCAGGAACCGCAGATTTCAAACCTGCCGGACGGCGGCTTCATGGTCGTCTGGACCAGCGCCAACCAGGACGGCGACAGCTGGGGCGTCTACGGCCAGCGCTTCGACGCCACCGGCGACGCGGTCGGGGCCGAGTTCCGCCTCAACGAAACCACGGCCGGCGACCAGAGCACCCCGGCCATCGCCGTCCAGCCCGACGGCTCGGGCGTCATCGTCGTCTGGGAAGGAACCGACGGCAGCAGCTATGGCATCCAGGGCAAGCGCGTGCCGCTGCCCGACGCCGCCACCGAACTGGCCATCGATACCGCCGGCGTCGAACAGCAGGTCAACAGCTACACCACGTCCGAACAGCAGGCGCCGTCGGTCACCAAGCTCGACGATGGCTCCTATGTCGTCGTCTGGCAGTCGAACGGCCAGGACGGCTCCAGCTGGGGTGTCTACGCCAAGCACTACGACAGCGACGGCGACGCCATCCAGCTGACCGCCGCCAACGGCGATCCGCTGTGGGTCCTCGACGGCAATGGCGACCCGATCCTGGTCCCCGATGGCCAGGGCAACCAGGTGCAGGTGCCGCTGACCGAATTCCGGGTCAACGACTACAGCAACAGCGAGCAGCGCAACGCCAACGTCGTGGCCACGGCCGACGGCGGCTTCCTGGTCGTCTACCAGTCCTACGGCAACGGCGCGGCCGGCGACGGCGACTGGGGCGTCTACGCCCGCAAGTACGACGCCGACATGCATCTGCAGATGCTGACCGACGCGGCCGGCGTCTCGGTCGCCGAGCTGCGCGTCAACAGCTTCACCAGCTCGACCCAGGAGGCGGTCAAGGCCGTCCTGCTGGCCGACGGCAGCGTCGTCGTCACCTGGCAGTCGCACACGGTCGACGGCGACACCTGGGGCATCGCCAGCCACCGCATCGACGCCAACGGCCACCTGATCGGGGCCAGCGACACGGTCGTCAACACCACCACCACCGACCAACAGCTCAGCCCGGCCATCGCCGCCCTGGCCGGCGGCGACTATGTGATCACCTGGAGCTCCTACAATCACGACGGCGCCGACTGGGGCGTCTACGCCCAGCGGTTCAATGCCGACGGGACGCGGGACGGTCCGGAGTTTCTGGTCAACACCCAGACCGACTCCACCCAGATCTATCCCAGTGTCGCGGGTCTGACCGACGGCAGCTTCGTCATCGCCTGGCAGACCTCCACCGGCGCCGACAGTGACAACTCCGGCTACGGCATCGCCGGCCAGCGCTACGACGCGGCCGGGGTTGCGGTCGGCGGCGAGTTCCTGATCAACGGCGTTGGCTACCAGGACCAGACAGGGGTCACCCTCGTCGCCGCCCCGGACGGCGGCTTCGTGGTCGCCTGGACCAGCTACCTGGCCGACGGCTCCAGCAACGGCGTCGTCGCGCGGCGCTTCGACGCCGACGGCCACGCCACCGAGCCCTACGGCGACGACGTGCTGGTCAACAGCTACAGCCTCAACGACCAGTCGGCCCCGGCCATCGCCATGCTCGACCGCGGCTTCGTCGCGGTCTGGCATTCGCAGGGCCAGGACGGCAGCGGCTATTCCATCGAGATGCAGCGCTTCCAGGGCCAGGGCCTCGAGCCGCCGCCCCTGCTCGTCGACGCGGCCCACGGCGGCGACAGCAACCTCGACCTGATCTTCACCACCCTGCAGGAGGCGCTTGACGCCGCCGAGGACGGCGACACCGTCATCCTCAAGGGCGGGACCTACAACCTGTCGGCCACGGCCGTGGTCGATGTCGATGACCTGCGGATCAAGAACGCCGTCGGCGAGACGGTGATCATCAACGGTCCGGCCGGCGGCGCGGCGCTCGAGATCGGGTCCGGCCTCAACATCACCCTGCGCGGCGACGCCGTCGAACGGCTGGTGTTCAACGCCGGCGCCGGGGCCGACGCGGCCGTCGACTTCCTGGGCCTCAACAGCGGCACCGAGATCCTGCGGGTCACCATCAACGCCAACGGCGACTACGGCCTGCGCTTCGGCGGCGGCCAGAACGGCGTCACGGTCAGCGACAGCATCTTCGGCGGCACGGCCTCGGCCGCCCTGGTGCTGGTGCGCGGCACGGCCAGCGGCGTCGCCGCCTCGACCGGCGTCAACGTGCTGGACAGCCTGTTCAGCGGCACGGGCGGCTCGGGCCTGGTGACCGAGGCGACCGGCGGCCAGATCCTCGAGAACGTCTTCGGCGGCGACTTCGCCGAGGGCTTCGCGGCCCTCGTCGCCTGGGCGGCCGGCGGCGACATCCAGGACAACAGCTTCAGCGGCCCGGGCGCGGGCGCCTGGTTCTACGACCTGGCCAGCGCCTATGCGGAATCGACCTTCATCGGCCAGAACGCCTTCCCGGCCGGCTGGACCTGGGTGCAGCAGCGCGACGGCGTCTTCTCGACCCTGAAGGAAGCCCTCGGCGCGGCCCAGGCCGGCGACACGGTGCAGGCCACGGCCGGCGACTATTCGTCCGAGCTCGGTCTGACCGTCGCCGACGACAACCTGATCATCAACGCCCCGGCCGCCGCGACCGGCATCGTGCTGACCCTCGGCCCGGGGGTCACCACGGTCACCTTCAACGACGCGGCCGCCATCGACGTCACCGGCAACAGCGCCGGCAACATTGTCCATGCGGGTTCAGGGGCGGACTCCGTCCATGGCGCGGCCGGCGACGACCAGCTCGACGGACGCGGCGGCAATGACCAGCTGTTCGGCGATGCCGGGGACGACGCCCTGACCGGCGGCGGCGGCGACGACACCATGCAGGGCGGGGCGGACAACGACCGCTACATCGTCAGCATCGGCGAAGGTCACGACACGGTCGCCGACGCCTCCGGCGCGGCCGACGTGCTGGCGCTCTACACCACCAACTTCGGCGGCGGCGACAGCCTGGTGCTGTCCGGCGCGGCCGGATCGACCACGGCGACCTTCAACGGCGACGCCTCGGCCAATGTCACCGCCACCGGCATCGAGACGGTCGAGGTCACCCTCGACAACAACGACGGCGTCACTCTGACCGGCGCGATCGGCGCCGCCAGCGTGCGGATCGCCGGCGGGGCAGGGGCCAACGTCATCGACGCCGGTGGTCTGAGTTCGGCGACGGCGATCACCTTCACCGGCGGGCGGGGCGCCGACAGCTTCACCGGCTCGGCCGGCCTGAACGACACGGTCGACTACTCGGCCGAGACCGATCCCGGCAATGTCACCGTCAACCTGGCGGCGGGCACGGCCACCGACACTCACGGCGAGGCCGACACCCTCAGCGGCGTCGAGAACGTCATCACCGGAGCCGGGGCCGACAGCATCACCGGCTCCAGCGTCGCCAACCGCCTCGAAGGCGGCGCGGGCAACGACAGTCTGGCCGGCGGCGGCGGTCGCGACAGCTTCGTCTTCCGGTCGGGGTTCGGCCAGGACGTCATCAGCGACTTCGCGGCCGGCAACGAATTCCTGCGCTTCGACGCGGCGGTGTTCGCCACGGTCGCCGACGTGCTGGCCGCGGCCAGCGCTTCCGGAGGCGATACGGTGATCACGGCCGGGGTCAACACGGTGACCCTGACCGGCGTCAGCCTGGCCCAGCTGGGCGCCTGGAACATCGATATCCTCGGCTCGAACGACGGTCCGACCCTGCGCGCCGGCGTCCCCAGCGCCACGCTGCGCGAAGTCGGCGCGAACGTCGCCGGCACGGCGGCCTCAACCGTCGCCCTGACCCCGGACGACGTCGACGGCACGGTCTCCTACGACGCCTCGGCGCTGGCCGCCGGCGGCTGGGTGCAGAGCCCGGCCGGCGTCTGGACCAAGGACGGCGTCTACGGCCAGGCCGTCTTGACCACCGCCTCCAACAGCCTGGCCTACGCCCTGGACAACGCCCGCGTCGCCACCCAGGCGCTGCAGACCGGCCAGACGGTCACCGAGGTCTTCACGGTTCCCGCCATCGACGACGGCGGCCTGACCACGACCCGGCCGGTGACCTTCAGCATCGGCGGCAGCAATGACGCCCCGGTTGGCGTCGTCGACACCGGCACGGCGGTCGAGGCGGGCACAGCGGCGGGCTCCAACGCCACCGGCAACGTTCTGACCAACGACACCGATGTCGATGCGGGCGATGCCAAGGCCGTCTCGGCGGTGTCCTTCGGGGCCACCAGCGGCACGGTCGGAGCGGGCCTCAACGGCGCCTACGGGACCCTGACGCTCAACGCGGACGGGACCTACAGCTACGCCATCGACAACGCCAACGCTGCGGTCCAGGCGCTGCGCACGGCGGCCCAGACCCTGGCCGAGACCTTCACCTACGTGGTGCGGGACACGGCCGGGGCGACAAGCTCGACGACCCTGACCATCACCCTCCAGGGCGCCAACGACGCGCCCATCGCGGTGGCCGACACCGGCATCGCCAACGAGGCCGGCGTCGCGGCCGGCTCCAACGCCACCGGCAACGTGCTGACCAACGACACCGACGTGGACGCCGGGGACTCGAAGACCGTCTCCGCGCTCAACGGCGGTACGGTCGGCTCGGCGCTGAACGGGACCTACGGGGCCCTGACCCTCAACGCCGACGGCAGCTATTCCTACGCCGTCGACAACGCCAATGCGGCGGTCAACGCCCTGCGCACCACGGCTAACACCCTGACCGACGCCTTCACCTACACGATGACGGACGCGGCCGGGGCGACCAGCAGCAGCACCCTGACCGTCACCGTCCGCGGGACCAACGACGCCCCCATTGCGGTGGCCGATACGGGCACGGCGGTCGAGGCGGGCGTCGTCGCGGGTTCGAACGGGTCGGGCCAGGTCTTCACCAACGATACCGACGTCGATACCGGCGACAGCAAGACCGTCACCGGCGTCTCCAAGGGGGCCACCAACGGGACCGTCGCAAATGCCCTGCAGGGCGACTACGGCTATCTGCAGCTCTACTCGAACGGCACCTGGACCTACGTTGTCGACAACGCCAACGCCACCGTCCAGGCCCTGCGCACGGCCGGCGAGACCCTCACCGACACCTTCGGCTACACCATGCGGGATACCGCCGGCGCGACCAGCGCCAGCACCCTGACGGTCACCATCCAGGGCGCCAATGACGCCCCGGTCGGCGTCAACGACACCGGCACGGCCGTTGAGGCCGGCGTCGTGGCCGGTTCCAACGCCACCGGCAACGTGCTGACCAACGACACGGACGTCGACGGCGGCGACAGCAAGACGGTCTCCGCGATCAGCGGCGGCACGGTAGGTTCGGCCCAGGCCGGAACCTACGGCAGCCTCACCCTCAACGCCGACGGCAGCTACAGCTACGCCGTCGACAACGCCAACAGCACGGTCCAGGCCCTGCGCACGGCGGCCCAGACCCTGAGCGACGTCTTCACCTACACGGTGCGCGACACCGCCGGGGCGACCAGCACGGCGACGGTGACGATCACCGTCCAGGGCGCCAACGACGCCCCGGTGGCGGTGGCTGACACCGGCACGGCGGTCGAGGCCGGGACGGCGGCCGGCTCCAACGCCAGCGGCAACGTGCTCACCAACGATACGGATGTGGACGCCGGCGATACCAAGACCGTCTCGGCCCTGTCGGGCGGCGCGGTGGGGACGGCCCTGGCCGGCGCCTACGGGTCGCTGACCCTCAACGCGAACGGGACCTACAGCTACGCCGTCGACAACGCCAATGCGACGGTCCAGGCCCTGCGGACGGCCTCCGACACCCTGACCGACAGCTTCACCTACACGGTGCGCGACACCGCCGGCGCGACCAGCACGGCCACCCTGACCATCACCGTCCAGGGGGCCAACGACGCCCCGGTGGCGGTGGACGACGCCGGCTTCGCCAGCCTCGGCGTCGACGGCGGCCCGGCCAACGACGCGGCCGGCAACGTCCTCGACAACGACACCGACGTGGACAGCGGCGATACGAAGACCGTCACGGCCCTGAGCGGCGGCACGGTCGGCTCGGCCCTGGCCGGCCAGTACGGAACCCTGACGCTGAACGCCGACGGTTCCTACGGTTATGTCATCGACGAACTCGACCCGGCGGTGGTGGCGCTTGGGCCCACCGACAGCATCTCCGAGACCTTCACCTACACGATGACCGACACCGCGGGGGCGACGGATACCGCCGTCCTGACCATCACCGTCTTCGGCGCCAACGAGACGCCGGTCGCGGTCGCCGATGTTGGCACGGCCGTCGAGGCCGGCGTCGCTGCCGGTTCGAACGCGGTCGGCAACGTCCTGGCCAACGACACCGACGAGGATACCGGCGACAGCCAGACGGTCACCCTGGTGAAGTTCGGGGCGACGACCGGCACGCTCGGCTCGGCCCTGGCCGGCGACTACGGCAGCCTGACCCTCAACGCCGACGGCAGCTACAGCTACGCCATCGACAACAGCGACGCGGCGGTGAACGCCCTGCGCACGGCTTCGGACACCCTGACCGAGGTCTTCACCTACACCATGCGCGACACGGCCGGCGCGACCAGCACGACGACGCTGACCATCACCATTCAGGGCGGCAACGACGCCCCGGTTGCGGTCGTCGATGCCGGCACGGCGGTAGAAGCGGGCGTCATCGCCGGCTCCAACGCCGTCGGCAACGTGCTGACCAACGACACCGACGTCGATGCGGGCGACGCCAAGACCGTCACCGGCCTGACCGGCGGCACCGTCGGCTCGGCCCTGGCCGGGACCTACGGCAGCCTGACCCTGAACGCCGACGGCAGCTACAGCTACGCCGCCGACAACGCCAACGCGGCGGTTCAGGCTCTACGCACGGCCGGCCAGACGCTGAGCGACAGCTTCACCTACACGGTCAGCGACACGGCCGGCGCCAGCAGCTCGACGACCCTGACCCTGACCATCCAGGGCGCCAACGACGCCCCGGTCGCCGTCGCCGACACCGGCAGCGCGACGGAAGCCGGCGTGGCGGCGGGCTCGAACGCCACGGGCAACGTCCTGACCAATGACACCGACGTCGACGCGGCCGACGGCAAGACCGTCTCCGCGCTCAGCGGCGGCACGGTGGGCTCGGCCCTGAACGGGACGTACGGGGCGCTGACCCTGAACGCCAACGGGACCTACAGCTACGCCGTCGACAACGCCAACGCGGCGGTCAACGCCCTGCGTCAGGCCTCGGACACTCTGACCGACGTCTTCACCTACACGGTGACCGACACCGCCGGGGCGACCAGCTCGACGACCCTGACCATCACTGTCCACGGCGCCAACGACGCCCCGGTCGCCGTCGCCGACACCGGCACGGCGGTCGAGGCCGGCGCGGCCGCGGGCTCCAATGCCACCGGCAACGTGCTGACCAACGACACCGACGTCGACTCCGGCGTTGGCAAGACCGTTTCGGCGCTCAGCGGCGGCACGGTCGGCTCGGCCCTGGCCGGCGCCTACGGCAGCCTGACGCTCAACGCCGACGGCAGCTACAGCTACGCCATCGACAACGCCAACAGCACGGTTCAGGCCCTGCGCACGGCCGCCCAGACCCTGACCGAGACCTTCACCTATACGGTGCGCGACACGGCCGGGGCGACCAGCAGCGCGACCCTGACCATCACTGTCCGGGGGGCCAACGACGCCCCGGTGGCGGTGGCCGACATCGGCTCGGCGACCGAGGCCGGCACGGCGGCGGGCTCCGGGGCCAGCGGTAACGTGCTGACCAACGACACCGACGTGGACGGCGGCGACAGCAAGGCCGTCTCCGCCCTCAGCGGCGGTATGGTGGGTTCGGCCTCGGCCGGCGCTTACGGATCGCTGACTCTGAACGCCAACGGGACCTACAGCTACGCCGTCGACAACGCCAATGCGGCGGTCAACGCCCTGCGGACCAGCGGCGACACCCTGACCGACGTCTTCACCTACACGGTGACCGACACCGCCGGGGCGACCAGCAGTACGACCCTGACCATCACCGTCCACGGCGCCAACGACGCCCCGGCCGGGGTCAACGACGCGGGCTCGGCGACCGAGGCCGGCGTGGCGGCGGGCTCCGGCGCCAGCGGCAACGTGCTGACCAACGACACCGACGTCGACAGCGGCGACAGCCGCACCGTCACGGCCGTCAACGCCGGTCCGCCCGGCTCGGCCTTGGCCGGCCAGTACGGCCTGCTGACGCTCAATGCCGATGGCGGTTACAGCTATGTCGTCGACAACGGCAATGCGGCGGTTAACGCCCTGCGCGCCAGCGGCGACACCCTGTCCGACAGCTTCACCTACACGGTGACCGACGCGGCCGGGGCGACCAGCACGGCCAGCCTGACCATCGCCGTCCACGGCGCCAACGACGCGCCGATCGCCGGTGACGACGCCGGCGCCGCCAGCAAGGACGGCAATGGCGTGCCCGTCGACGCGGTCGGCAACGTGCTGACCAACGACGCCGACGTCGACGGCGGCGACGCCAAGACCGTCACCGCGCTTAGCGGCGGCGCGGTCGGGACCGGCCTCGTCGGCCAGCACGGCACGCTGACCCTGCAGGCCGACGGCTCCTACCGCTATGTCACCGACGAGAGCGATCCGGCGGTGCTGGCGCTGGGGCCGACCGACAGCCTGACCGAGACCTTCACCTACACGATGAGCGACACGGCCGGCGCGACCGACACGGCCGTCCTGACCATCACCGTCTTCGGGGCCAACGAGGCGCCGGTTGCCGTCGCCGACGTGGCCACGGCGGTCGAGGCCGGGGTCGCCGCCGGCTCGAACCCGTCCGGCAACGTCCTCGGCAACGACACCGACGACGACGCCGGCGACACCCAGGAGGTCACCCAGGTCCAGTTCGGGGCCACGGTCGGCACGCTGGGCTCGGCCCTGGCCGGCGCCTACGGGTCCCTGACCCTGAACGCCGACGGCAGCTACAGCTACGTGGTCGACAACGCCAATGCGACGGTGAACGCCCTGCGCACGGCCGGCGATACCCTGACCGAAACCTTCACCTACACCATGCGCGATGCCGTCGGCGCCACCAGCACAACCACCCTGACCATCACCCTGCAGGGCGCCAACGACGCCCCGGTCGCCGGCGACGATCTCGGCAGCGCCACCGACGGCGGCCCCAACGGCTCGGGCAACGTCCTGACCAACGACAGCGACGTCGACGGCGGCGATGCGAAGACCGTCTCCGCGGTCGCCAGCGGCACGGTCGGCTCGGCCTTCGCCGGCCAGTACGGGACCCTGACGCTCAACGCCAACGGGACCTGGACCTACGTCGTCAACGGGGCCAACGCCGCCGTCGCGGCGCTGGGGGCCAGCCAGACCCTGACCGACAGCTTCACCTACACGGTGCGCGACATGGCCGGGGCCACCGACACCGCCAGCCTCGACATCACCGTTCACGGCATCAACGACGCCCCGGTCCTCGACCTGCAGGTCAGCCGCGGCGGCGCCGGCACGGTGGTCGGCTTCGGCGACAGCACCGGGGCGGTGGCCATCATCCCGGCCGACGTCCTCGTCGACGATCCCGACGACGCGGTCATGGCCAGCGCCACCCTGAAGCTGACCAACCCCGCCTCGGGCGACCGGCTGGGCATCGGCAATGCGGCGGCCCTGGCGGCGCTGGGCATCACCGCCTCGGCCTATGACACCGTCACCGGCGTCCTCACCCTGACCGGCCCGGCCAGCGAGAGCGCCTTCCAGCAGGCGCTGCACCTGGTCACCTTCAACAGCATCAACGCCAGCCCGCCGCTCGGCGACCGGCTGATCCAGGTCACCGTCACCGACGGCCTGGCGACCAGCAACGTCGCCGTCGCCACGGTGCAGGTGGTGGCCCGCATGACCCTCTACGGCGGGACCGGCGCCGACAATCTGACCGGCAATGTCGGCGGCGACACCCTGCTGGGCCGGGCCGGCGACGACGTGCTCAAGGGTATGGGCGGCAACGACCTGCTGAACGGCGAGGCCGGCATCGACCGCCTGTACGGCGGCGACGGCGCCGACCGGCTGATCGGCGGCGACGGGGCCGACAGCCTCTATGGCGAGAACGACAACGACAACCTCAGCGGCGACGCCGGCGACGACAAGCTGTTCGGCGGCGACGGCGACGACACCATGGCCGGCGGGACCGGCAAGGATGTCCTCACCGGCGGCAATGGCGGCGACACCATGCGCGGCGACGACGACGACGACACCCTGAACGGCGAGGCCGGCATCGACCGTCTCTACGGCGGCAACGGCGTCGACCGGCTGAACGGCGGCGTCGATGGCGACTTCCTGTACGGCGACGCCGGCGACGACACCCTGACCGGCTTCGACGGCGACGACACCCTGACCGGCGGGACCGGGGCCGACAAGATCTACGGCAATCTCGGCAACGACCGCGCCTATGGCGGCGACGACAACGACCAGATCCTCGGCGACGCCGGCGCCGACACGCTCAACGGCGATGGCGGCGACGACAAGGTGTACGGCGGCGACGACAACGACGTCATCAACGGCGGGACCGGCAACGACTTCCTGCGCGGCGATGCCGGCGACGACAAGCTGACCGGGGCCGACGGCAATGACGACCTGGGCGGCGGCGACGGCCTCGACAACCTCAACGGCGGCATCGGCGCCGACATCCTCCACGGCGACGCCGGCGACGACCAGCTGTCGGGCGATGCCGGGGCCGACAAGCTCTACGGCGGCGACGGGACCGACAAGATCTACGGCGGCGACGACGCCGACCAGGCCTGGGGCGACGCCGGCAACGACACCATCCTCGGCCAGCTGGGCGACGACACCCTGTGGGGCGGGGCCGGTCTCGACAGCCTCTACGGCGGCGACGGGGCCGATCAGGTCCATGGCGGCGACGACGCCGACACCCTCAACGGCGACGCCGGAAACGACAGCCTCTGGGGCGATGCGGGCGACGACCGCATGCTCGGTGGGGACGGTGACGATGTTCTGATCGGTGGGATCGGGCTCGACACCATGACCGGCGGTTCGGGTTCGGACCGGTTCGTGTTCACTGCGATCACGGACTCCGCACCGGGGGGTGCGGACCGGATCACCGACTTCAATGGCGCGCTGGATACCGTCGACCTCAGCGCCATCGACGCCAACACGGGTCTCGGCGGCAACCAGGGCTTCGCCTGGGCGGCGGCCTTCACCGGCCACGCGGGGCAGGCGGTGCTGACCTACAGCACGGTGACCAAGGTCACGACCCTGAATCTCGACAACAACGGCGACGGCGTTTCGGACTTCGCCCTGACCTTCACCGGCCAGATCTCGAACGCGAGTGGCTTCATCCTCTAGGCGCGGGGGACCTGTCCCGCCGGGATTTGGGGCGGCGGGACAGGCTCTCGGGCAAGCCATTCCTGCCGTCCAGCACACAGGCGGGGAGGGGCTGATCAGCTTGACGGGCGTATAGACGCCGCATGGCCGATGGAACCTCCCCCCTCATGACCCAGCCGATCGTCACGACCGACAGCGGTCCGTTGCGCGGCGTCAGCGCCGATGGCGTCAACAGCTTCCTGGGCGTGCCCTACGCGGCGCCGCCGGTCGGCGAGCTTCGTTTCGCCAAGCCGCAGAAGCCGCAGGTCTGGAGCGAACCGCGCGACGCAGGCGCGCCGGGCCCGACCTATCCGCAGACCCTGCGGCCGTTCGATGCGCTGGACCTGGCGCCGCTGATCGGCGAGGGCGTCCGCCCCGGCGACGACTGGCTGAACCTCAACGTCTGGACCCCCGACGGCGCTCAGGGCCTGCCGGTCATGGTCTGGATCCACGGCGGCGGCTTCGTCGCCGGCAGCGGGCACACCCCGGTGCAGGACGGGACCTCGTTCGCGAACAACGGCGTGGTGCTGGTCAGCATCAACTACCGCATGGGCGTCGACGGCTTCATGGCCATCCCGGGCGGCATCACCAACCTCGGCCTGCGCGACCAGATCTTCGCCCTCGAGTGGGTGAAGACCAACATCGCCGCCTTCGGGGGCGACCCGGCCAACGTCACCGTCTTCGGCGAGAGCGCCGGGGCCATGTCGATCGGCGATCTCGTCGCCTCGCCGCTGGCCAAGGGGCTGTTCAAGCGGGCCATCATCCAGAGCGGCCACGGCTCGATGGTCCGCCCGGTCGAGATCAGCCACCGCCTGGCCCGCAAGGTCGCCCGCATGATGGGCGTGCCGGCCACGGTCGAGGGCTTCAGGAGCAAGACCGCCGAGCGGACCCTGCCGTGGGCCGACAAGGTCCAGATGCCGACCGTGCAGCTCAACCTGCGCGACGAGCAGGGCCGCGAGCCCGCCTTCGGCCTGTCCCGCTTCCTGCCCGTCTACGGCGACGATGTGCTCCCGGAGCACCCGCTGGTCGCCCTGGCAAATGGCGCGGCGAAAGACATCGAGATTCTCATCGGCACCAATCGCGAGGAGATGAACGTCTACTTCGTCCCGACCGGCGTGCGGAAGAACATCAACCGCTGGCTGGCTTGGTACATGGTCAGCCGTTCGATCCGGGGCGCCAAGGCCATCCTCCAGGACTACGGCTACGACGACCGCAAGGTGAAGGCCGGCGACATGCTCAGCGAGGCCATGCACGATCTGGTCTTCCGCTGGCCCGCCCGCGTTTTCGCCCGGACGCACCAGGGCCAGACCCACTTCTACGAGTTCGACTGGCGCTCGCCGGCCTTCGACGGGGCGCTCGGCGCCTGCCATGCGCTGGAGGTGCCGTTCGTGTTCAACACCCTGGCCTGCGCCACCGGCCCGAAGGGCTTCGCCGGCCCCAATCCGCCTCAGGACCTGGCAATGCGCATCCACACGATCTGGGCCGATTTCGCCAAGGGCCGGGGCTTGCCCTGGCCGCCATACGATGCGACGAGCCGCCAGGTGCATCGCCTCGAAAAGGGCGAGACCATCACCGATCCCGACATGCCGGCCGCCCGCCACTGGCGGCCGTAAAGACAGGCGGCCAAGGCCCATGTATCTGCAGCGCTTCCAGCTTCCCGGCCGCGTGGCCTTCGTCACCGGCGGGGCCAGCGGCATCGGCCTCTGCACCGTCGAGGCCCTGGCCGAAGCCGGCGCCAAGGTGGTGTTCGGCGACCTGAAGCAGGAGGCCATCGACGCCGCCATCGCCGCCATGGCCGCCAAGGGTTACGCCGTCGAAGGCCTGATCCTCGACGTCACCGATTCCGCCGCCGTCGCCTCGGTCGTCGCCCAGGTCGTCGCCCGCCACGGCCGCGTCGACATTCTGGTCAACAACGCCGGCATCGCCCTCAGCGAGATCGACGCCGAGGCCATGGAGGACGACCGCTGGCGCAAGGTGATCGACGTCAACCTCAACGGCACCTTCTGGTGCGCCCGCGAGTTCGGCAAACAGATGCTGGCCCAAGGCGCCGGCAGCATCGTCAACGTCGGCTCGATGAGCGGCTTCATCGTCAACCGCCCCCAGGGCCAGGCTCACTACAACGCCTCCAAGGCCGCCGTGCACCACCTGACCAAGTCGCTGGCCGCCGAATGGGGCGCGCGCGGCGTGCGGGTCAACGCCGTGGCCCCGACCTACATCTCGACGCCCCTCAACGCCTTCGCCGACAAGGAGGCGCCGATGTACCGGCGCTGGATCGACTCGACGCCCCAGGCGCGTCTCGGCGAACCCGAAGAGGTGGCGGCCGTCATCCTGTTCCTGGCCTCCGACGCCGCCAGCCTGATGACCGGCTCCATCGTCCTCACCGACGGCGGCTATAGCTGCTGGTAGTTTTGACGCCTCTGCCAACTCCGCCTGCGGATCGGCACAGCCCCAGACCTTTCAGATAGGTCAGGCTTTCTCTAGCGTCCCCTGATACAGACCGGGGCTATCCCGGCGCATACACCCAGGGGAAACCTCATGCGCTTCACCACTCTCCTCGCCGCCGGCGTCGCCGCCTCGGCCCTGCTCTCGGGCACGGCCGTCTTCGCCCAGGACGTCCCGGCCGCCGCCGCCGACTCGACCGATGTCGGCGAGGTGATCGTCACCGCCCGCAAGCGCGAAGAGAACCTGAAGGACATCCCGATCGCGGTCACCGCCGTCGGCGCCGACACGCTCGAGCGCGAGCAGATCTACGTCCTCAAGGACATCGCCGCCTTCTCCCCCGGCCTGACCATCAACAGCGACGCCGTCGGTCGCGCCTTCATCTCGATCCGCGGCATCGGCACCACCCTGATCGACAGCGTCCAGCCCGGCGTCGGCATCTTCATCGATGGCATCTACCAGGCCAACACCAGCTACCTGAACAGCCCGCTGCTCGACGTCGAGCGCATCGAGGTGCTGCGCGGCCCGCAAGGCACCCTGTTCGGCAACAACACGCTGGGCGGCGCCATCAGCGTCGTCACCCGCCAGCCGTCCGACGACTACCGCGCCCGCATCAGCGGCGCCTGGGCCGCTCCTGACAATTTCGGCTCGGTCGCCGCCAGCCTTTCGGGCCCGATCATCGAAGGCCGGCTGCAGGGCCGCATCGCCGCCAGCTACCACACCCAGGACGGCTTCTCCGACAACGCCCTGGCCGGCGGCCACTCCAGCCCGCTGGAACAGCAGTCGGTCAACGGCGCCCTGCGCTGGGAAGTCTCCGACAACGCCGTGATCACCACCAGCGCCTACTTCGACCGCGTGATGGGCGGCCAGACCCCCTACGTCAACGTCGTCGGTCCCAAGGACCACAGCCGCGACACGACCCTGAACCTCAACAGCATCGCCACCTACGAGTACCGCGGTTTCAACACCAAGGGCGTGTTCGACATCGGCAATACCAAGGTCACGGCCATCGCCGCCTATGACCGCAAGGAAGGCGAAGCGGCCGGCGACGGCGACTTCAGCCCGGTCGACTTCGTCCGCGTCAGCAAGGGCCACAACGACGCCGACAGCTACACCGCCGAACTGCGCGCCGACACCGAATGGAGCGACAGCGTCTCGACCCTGGTCGGCGTGTTCTTCAACGACAACGAAACCACCAACGGCAACGACTCCACCCTGGTCCCGTTCGGCATCACCGGCACCTCGGTCGCCACCCAGCACATCGAACAGCAGGCCGTGTTCGCCACCGCCTTCTGGACCGTCGACGACAGCCTCGAAATCACCGGCGGCCTGCGCTTCGACCACCAGCTGGTCACCGCCACCAACGCCACCAACGAGTACGAAACCAACCAGCTGCAGCCCCGCCTGACGATCACCAAGCACTGGAATGACGACGTCATGACCTACGCCTCGGTCAGCCGCGGCTTCCGGGGCGGCGGCTCGAACGGGGCCGGCGCGCCGAACCCGATCTACAAGGGCGACTCGGTCTGGACCTACGAGGTCGGGACCAAACTCTCGACCCCGGACCGCAAGCTCTCGCTCGACGCCGCCATTTTCTATAATGATTACAAAGACTACATCGGCCAGAACTCCCTGGCGCCGAAGACCGTCGGCGTCGGCTTCGTGGCCATCAACCTCAACAGTGGCGACGTGAAGAGCTACGGCCTTGAGCTGGAAGGCCGCTGGCGCGCCACCGACAACTTCACGGTCACCGCCGGCGCCACCTGGCTGCACGCCCGCATCACCGACGACAGCGCCTACACCGACACCACCGGCATGACCCTGGCCAGCGACCGCCTGCTTTTCCTGCCCGACTGGAACTACTACGTCACCGGCAGCTACACCGTGCCGATCGGGTCCGACGACCTGCGCTTCGACGCCACCCTGATCGGCAAGGGCGACCGTATCGGTTCGACCCTGGCCAGCACCGACGTGCCGGTCCTGGAAGCCTACACCCTGGTCAACACCTCGCTGACCCTGGTCCACGGCGACGTCAACGTCGCCCTGTTCGCCACCAACCTGTTCGACGAGGACTACACCGAGGCCTACATCGACAAATCGCTGCTGGTGAAGGCGGGCCTCGGCTTCCTGGCCACCAACCTGGCCATCCAGGGCGACGGCCGCCGCGTCGGCATCCGCGCCTCGGTGAACTTCTGATAAGCGTGGTTTCCGATGAATGCCCCCGGTGTCCGCCACGGCCTTTCCGAGACCTTCCTGGCTGACGCCCGGGCGGTCTTCGGAGACCGCCTCCATCTCGGCGAGGCCATCCGCCGCCAGCACGGCCAGAGTGAAAGCCACTTCGAGGTCGTGCTGCCGGACGCGGTGGTCTTCGCCCGCTCGACCGAAGAGGTCGTGGCGCTGGTCAAGCTGTGCGACCGCCACGACACGCCGCTGATCCCCTTCGGCGCCGGCACCTCCATCGAGGGCAACACCATCCCCGTGCGGGGCGGAGTCACCCTCGACCTGTCGGAAATGAACGCCATCGTCTCGGTCAATCCCGAGGACTTCGACGTCACCGTCGAGGCCGGCGTGCGGCGCGAACAGCTGAACGCTCACCTGCGCGACCTGGGCCTGTTCTTCCCCATCGACCCGGGCGCCAACGCCACCATCGGCGGCATGGCGGCCACCCGCGCCTCGGGCACCAACGCCGTGCGCTACGGCACCATGCGGGAAGCGGTCCTCTCCCTGCGCGTCGTCACCCCCGATGGCCGCGACATCCGCACCAGCCGCCGGGCCCGCAAGTCGGCGGCCGGCTATGACCTGACCCGGCTGATGATCGGCTCGGAGGGCACGCTCGGCGTCATCACCGAGGTGACCCTGCGCCTGCACGGCATCCCCGAAGCCATCCTGTCGGCGGTCTGCAGCTTCGAGACCCTGGCCGGCGCCGTCGACACTGTCGTCCAGTCGATCCAGTTGGGCGTGCCCCTGGCCCGGGTCGAGATCCTCGACGACATGCAGATCAAGGCCTGCAACGCCTACTCGGGTCTCGACTACCCCGAGAAGACCACTCTGTTCTTCGAATTCCACGGCTCCGAACGCTACGTCCAGGAACAGGTCGAGACGGTCGCCGCCCTCGCCGCCGACAACGGCGGCTCCGAGTTCCAGTGGTCCAACCTGCCCGAGGAACGCGCCAAGCTGTGGAAGGCCCGCCACCAGGCCTTCTACGCCGCCACCGCCCTGCGCCCCGGCGCCGTGGGCTGGCCGACCGACGTCTGCGTGCCGATCAGCCGGCTGGCGGAATGCATCGGCGAGACCAAGGCCGACCTGCAGGCCGCGACCATCCCCGCCACCATCCTCGGCCACGTCGGCGACGGCAACTTCCACGTCGTCTTCGTCATCGATCCGGAGAACCCCGCCGAACAGGCCGAGGCCGAGCACCTCAACGAGCGTCTGGTGCGCCGCGCCCTCGACATGGACGGCACCTGCACGGGCGAGCACGGCATCGGGATTGGCAAACAGGACTGGCTGGTCGAAGAATTGGGCGAGGCCGTCGACATGATGCGGCTGATCAAACGGGCCCTCGATCCCAAGGACCTGTTCAACCCGGGAAAGATCTTCAGCCTGTGACGACCCGCCACCTCGTCGACCCCGACATCCTGCCGTTGCTCGATGCCTTCCCCACCGTGTCGCTGAGCCACGAAAACCTCGAAGAGTCGCGCGGCCCCAACCGCCTGCCGTTCCCGCCGGCCGAGGGCAGGGCGGCCGATGTCCTGAAAAAGGTCGTCGAGATCCCCGGCCCGGCCGGCGCCCCCGAGGTCGGCGTCATCGTCTACACCCCGCCGGACGCCGCCGGTCCGCTCGGCTGCGTCCTCCATATCCACGGCGGTGGCTACGTCCTGGGCGCCGCCGCTCCGCAGGAGCCGGTCCACCGCACCTGGGCGACGGAACTCGACTGCATCATCGTCACCGTCGAATACCGCCTCGCCCCCGAGACCCGCGCGCCCGGCAATGTCGAGGACTGCTACGCCGCCCTCGCCTGGACCCATGCCAATGCCGAGGGCCTCGGCATCGACCCGGCCCGCATCGGCGTCATGGGCGAAAGCGCCGGCGGCGGCCTCTCGGCCGCCCTGGCCCTGCTGGCCCGCGACCGCGGCGAATACAAACTGGCGTTCCAGCACCTGATCTACCCGATGCTGGACGACCGCACCGTCACCCATCCAGACCCCCACCCGCACACCGGCGAGTTCATCTGGACCCCGCACAACAACCACTTCGGCTGGGCCGCCATTCTCGGCGTCGAGCCCGGATCGGACGGCGTCTCTCCCTACGCCGCTCCGGCCCGGGCCACAGACCTCACCGGTCTGCCCCCGACCTTTATCTCGACCGGCGCCCTCGACCTCTTCCTGGAGGAAGACCTCGAATACGCCCGCCGCCTGCTCCGCGCCGGTGTCCCGACCGAACTGCACGTCTACCCCGGCGGCCCGCACGGCTTCGACTTCCACCCGACCGCCGAGGTCTCGGTCCAGGCCCGCCGCGACAGCATGGCGGCGCTGGCCCGCTTCCTTCGGTCGCAACCTATCTGACAGGTCTGGACGAACCTGTCAGATAGGTCCATGGTGCGACTCGGCCCCCGGGAGAGGGGCGGGAGGACATCGCCATGGGACAGTTCGCTTCCCCGATTCCGACGCCGCGCACCTGCGAAACCCTGGTCGTTTCGCATGAGCTGACCATCCTGGTCGGCGGCGGCCCCTTCGACTCCGTGGCCATCCCCGAACAGGCGGTCGCCCTGGCCTTCGCCATGGGCGCGATCGGCGCGCCCGCCACCCTCGAGGAAGTCGGCGCCGACGGCGTCGGGGCCCTGCTGGCCCGCGAGAACGAAGCCACCCGCATCATCCTGCTGATCGCCCCCGGCGTTTATCCCCGCCTGTCGGGCGCCGCCGCCCCGGCCGCCGGGTCGCAGCGCCTGTTCCACCTGCCCAGCGACCTGCGCGCCATCGCCCTGGCCCTGCGCGACACCAACCGTATTGGCGAGGCGGCCGACATCTATCGCTCGGCCAAGGCCATAGAACTGATCGCCGAGGCCCTGGTCATGCTGGCCAGCGAGGGCCTGGTGCCGATGGCCGTCGATGGCCAGCTGTCGCGCGACGACGCCATCCGCATCGTCTCGGCCCGCCGCCTGATCGAGGAGCGCTGGAACCAGAAGCTGTCCCTCGACGGCATCGCCAGCCACTGCGGCCTGAACCGTGAGAAACTGAGCCGTGGCTTCAAGGAGATGTTCGGGGCCACCGTCGCCGAGGCCATCGCCGAGCAACGCCTGCAACAGGCCAGCCGCATGCTGCTGACCACCGACCTGCCGGTCAGCCTGGTCGGCTACGAGAACGGCTACCTCAACAACGCCAGCTTCGCGCGCGCCTTCGGCCGCCGGTTCGGCGCCTCGCCCTCCGATTTCCGCGCCCGCGAACTCGCGGCCTAAAGACAGGACCGATCAACGATGGGCGTAGTTGCGGTACATAACGGGGCTCGTGACGAAGGCGGCTCGCTGGTTCAGCGGTCCGTCCAGGCGGTCACCGACTACATCCGCGAGCAGGGTCTCCGCGTCGGCGACAGCCTGCCGGGCGAAGCCTATTTCGCGGCCAGCCTCGGCGTCAGCCGGGCGGTGATGCGCGAGGCCTTCGGGGCCATGGCGGCGCTGCATCTGATCGACGTCGGCAATGGCCGCAAGCCCCGCGTCGCCGCCCTCGACGGGGCGGTGATGGCCTCGAGCCTCGGCCACGCCGTCGACACCGCCCAGATCACCGTGCCGGAAGTCTGGGACGTCCGCCGCACCATCGAACTGCGCACCGCCGCCCTGGCCGCCACCAACCGCACCGAAGACGAGGCCCGCCGCATCATCGACCTTGCCGAGGCCATGGCCGCCAGCGTCGGCGACACCGCCACCATGGCCCGCCACGACATCGCCTTCCACGAGGCCATCGCCCGGGCCGGCCACAACGCCCTGTTCGTCCAGATCGTCAGCTCCTTCGGTCCCTTGATGGAGACCGCCGTCCCCACCGCCTGGGCCACGCGCTCCACCGACGAGGAGCGTCACGGCACCATCGAGCGCCACCGCGCCGTCGCCCGCGCCATCTTCGCCGGCGACCCGGCCGCCGCCGTCGCCGCCATGGACGACCATTTCGAAACCGCCGTCGGCGACGTGCTCAAGGCCCAGGAACCCTCCAATGCCCGTTGATCAGGCGTTCGTCGCCGCCCCGATCCTCGACGTCGGCCCGGCGCCGCTCGCCGCGCCTCGCGCCCAACGCTTCTGGTTCGCCATCCTGTTGCTCGCCGTCGCCATCGGCGCGGGCGGGGCCATGCGCATCGTCTTCAGCCCGCTGGCCGAGGCCGCCAAGCTCGACATGGGCCTGACCGACAGCCAGCTGGGCCTGGTCCAGGGCATCGCCGCCGCCCTGCCCATCGCCTTGCTGTCGATCCCGCTCGGCTGGATGACCGACCACACCAAACGCGTCCGGATCCTCATGGCCATGATCGCCCTGTGGACGGTCGGCACCGTGATGACGGCCTTCGTCGACAGCTTCTGGATGCTGTTCCTGGCCCGCACCCTGGCCGGCCTCGGCGCCGGTTGCGCCCTGCCGGTCTGCATCTCCCTGGCCGCCGACCTCTGCGCGCCTGAAAAGCGCGGCCGGGCGATGATGTACATTTCGCTGGGCAACGTCGCCGGCGCGGCGGTCGCCTTCGGAGTCGGCGGCGGCCTGCTCGGCGCCTTCACCAGGTCGGACCCGGCCATCGCCGGCCTCGCCCCCTGGCGCGAGGTTCACCTGATCTTCGGCCTGCTCAGCGCCGCCCTGATCCTGCCCATGCTGCTGCTGCGCGAGCCGGTCCGCCGCGAGGTCAGCACGGCCGGGACGGCCATCGGCCCCGCCGCCCGCGCCCTCTGGGCCCGCCGCCGCTTCCTCGGCCCGCTGTTCATCGGCCAGATCAGCGTGGTCATGGCCGACTCCGCCGCCGGCGTCTGGGCCGCGCCCGTGCTGATCCGCCACTACCAGCAGACCCCGGAACAGTTCTCCGCCATCATGGGCCTGATCCTGCTGACCTGCGGTGTCGCCGGCGCCGCCATCGGCGGCTTCGTCGCCGACTGGGGCCAGAAGCGCGCGCTTCGCGGCGGCGTCATGATCGGCGCCGTCGTCGCCTCGGCCATCGGCATCCCCGCCGCCCTGTTCCCGATCATGCCGGGCCTGGCCAGCTTCTTCCCGGCCCTGGCCGTGCTGCTGCTCTGCGGCACGGTCACCGGCCTGGTCGCCGCCGTGGCCATCACCGTGCTGATCCCCAACGAGTTCCGGGGCCTGTGCATGGGGGCGTTCATGGTTATCGGCGCGCTGTTCGGCCTGGGCCTCGCGCCCCAGCTGGTCACCGAGGGCAGCAAGCTGCTGGGCGGCGAGGGCCACCTCAACCAGGCGCTGGCCATCACCGGCGTGGCGGCCAGCCTGCTCAGCTTCATCGCCTTCTGGATATCGATGCGCGCGGCCCCCAGAAGCGCCGTCGAGATTTAGGCCGATGCGCCGCTGGATCGTCATGGGCCTCGCCGCCCTGGTCGTCGCCATCGTGGCCCTTATCGGCCTGGCCACCGCCTTCGTCGCCCTCCAGGGCCTGCAGACCCCGAAGGACGCACCCGACTACGTCGCCCTCGGCAGCAGCTATGCCGCCGGCGCCGGCCTGGGAAAACTCCAGAAGGGCAGCCCGCTGCTCTGCGCCCGCAGCGTGAACGGCTACCCGCAACAGCTCGGCCGCCTGCTGGGCGTCGCCCCCGTCGATATGGCCTGCGGCGGGGCGGTGACGAAGAATGTTCTGCGCGGCGGCCAGGTCTTCCAGGGGCCGCAGCTGCGCGTCATCACCGCCGACACCCACCTCGTCACCCTGACCGTCGGCGGCAACGACGTCGGCTACGTCGGCGACCTCTCCCTGCTTGCCGCCCGTAAGGACGACAGCCTGTTCGGCTGGCTGGCCCGCACCCTCTGGAAAGGCCCCAGGGCCAACCGTCCCTACGCCAACCTCCACGACGAACTCCTCGCCACCCTGCGCGCCATCCAGGCCAAGGCGCCGAACGCCAGGATCGTCGTCGCCACCTACCCGGCCGTCCTGCCGCCGACGGGGACCTGCGCCCGCCTCGGCCTCACCGCCGACGAAGCTGACCAGATGCGCGCCGTCGCCGCCCGCCTCGCCGAAACCACGGCCGCCGCCGCCCGCGAAGGCGGCGTCGTCCTCGTCGACATGAACGCCCTCGGCACCGCCCAAAACGCCTGCGCCGCCGATCCCTGGACGACCGGCTGGCGCGACGCCGGCCCCGCGCCCTTCCACCCGACCCTGGCCGGCGCCAAGGCCACCGCCGAGGCCGTCGCCCGGGCCATCGAGCAATAAGTCTAGACATATTCCGGCCGCTTCGACCGGCCTCCAGGCCTGCCGCCCACGACCGTCCGCCTGACAGGGTGGTCAGAGGGAGGTCTACAGCCTGTGGGATCGACACTTCCTGTTGGCTGAAAGTGGCCATTCTATTGGTCTTAACACACTGAAAAGACGTATATAATTGCCGGATGGCCAAGTCCTTTCGTGTTATAATGATCCCGCTTCGATAAAACCCCCGCTCACACCGCCTTCGCCCGGCCCTCGAACCTTGCTAAGGGGCGCGGGACGACTGCCGGAGCCCACCGCCTTGACCCTGTCCGACCACCTCGCCACCGCCAACCCGGCCCTCGCCCAACTGCTCCTCAGCGTCGCCGACGCCTGCGTCGAGATCGCCGGCGTGGTCCGCCGCGGCGGGGCCGAGCACAGCGCCGCCGTTTCGGTGAATGTGCAGGGCGAGGTCCAGAAGGGCCTCGACGTGATGGCCAACGACATCCTGATCCGCGTCGCCGCCCGCAGCCCCGCCCTGGTCGCCATGGGCTCCGAGGAGATGGACGAGATCATCCCCGTCCGCGACGCCGGCCCGGACGGCGGCTACTTTCTGCTGTTCGATCCGCTCGACGGCTCCAGCAACATCGACGTCAACATCTCGGTCGGCACCATCTTCTCGATCCTGCCGGCCCCGGCCGCCGATCCGGCCCGCCCCGCGACGGAGGCAGACCTCATGCAGCCCGGCCGCAATCAGGTCGCGGCCGGCTATGTGGTCTACGGCCCGCAGGTGACCCTGGTGCTGACCACCGGCGATGGCGTCGCCGGCTTCACCCTCGATCCCGAAACGCTCGTCTGGAACCGGTCCGCCGAGCGGATGACCGTCCCGGCCCGCACGGGCGAATACGCCATCAACGCCTCCAACCACCGGCATTGGGCGGCGCCGGTGCGGACCTATGTCGACGAGCTTCTGGCCGGGAAAGACGGGCCGCGCGGGCGGAACTTCAACATGCGCTGGGTCGGCTCGATGGTCGCCGACCTGCACCGCATCCTGACCCGGGGCGGGGTCTTCCTCTACCCTTGGGACAGGCGAGAGCCCGACCGGGCCGGTCGCCTGCGCCTCATGTACGAGGCCAATCCCATGGCCCTGATCATCGCCCAGGCCGGCGGCCAGGCCTTCGACGGCACGACCGACATCCTCGACACCCCGGTCACCGGCCTGCACCAGCGGGTGGCGGTGATGATCGGCTCATCCGAGGAAGTGGACCATCTGAAGGCGCTGCACGCGGCCGGCTGACTCATTCCGCCTTCGCCCTGCCAGAAAATCGTCCCGCCCTCGCTTTAGGCAGGGAACTTCCCGCGCAAATTGGACGTTGGGCACTTACGGTGGGGTGCCGCACGGCCGTGCTTGCGCTCCCAAATTCGGGTTCCAGGGGGTTCCATGACGGCTTCGGCTCAAACGCGTTCCGCGCCTTCCAAGTCCAACGGCGAAAAGGCCAACGGCCACTACGCCCCTGCCCAGCTCAACCAGCGTGAGCTGCTTGCCGCCCTCCGCGCGTTTCGCCGGGGGGATTTTTCTGTGCGGTTGCCGCGCGGCCTGGACGGCGTCGACGGCGAGATCGCCGAGGCCTTCAACGAGGTCGTCGAGCTCAACGACAAGATGACCAAGGAGTTCGAGCGCCTCGGCGAGGTGGTCGGCAAGCAGGGCAAGATCAACCACCGGGCCCGCCTGCCCGCCGCCGCCGGCAGCTGGGCGGCCAGCGTCGAGGCGGTCAACACCCTGATCGCCGACATTGTCCACCCGACCGCCGAAATGGCCCGCGTGATCGGCGCCGTCGCCAAGGGCGACCTTAGCCAGACCATGGACCTCGAGAACGAGGAACGCCCCCTGCGCGGCGAGTTCCTGCGCACCGGCAAGGTGGTGAACACCATGGTCGGGCAGCTTGGCTCCTTCGCCTCGGAAGTGACGCGCGTGGCCCGCGAGGTCGGCACCGAAGGCAAGCTTGGCGGTCAGGCCCAGGTCCCCGGGGTCGGTGGCACCTGGAAGGACCTCACCGACAACGTCAACCTGATGGCCACCAACCTGACCAACCAGGTGCGCGGCATCGCCGACGTGGTGACCGCCGTGGCCCAGGGCAACCTGAAACGCAAACTGACCGTGGACGCCAAGGGCGAAATCGCCGCCCTGGCCGAAACGATCAACTTCATGATCGAGACCCTGTCGACCTTTGGCGACCAGGTGACCAACATGGCTCGCGAGGTGGGCATTGAAGGCCGGCTGGGCGGTCAGGCCCGGGTGCCTGGCGCCGCCGGGCTGTGGCGTGACCTGACCGATAACGTCAACCAGCTCGCCGCCAATCTGACGAACCAGGTCCGCTCCATCGCCGACGTGGCGACGGCGGTGACCAAGGGAGACCTGACCCGGTCCATCGCGGTGGAGGCGTCCGGCGAAATGGCGGCGCTGAAAGACACCATCAACGAGATGATCCGCAACCTGAAGGAACAGACCCTCAAGAACGCCGAACAGGATTGGCTGAAAACCAACCTGGCGCGGTTCTCGCGCATGCTGCAGGGCGAGCGGGACCTGGCCACGGTGTCCAACCTGATCATGTCGGAGCTGGCGCCGCTGGTGAACGCCCAGTACGGCGTCTTCTACGTCGCCAAGCGCGACGAGGATGAACCGACGCTGGAACTGGTGGCGAGCTACGGCGCCGAAAGCGCTTCTGAGTTGAAGCGTGAGTTCAAGCTGCGCGAGGGGCTGATCGGCCAGGCCGCCGCCGACAAACGCCCCATTCTGCTGCAGAACGCCCCGGCCGACTTCATCCGCATTGGCTCGGGCCTCGGCCATTCGGCGCCGGCCAATATCAACATCCTGCCGGCCCTGTTCGAAGACGACGTCAAGGCGGTGATCGAACTCGCCTCCTTCGGGGAGTTCAACGAAACCCACCAGAGCTTCCTCGACCAGTTGATGGAGTCGGTCGGCATTGTGCTCAACACCATCGCGGCCACCATGCGCACCGAAGGCCTGCTGGAGCAGTCCCAACTGCTGACCCAGGAGTTGCAGGCCCGGCAGACCGAACTGACCACCAAGCAGGAGGAGCTACACGCCACCAACGAAGAGCTGCAGGAAAAAGCCCAGCTGCTGGAAAACGAAAAGAAGCAGGTCGAGGCCAAGAACCTCGAAATCGATATGGCCCGCCGGGCCGTGGAGGAAAAGGCCGAGCAGCTGGCCCTGACGTCAAAGTACAAGTCGGAGTTCCTGGCCAATATGAGCCACGAACTGCGCACGCCGCTCAACTCCCTGCTGATCTTGTCCAAGCTGCTGGCCGACAATCCCCAGGGCAACCTGAACGAAAAACAAACCGATTTCGCCCGCACCATCCACGGGGCGGGATCGGATCTGCTGAGCCTGATCAACGACATCCTCGACCTGTCGAAGATCGAGTCCGGCACGGTGTCGATCGAGGTCGGCGACATGCAGATGAAGTCGCTGAAGCAACACATGGAACGGACGTTCCGTCAGTTGGCGGCCGACAAGGGGTTGGCCTTCGACGTCCGCTTCGACCCCACCCTGCCGGCGACCATCCGCACCGACGAAAAGCGGCTGCAGCAGGTCGTGCTCAACCTGTTGTCCAACGCCTTCAAGTTCACCGCGGCGGGCGGCGTGACCCTGTCGGTCACGGCGGCGAGCAGTGGCTG
>JAQGIK010000028.1 GCA_028291265.1 Caulobacter sp. | reverse complement strand
CACATGATCGAGACGATCAACAAGATCGTCCGCACCAGCCGCCAGATGCTGCACGAGATCGGCCGGGAGCCGACCCCGGAAGAACTGGCCGAAAAGCTGGCCATGCCGCTGGAAAAGGTCCGCAAGGTCCTGAAGATCGCCAAGGAGCCGATCTCGCTCGAAACCCCGATCGGGGACGAGGAAGACAGCCACCTGGGCGACTTCATCGAGGACAAGAACGCCATCCTGCCCATCGACGCGGCGATCCAGAGCAACCTGCGCGAGACCACCACCCGCGTGCTGGCGTCCCTGACGCCGCGCGAGGAACGCGTCCTGCGCATGCGCTTCGGCATCGGCATGAACACCGACCACACCCTCGAGGAAGTCGGCCAGCAGTTCAGCGTGACGCGTGAGCGGATCCGGCAGATCGAGGCCAAGGCGCTGCGGAAGCTGAAGCATCCGAGCAGGAGCCGGAAGCTGCGGAGCTTCCTGGACAGCTAGAAACGAAGACGCCCCGGATGACCTCCGGGGCGTTTTTCTTGACGGGTCAGGCGGGCTGGATCACCCTTTGAGTATGGCTGACGGCTTCGACATTCATCTCGACAAGGACCGCGCGGAGCGGGTCACGCAGGCCGCTGCGCTCGCGGGTCTGACGCCAGAGGCCTATGTGCTGTCTTTGGTCGATGAGAATCTGGACCTCTGGGCCGGCCTCGCAGAACCGGCTGATGGTGGCTGGGCCGAGGACATGGCGCGCCTGGAGCGCTATCGGCGGACCGGCGTAGCGATCCCGCTGAAGACCGCCATGGACGAGATCAAGGCCGAACTAGACGAGCGGCTGGCCGGGAAGCGTTGATCTACGCGGTCGAACTCCTGCCTGAAGCCAAGGCAGATATTCGTCGGCTAGTCCTCTTTCTCATTGAGAAAAGTCCGGCTGCGGCAGAGCGGGCCGAGCAGACGATCCGGAACGCGCTGTCGACCCTTTCAGCCTCGCCACAGAGAGGCCGACCCACCGGATATCCTGACACCCGGGCGTTGGTCATCCCCTTCAACAAGCGCGCCTACGTCGCCCGGTACTTCATCGGCGCGGAAATGGTCATCGTGCTCAGCGTACGCCACAGCAACGAGGCCTCGACAGGATAGCGCGTCAAGCCGCCTGCAGATGCCCCCGCACCCAGTCCGCCGCCTCGTCCGACGGCGTGCGCAGCTCGGCCCCGGTGATGCCGCATCGCAGTTCGGCGCCGGCCCGCAGGGCCGAGGGCAGGCCCTCGTACAGGGCCCGGGCGGCGGCGGATTCGGCCAGCCGGAAGACCCAGGTGTCCATCATATGCAGTTCGGTGGCGGATGCGGTCATGGGACTAACGCGGTTTGCTCCTTTGGCGCGTCCACCATGGCAGAGCCAATCTGAACCGCGCCTGAGCGGGCCGTGCAGGTTCGGCGCCGTTGTCGGGGCCATTTCTTGACCGGCGGCGCGGCGAGGGCGATGATTCCGCCATGGCCAGACTTCCCGCCGGCGAGCGCTATCGCACCTTCAACGACTTCTACCCCTTCTACATGACCGAGCACGCCAACCCGGTCAGCCGGCGGCTGCATGTGGTCGGCACATCGCTGGTGATCGCGGCGCTCGTCGCCGGGGTGCTGGTCAATCCCTGGTTTTTCGCCGCCGCGCCGCTGGTCGGCTACGGCTTTGCCTGGGTCGGGCATTTCGTGTTCGAGAAGAACCGGCCGGCGACGTTCCAGTATCCGCTGTTCAGCCTGATGGGCGATTTTCGGCTGTTCTTCGAGACGGTCAGCGGCAAACGGCGCTGGTAGGGGCATCGAAGTTCGCCCGTCAGGTGTTATCCTCCCTGAAGTGGAGGATCGCCCCATGCGCAGCCTGATCATCGCCGCCGCCGCCCTGCTGGCCTTCGGCGCCAGCTCGACCGTCAACGCCTCGCCCGATTCCGCGACCCATCCGAAGCTGGGCATCATGTGCCTGGATGTCGGGGGCGAGTCACGCGCCCCGGTCTGCCGGGGCTCGTCCAGCCGCATCGACCAGGGCTACGACATCTGCCTGTGCGAGCAGGCCCAGCGGGTCGAGGTTCCCGTCTGCGGCAAGGGCGAGCGGCCGATCACCGAGAGCCGGACCTACGAGCTGGCCCGCAAGGACGCCGCCCGCGACGGCAGCCTGGTCGGCGACCGCTACGAGGGCCGCCAGATGTGCGTGCGGCCCCGCAACGGCTGATCTGCCGCCGCGAGGCCGTCTGACGCGCGGCCATCGCCGCTAGTTGGCCCAGGTGGTGTAGCCCATCTCCAGGTTCTTCACGGCGAGGCCGGTGATGGCGTTCATCCGGAACTGGCTGGTGCGGCCCTGGCTTGTTTTCATACAGACGTAGCTGCCGACCGGCACGGCCGCGAGCGGCGCCCGGGCGGTCGAGTAGCTGGCCACGCGGCAGCCGTCGCGGCCCCGGTTGGAACGGTCGCCGACGGCGATCTTCGCGCCGTTGATCGGGGTCAGGTAGCGCTCGGTCGAGGTCACCGCCTGGAACCACAGGTCGGCGCCGGGTCCACCGCCGACGTCGCCGTTGTCGAAGTTGACCTCATAGGTCTGCGGCACGACGACGATGTCGGTCGAGAGGGTGATCGGCGGCGCGGGCGGCGGCGTCGGCGGCAGGATGATGATCGGCGGGGTGCAGCGGAAGCCGGTCGGCCGCGTCGAGCACAGCATGCCGATCGGAGCGTTGCGCTGGATCGAGCCGGAGTCGCCGTAGACGCACTGCAGGGCCCGCTGGCCGCCGATGGTGACGATCCGGGTGTCCGACAGGCTGTTGACCTGCGGCGTGGTCCACCAGCCGCCCGGCAGCGGGTCGACGATGGTCCGCCTGGCCTGGCTGAGCGGGCAGTCGATGTCGGCGGCCGAGGCGGCGCCGGCGGCGGCGCAGACGAGGGCCGCAACCGCGGACCCGGCGAGACAGGTGATGGTCTTGTTCATGGTAGCCTCCCAAACGGAGCGGTGTTGCTCCATGGGCCCACCATGAATCAGCGCGTCTGAATGCCATCTCGGACGACGGCGTTATCCGTCGTTCAGGATCGGGGCGGTCAGCGCCAGCCGTAGTTGAAGCTGATCGACACCCGGTCCGTGCGGCCGGCGTTGATCGGCACCTCGTGGCGCAGCCAGCTTTCCCACATCAGCACCGTGCCGGCCTGCGGCGTCACATAGACGAAGGGCTGCTGGTCGCCGGGGGCGTCGGTGAGCCGCATCGGGGCGGCCATCATCATCGCCAGGCGAGGATCCTCCAGCTTCAGGCCCGAGGCCCCGGCCGGCACTTCGACGTAGGTGGTGCCGCTGATGACGCTGTGGGGATGGATATGGCCGCTGTGGCCGCCGCCGGGCTTGAGGACGTTCACCCACAGGCTGTCGAGGCGCAGCTTGCCCCCGGCCAGGTCGAGGCCGAGTTCGAGAGCGAAGGCGCGGGCGTGGCGGTCCAGCCGGGTCTTCAGGTCGCTGAAAGCGCTGGCCCGGGTCCACATTGGGCCGGGCGAGGAATAGGAGGTGTAGCCCGGATAGCGGTTGGCCTTCGACCAGGCGCGGCCGGCCTCGTCCTCGCCCGCCATCATGGCGCAGGCGTCGGCGAGGTCCTCGAGGAAGGGCTCGAAGCCGCGCTCCTCGGACAGTTCGGCGCGGTACAGGCGGGTGGCGAACAGGCTCTGGGTGGGCATACGGCCGGGTTAGGCCCGGCCGGCCCCTAAGTCAAAACTGTCAGTCGCCCTTGGGCCAGTCGACATCGTCCAGCGGCCGGCCGTTGTTCACCGGCGGCGCGCTCCGGTCGCCCGCCGACGGCCAGCGGGCCGGACCCGCGTCCTGCGCCGGGGGTGCGGCGCGCGGATCGGCCTGCGGCTCGGGTTCGCCATAGCCCTCGACCTCGTCCGACTCCTCCGGCGGCGGGCCGCCGGCCAGGTCGTCGTCGACGGCGGCCATGTCGGCCGGTTGCGGTTCGTCGGCGAAAGCCGGTTCATCGACATCGGCGGCGTCCGCCGGCGGCGAGTCCTCGGCGTAGGCGGCTTCGGCCTCGGCCTCGGCGCCAGGCTGCTCCGCTTCCGGCCCGAAAGCCTCACCGGACCGTTCGCGAGGATCGCCCAGCATCGGCCCCGGCTCGCGGCCCGGCGCCCAGGCGAGGTCCGTCTGCCCGGTCGCCTCGCCGCAGCCCTTGCGGTCGGCGACGCGCCAGATGGCTTCAAGCTCGCCCTTCAGCTGCGAGACCTGCATTTCCGAGCGGCGCACGATGGTCGGCGGCGCCCCGAAGCGGTGGCGGACCAGCATCTCCTGGCGGTCCCAGGCGTCGCCCAGGTCCGCGTCGGCCACCTCGGCCGCGCCCATCAACTGGGCGCAATCGAGACCCTGGTAGGCGGTGGCCGGAACCGGCGCCGGCGGAATGTGCTCGGGCGGCGTCGCGCCCCCCAGGCTGGCCATGGCAAAGGCCAGCATCGTCAACGAGCCGTTCATGAAAACCCCGACATTACAAACGCTTGTCCCTCAGGCGCAGTAACCTCCCGGGTCACTCGCCCGTCAAGGGGCGCCGTTGTCGCGCCCAAGGCGAACGGCGCATTTAGGGTTTTTCAGGTCACAGCCTTGCGGGTCGCGGAATAGGGGTCCTCGACCACCCGGCTGGTCTGGTTGAAGACCATGGTCGAGCGCTTGCCCGCCTCATAGGCCGGCCATTTCGGCAGAACCGCCGTGTTCGGATCGCCGGTCCTGGCGAATGCCAGCCAGGCCGCGCTCATCTGTTTGGCCATCACCTGCGGCGCGGGGCCGGGGCCGACCAGCGGGCGGTTGGTCTCGACGTTGTCGAACACCAGCGGGATTTCCAGGGTGTGGGGGCTGCGGAACGGCCCGACCGGCGTCTCCCATTCCAGCAGGTAGAAGTACGCCTTGGCCCGCCCCTGCGCCGCCTTGCGCTCGGCGATCTGCACGCTGCCGGCGAACATCCGGCCGTAGGTGGTCAGGTGGGTGGCCAGATAGGTCGGCGAATCCTTGGGAAAATCGGTCTTCAGCGCCGCCAGCACGGCCTCGGCCTTGTCGCCATAGATGCCCTTGGCCATCGCCGCGAGCCCCGCCTCGTCCAGCCGGCCGAACCAGGGGGCGCCGGCCATGAACAGGGTCATCTCGTCCTTGTTGATACCAATCATCAGCGGAATGTCGGCCGACAGTTCCGGGGCCTTCGGATCCCACGGCTGGTGCGGCAGCACCTTGCCATCAACCACCGGCGAGAACCCGGCCCGGTCGAAACCGACGCCGGGCATCTTCTTCTCGGCCGCCGCCGCCGCGGCCAGAAGTTGGTCCGCCGCCGTGGCTCGCAGGCCGGCGACATCGCCGTCGGCCAGGCCCAGTTCCGCATAGAGCGCCTTGCGCAGGGCATCGCCGCGCTCGGCCGGCACGGCCTTCACACCGGGCCCGCTCTGCACCACGGCCCGGTGGAACAGGCCCTTGGCGGCCGGCATGGCCATCAGGTAGCTGACCTTGGCCCCGCCGCCGCTCTCGCCGAAGAGGGTGACGTTGCCGGGATCGCCCCCGAACGCCGCGATGTTGGCCTTCACCCACTTCAGCGCCTGGACGATATCGAGCATGCCGGCGTTGCCGCTGCCCTCGACCTCTGGCAGGTGAGTGTAGCCGAAGACGTTGAGCCGGTGGTTGAGGCCGACCACCACGACGTCGCCGCCCTTGGCCAGATTGGCCCCGTCGTACATCGGCCAGGCGTCCGAGCCATAGGCGAAGCCGCCGCCGTGCAGCCAGACCATGACCGGCCGCTTGCCCTTGGTTCCCGGGGTCCAGATGTTGAGGTAGAGGCAGTCCTCGCTCTGGGTCTCGACGTCCTTCTTCGACGGGAAGACGGCCTGCAGGGCCCGGCCCAGCTCCGTATCGGACGAGGCCGGCGTGTTGGCCTGCATGGCGCTGTGACCGAAGGCGTTGGCCTCCAGCGCGCCGCCCCGTTTCTTTGGCGGCCTGGGCGGCGCAAAGCGCAACAGGCCGACCGGCGGCTCGGCATAGGGGATGCCAAGGGCGTAGCAAGGCCCACCATCGCTGCAGGTCAGGGTGACCGGCCCTTCGGTCGTGCGGACGCCGCCGACCGTATACGGAACCGCCAGCGCCGGGCCGGCCGCCAAGGCGCCGGCTCCCACGCCAAGCAGCAGCGCTCGACGGTCGAGAATTGAGGTTCGGTTCATCATGGCGGCCTCCCGGCGCTGTTTTTCGAAACAACGGTATCCTACCCGCCACCTCTTCGTCGAGATTTCACGACAACGCCCCTTCCGCTCATCGGGTGAACAGCGATAACGTGCGCTCAAACAATCGTTCGGGAGAGCACTCATGAAGGCGGCGGTACTGCGCGAGGTGGGCAAGGCCCTCCTCATCGAGGATGTGTCCATCGGCAAGCCGGGCCCGCACGAGGTGCTGATCCGCACCAAGGCCGCCGGCGTCTGCCACTCCGACCTGCACTTCGTCGAAGGCAAATACCCCTTCCCGCTGCCCACCGTGCTCGGCCACGAGAGCGCCGGCATCGTCGAGGCGGTCGGCAGCGAGGTCCGCACCTGCAAGGTCGGCGACCACGTCATCACCTGCCTGTCGGCCTACTGCGGCCACTGCAACCACTGCCTGACCGGCCACATGTCCCGTTGTGTGAGTCCTGACACCAAGCGCGGCAAGGGCGATGAGCCCCGCATCTTCCGTGAAGACGCCGCCGCGCCGACGATGAATCAGTTCCTCAACCTCAGCTCCTTCGCCGAGCAGATGCTGATCCACGAGCACGCCTGCGTCGCCATCCGCAAGGACATGCCCTTCGACGTCGCCGCCCTGATCGGCTGCAGCGTCACCACCGGCGTCGGCGCCGTGATCCACACCTCCAACGTCCGTCCGGGCGACACCGTGGCCGTCATCGGCTGCGGCGGCGTCGGCCTGGCGGCGGTCAACGGCGCGGCCATCGCCGGGGCCGGGCGGATCATCGCCATCGACATGCAGGGCTCGAAGCTGAACCTGGCCAAGGAATTCGGAGCCACCGACGTCATCGACGCCAGCCAGGGCGACTCCGTCGGCCAGGTGCTGGAAATGACCGGCGGCGGCGTGCAGCACAGCTTCGAGGCTATCGGCCTGAAGTCGACCACCGAACAGGCCTTCAAGATGCTGGCCCGCGGCGGCACCGCCAACGTCATCGGCATGATCCCGGTCGGGGTGAACATCGAACTGCACGGCGCCGACTTCCTGGCCGAAAAGCGCATCCAGGGCAGCCTGATGGGCTCCAACCGCTTCCCGGTCGACATGCCGCGCTTCGTCGACTTCTACATGGCCGGCAAGCTGAAGCTCGATCAGATGATCAGCCGCCGCATCCGCCTCGACCAGGTCAACGAGGCCTTCGACGAACTCAAGCGCGGCGAACTGGCCCGCTCGGTCATCGTCTTCGATTGATTGAGACCAAGGGGCGCGACACCTTCAGTTCCTCCTCCGGCGCGCAGCGACGGGGGAGGGGAACCGCCGCCGACGGCGGTGGTGGAGGGGGCAGCGCCGGCGGTTCGGGGGCCGCCTGAACGCTGTCATCGCCGCCCGCGCCAGAACGCGTTTTCTTCTGACAAGCCGGCGCGGGGCCCGCCCCCC
>JAQGIK010000024.1 GCA_028291265.1 Caulobacter sp. | reverse complement strand
GGGGGGCGTGGTGAGGGCGCGCGTCATCTTTCTCCGGGTAGCATATCTCTCAGAGCTTGACCTGTCCAGGATATAATGACTCGTATCGTGTCTAGAGTTTTGGAGGGGCGCCGATGCATGTCTTGCGGACACCGGAGGCACGCTTCGCGGGCCTCGCCGAGTGGCCCTTCGCGCCACACTACCAGGTGCTCGCCGCGCAGACCGGCGACCCGCTGCGGCTGCACTATGTGGACGAGGGGCCGCGCGACGGGGCGGTCGTGCTGCTGATGCACGGCGAGCCGTCGTGGGCCTATCTCTATCGCAAGATCATCCCGGCGCTGGTCGCCCAGGGCCATCGGGTGATCGCGCCCGACCTGATCGGCTTCGGCCGCTCGGACAAGCCGGCCTCGCGCGCCGACTACACCTATGAGGGCCATGTGGCCTGGATGAGCGAATGGCTGACGGCGCTGGACCTTAAGGACGTCACCCTCTTCTGCCAGGACTGGGGCGGCCTGATCGGTCTGCGCCTGGTCGCCGCCTTCCCGGAGCGCTTCGCCGGCGTGGTCGCGGCCAACACGGGCCTGCCGGTCGGCACGGGCTGGAGCGAGGGCTTCGAAGCCTGGCTGGGCTTCAGCCAGCGGGTTCCCGAGCTGCCGATCGGCTTCATCCTGAACGGCGGGACCGGCCGGGACCTCAGCGCCGCCGAGATCGCCGGCTATGAGGCGCCGTTCCCGGACGAGACCTTCAAGGAAGGCGCGCGGCAGTTCCCGACCCTGGTGCCGATCACCGCCGAGCACGCATCGGTGGCCGAGAACCTGGCCGCGTGGAAGGCGCTCGAGGCGTTCGACAAGCCCTTCATCACTGCCTTCAGCGACGGCGACCAGGTGACCCGCGGCGGCGAGGCCGTGTTCCAGGCCCGCGTGCCCGGCGCCAAGGGCCAGCCCCACGTCACCCTCTCCGGCGGCCATTTCCTGCAGGAAGACAGCCCCGCCGAGATCGCCGCCCTTCTGGACGCCATGATCCGCCGGCGCGGCTGAGGAGGCTTGCCGTGAAGGTCGTCAACGCCGTCATGCCCCAGCCCGAGCAGGCCATGGCGTTCTTCGGGGGCCAGGAAGACGGCCCCTTCGTGATGGTCAACCTGCTGAAGTTCAAGCCGAAGGCCGACTACGCCGACGGCGCCGACGCTCACCTCACCGGCGCCCAGGCCTATGCCCGCTATGGCGAGGAAGTGCGCAAGCTGGTCGAGGGCCTGGGCGGCAAGGTGCGCTTCTCGGGCGACGTCACCGGCCTCCTGCTCGGCGAGGTCGAGGACCTCTGGGACATGGTGGCGCTGGCCGAATACCCCTCGCTCGCCGCCTTCCGCCAGATGGCCCTGTCGTCTGAAATGCAGGCCATCGAGCATCACCGCAAAGCCGGCCTCGCCGGCCAGCTCAACATCCGCACCAAGAGCGCCGAAGGCTTCTAGGTCCGGCGTGGCCGTAGCGAGAGCGCCAGGAAGACCAACGCGAGCACGACGGTGACCGGGCTCGCATAGTGTTCGGGCGGGTGGTGGCCGTTGGCCGGCGGACTCAGCACCCAGCCGTGCAGGCTCATCAGGCCGCGTTCCACGATGACCAGCGCCAGGAACAGCGGCGTCAGCGGCCGGTAGCGCAAAGCCACCACCAGCGTGCCAAGGCCCAGGGCGAGCTGGGTGGCGCCCTCCCAGCGGAACACCCCGATGACCAGGGCGCGGCGGTCGCCCATGTCGAGGCCCGCGATCACGCCGGCGCCGCCGTCCGGCAGGAAGCTGTGGATCAGCCCAGGTATGAGCGTCAGGACCGCCGCCAGGCCCAGGAACGCCGCCGAAACGGGCGCGCCGCGATACTGGCCGTTGGTCGACGGCGGCAGGAAGGCCATCGGCTCAGTTGTCCCAGTAGATGTATTCGTCGCCGGCCTTCTGCTTCACGCCGCTCGGGTGATCGACGAACACCGGCCCCTGCAGCAGCGAGGGCCACATGGGCTTCACGTTCTGGCCGTCCTGCGCCTTCAGCAGGCCCAGCAGGGCCCGGGTCTTCTCGGGATGGGTGCGCGAGAGCTCATGGCGCTCCGTCGGGTCGGTGGCGAGGTCGTAGAGCCAGACCTTGTTCTGGGCCTCGCTCGCCTGCAGCTTCCAGTCGCCGTCCAGCACAGTCTTGTATTGGCCCGAGCGCCAGAAGAGGGTCTGGTGCGGTCGGCCCGGCGCCTTGCCGGCGAGGTAGGGCAGCAGGTCGACGCCGTCGATCGTCCGGTCGGTGGGGACCTGCGCGCCGGCGGCCGCGGCGGCGGTGGCGAAGATGTCGATGTGGCCCACCGGATAGGGGTAGCGGGAGTTGGCGGCGATCACGCCGGGCCAGCGCATGAAGAACGGCGCGTGGATCCCGCCCTCGAAGAACGTCGACTTGAAGCCGCGGTAGGGCCGGTTGACGTCCGGCAGGCCGATGTAGCCGGCGCCGCCATTGTCGCTGGTGAAGATGACGAGGGTGTTCTGGTCCAGGCCCTCGTCCTTCAGGGTTTGCAGGATGCGCCCGACGTTGCGGTCGAGGTTGCGGGCCATGGCGCCATAGACTCGCAGGCGATGTTCCTTGATCTGGGGCAGGGCGTCGTAGTCCTGCTTCTTCGCCTGCAGCGGCGTGTGGATCGCGTTGGGGGCGAAGTAGAGGAAGAAGGGCCGGTTCCGGTTGGCCTTGATCGCCTTGACCGCCTCGTCGGCGAGGTAGTCGGTCATGTAGCCCTTGGGCTGGAACATCTTCGAGCCGTTGAACTGCACCTGGTAGGGCAGGTTCGGCCACAGGAAGCGGTCGATGGCGTCCCACGGCTGCTTGGAGTTGACGACGCCCTTGTCCTTCTCGGGCAGGTACATCGAGCCGCCGGCGATGAAGCCCAGGCTCTCGTCGAAGCCCTGCTGCTCGGGCCGCGAGCCCGCGGCGCCGCCCAGGTGCCACTTGCCGAACTGCATCGTGTGATAGCCGCGCGCCCTCAACACCTCGGCGATGGTCACCTCGTCCGCGGGCATGGACAGGCTGTTCATCGCCTCGGGCGAGGCCCCGGTCGAGCCGGGCGGCATGTCCTTGATACGGTCCTTGAAGAACCGCGGCCTGGCGATGGCGCCGGGCTCGCCCGCGGTGCCGACCATCTTCTCGAAGGCCACCGGCGCGGGGGTGAACTCGAACCCGAAGCGGGTGGGGTAGCGCCCGGTCATGATCGCCGCGCGAGAGGGGGCGCAGGTGGCGTTGCCGGCATAGCCGTTGGCGAAGGCGACGCCCTGGCGCCCGATGGAGTCGAGGGTGGGGGTCGGGACCTGGCCGCCGGCGACGCCGCCGCCGTTGAAGGTGATGTCGTTGTAGCCCAGGTCGTCGGCCAGGATGAAGACGACGTTCGGCGGGCGCTGACCGGCGGCGGGCGCGGCGGGACCTTGCGCCCAGGTCACCGGATGGTTGGGCTCCACGTGCGGCAGCCGCGCGTGGGCGATCATCGAGAGGATCGTGGCCCGGTTGGCCGCCGCCAGGCCGAACAGCACGGCGATGCCCAGCGCAATCGCGCCCAGCCAGGTCCAGAGCTTCATGGTCGCCTCCCGCACCGGCCGCACGGCCCGTCAAACGGAGGGCGTCAAACCGGAACCGCGGTTAGCTTATATTGACATTGACCGTGCCGATAGCGCCAACCGGACGCCGCCGCAAGGCGGCGCCCGGCGAGGTTCTAGAACAGGTCGCCGTCGTTGGCCCAGAGGCTCGCGCCGATCGTGCCGTGCGCGTTGTAGTCGTCGAGCGCGGTGTGGATCTGCGTGCCGGCGTAGATGTCCTTGCCGGCCTGCTGGATGCCCGAGACGCCGTCGAGGTTGTAGCCGGTGGTCCAGCCGGAGGCGCCGGTGCTCACCGACCCGCCGCCCACGAACGAACCGTTGTTCATCCCGCCAGTGTCGGTCTGGACGCCGCCCGAGAGGGATTTGACGGTCCCGCTGACCTGGCTCAGCCAGTCGACGCCTTCCTTGATGAACCAGGCCGGCGTGTTGGCCGTGCCGACGGCCCCCACCGGATTGTCAGCCAGGTAGTTCAGCCAGGCGGTGACCAGATCCTTGCCGATCACCATACGGGTGTCCGACGAGTTGGAGTTCAGCAGGGCGTCGGCGTTGGCGGAGCTGATCAGGTAGGTGTGCTCGCCGTTGTCGGCGACGCCGTTCTTGTTGAAGTCGCCGATCAGCAGGAACTTCTTGGAGTCGGCCGCCCCGTCGCCGTTCGAGTCCACCGCGTAGGTGAGCTCGGCCCTGGGGTAGTTGTCGTAGGTCGGCGAGTGCTTGACGCTGGAGGCGTCGGTCTGGCCGTCCCAGTAGAAGTCGCCGCTGCCGGTCCAGACGGCCGCCGATCGCACGCCGGGGCCGGGGAGGGCGACGGTGATGTCCACCGTGGCGCTCGCCGTGCCGCCGTGGCCGTCGGAGATGGTGTAGCCGAAGCTTGCCGCCCCAAGGTAGCCGGCGGTGGGCGTGAAGCTGACACTGCCGTCCGCGGCCAGCGAGACGGTCCCGTGGGTGGCCCCCTGCACCGAGGTGATGGTCAGGCGATCGCCGTCCGCGTCGGTGTCGTTGCCGGTGAGCTGGGCGGTGGTGAACTTCAGCAGGGTTCCCATGGTGGCGTCGCCGTGGTCGGCGACCGCCTTGGGCCCGTCGTTGACCCCCGTGACCGTGAAGGTCCCGGTGGAGGGGCTGTTGTCGCGTGCGCCGTCGTCGTCCTTTGCCGCGTAGTGGAAGGTGGTCGTGCCGTTCCAGTTGGCCGTCGGCGTGAAGTAGACGTTCGCCGAATTGTTGGTGGCGGTGACGGTCATGCCGGAGGTCAGCACCCTGCCGGAAGCGTCCTTCAATACGCCGTGCAGGGGCAGGTCGCCGATCACGAAGCTCGCCACCCGGCCTTCCGCGTCGGCGCCGGTGAGCGTCAGGGTGATGGCCGGGCCATCCTCGACGCCGGTCGCCGCCGTCGCGGTGTTGGTGGTCGGCGCATCGTTGACCGCGCTCACCGTGACCTTGGCGGTCGCGGAGGTCGCGTCGGACACGCCTAGGTCGTCCTTGGCGGTGTAGTGGAAGGTGGTCACGCCATTCCAGTTGGCGGTGGGCGTGAAGTAGAGCGTCGCGCCATTGTTGGTGGCGGTGATCACCGTGCCGGCGGTGATCACGTGGCCGGCGCCGTCCTTCAGGACGCCGCCCACCGGCAGGTCGTTGATCGTGAACGAGGCGACCCGGCCGTCGCAGTCGGTGCCGGACAGGCAGATCGAGATCGACCCGCCGTCCTCGCAGCCGCTGGCGTTGACCGCGCAGGTGTCCGGCGCGTCGTTGCCCCCGGTGACGGTGATCTTCGCGGTCGCCGGCGTGCCGTCGGTCGCGCCGTCATCGTCTTTGGCGGCGTAGTTGAAGGTGGTGCTGCCGTTCCAGTCGGCGCTGGGGGTGAAGTAGACCACGGCGCCGTTGTTGGTGGCGGTGACCACCGAGCCGACGGTCAGGACGTGGCCCTGGGCGTCCTTCAGCACGCCGTGGGCCGGCAGGGCGGTGATCTTGAACGAGACCACCTGGCCGTCGCTGTCGCTGCCCGAGAGGTTCACGGCGATCGAGGCCGCGTCTTCCTGGCCCGTCGCGGTGGTGTTGTTGGTCTCCGGACCGTGGTTGGCGTGCGCCAGCTGGACGGTGGCGGTGGCCGGGGTGGCGTCCGAGAGGCCCACGTTGTCCTTCGAGGCGTATTTGAAGGTCGTCGAGCCGTCCCAGTTGCTGTTGGGCGTGAAGTAGACGGAGGCCTGGCCGTTGACGGCCGTGACCACGGCGTTCAGCCCGAGCGTTTGGCCCTGGGCGTTCTTCAGCACGCCGTCGGTGGGCAGGGTGGTGATGGTGAAGGAGGTGACCGTGCCGTCGGGATCCGCGCCCGAGAGCACGACCTTGATCTGGCTGGCGCAGGCTTCGCCGGTGACGCAGACGTCGTTGGTGGTCGGCGCGTCGTTGACCGGGGTGACGGTGATCGTGGCGGTGGCCGGCGTGCCGTCGACGGCGTTCGCGTTGTCCTTCGACGAATAGAGGAAGCTCGCCTGGCCGTTCCAGTTGGCGTTGGGCGTGAAGAACACGTCCGCGCCGTTGGCGGTCGCGGTGATCACCGAGCTGGTGGTGAGCACATTGCCGCCCGCATCCTTCAGAACGCCGTTGAGCGGCAGGCTGTTGAGGTTGAAGGCGGTGACCGTCCCGTCGGTGTCGGAGCCGGAGAGGTGGATGGTGATGGTGGTGTCTTCGGCGCCCGAGCCCGAGACGTTGGCGGTCTCCGGCGGCCGGTTCTCCGGCGGGGCGGCCGGCGGCTTGACGGTGACCGTCGCCGTGGCCGGGGTGCCGTCGGCAGCGCCCTCGTTGTCCGTCGAGGCGTAGTGGAAGCTGACGTCGCCACTGAACTTCGAACCGGGCATGAAGAAGATGGTCGCCGCGTTGCCGATGGCCGGGACGATGGAGCCCACCCCAAGCACATGGCCCTGGGCGTCGGTCAGCACGCCGTTGGCGGGCAGGTCGGTGATGGTGAAGGTGGTGACCGTGCCGTCGGTGTCGGAGCCCGAGAGGGTGATGGCGATCTGGGTGTCCGCCTGGCCGCTGGCCGAGGTGTTGGCGGTCTCCGGGGCGTCGTTCACCGAGGTGACGGTGATGCTCGCCGTGGCCGGGCTCGCGTCGACCAGGCCCTGGTTGTCCTTGGAGGCGTAGAGGAAGCTGGTGTCGCCGTTCCAGCCGGCGGTGGGCGTGAAGAACACGTCGGCGCCGTTGCCGCTGGCCAGGACCGTGGATCCGGCGCTCAGCACGTTGCCGCCGGCGTCGGTCAGCACGCCGTTGAGCGGCAGGCTGTCGATGTTGAAGGCGACCACCGTGCCGTCCACGTCGGAGCCGGTCAGGTGGATGGTGATGGTGGTGTCTTCGGCGCCCGAGCCGGACACATTGGCTGTCTCCGGCTCATCGTTCACCGGGGTGACGTCGACGTTCACTGCGGCGGTGGCGGTTCCGCCATGCCCATCGGAGATGGTGTAGGTGAAGCTGGCCGGGCCGCTGTAGTTGGCGTTCGGCGTGAAGGTGACCGTGCCGTCCGCGTTGAGCACCGCGACGCCGTTGGTCCCGCCCTGCACCGAGGTGATGGTCAGGACGTCGCCATCGGCGTCGGTGTCGTTGCCGGTGAGCTGGTCGGCGGTGAAGCTGATCGGCGTGTCCTCGGCCGTCGAGCCCGCATCGTTGACCGCGACCGGCGGATCGTTGACCGGCGTGACCGCCAGGTTGACCGTGGCCGTGTCGGAGCCGCCGTGGCCGTCGGAGACCGTGTAGTCGAAGCTCGCCGGGCCGTTGTAGTTGGCGTTGGGGGTGAAGGTGACCGTGCCGTCGGGATTGAGCACCGCCGTCCCGTTCGTGCCGCCATCCACCGAGGTGATGGTCAGCGTGTCGCCATCCGGGTCGGTGTCGTTGCCGGTGAGCTGGCCGGTGGTGAAGGTGATCGGCTGGTCCTCGGGCGTCGTGCCCAGGTCGTCGTTCGCCGTCGGCGGATCGTTGACCGGGGTGACGTCGACGTTGACGGCCGCAGTGGCGGTCCCGCCATGGCCGTCCGAGACCGTGTAGGTGAAGCTGGCCGGGCCGTTGTAGTTGGCATTCGGCGTGAAGGTGACCGTGCCGTCGGGATTCAGGACGGCCGTGCCGTTGGTCCCGCCCTGCACCGAGGTGATGGTCAGGGCGTCGCCTTCGGGATCGCTGTCGTTGTCGAGCAGCTGATCGGCGGTGAAGGTGATCGGCGCGTCCTCGGGCGTGGTCCCGGCGTCGTTCACCGCGACCGGCGGGTCGTTCACCGGCGTGACGGTGATGTTGACGCTGGCGGTGTCCGAGCCGCCGTGGCCGTCGGAGA
>JAQGIK010000001.1 GCA_028291265.1 Caulobacter sp. | reverse complement strand
TGGCAGACCACCCCGCTGTCGACGATGGCCGCCGGCATCACCTCCCAGTTGGAGAGGTGCCCCGAAACGAACACCACGGGCTTGCCGCCGTCGCGGATGGCGTCCATCCGCTCGCGGCCCACCAGCTCGACTCGCCCGGTCGAGGGCAGGATGCGGTCCATCTGCGGGAATTCGAAGACCGTGCGGCCGTTGCTCTCCCACTGGTCGCCGAGGACCTTCTGGCGCCAGGCCTCGTCCTTTTCCGGGAAAGCCAGGATCAGGTTCTGCCAGGCCAGGGCGTGGGTCTTGGTCAGTGGTCCGAAGCGGCGGAACAGCCATCCGCCGACATCCGACGCGAAGTCGGTCGGCATCAGCCGCATCAGGAAGGTGAAGACGTCGTAGGCGACCGCCTCCGCCCGCCACACCAGGTCCTGGCCCCAAGAGACACGTCTGTCACGCATGCCCGGTAACTAAGTCACACGCCCAGAGCGCGCAATGTCGCAGGGAACCTCGCTTGGCACGCGACATGCGGCGTTGAGGTCTGACCGTACCAAATCGGGACGGCCGCAGGCTTTAACCAACAGGGGGTTTTCAAGCCCATGGGCAACGACATCGACGTTCACCTCGGCAAGCGACTGCGTCGCCGCCGTCGTCTCCTGGGTCTGACCCAGCAACAGCTCGCCGGCTCGGTCGGCGTGCGCTTCCAGCAGATCCAGAAGTACGAATGCGGGGCCAACCGCATCAGCGCCGCCCGCCTCTGGCAGCTCAGTGAAGCCCTCGAAGTGCCCGTCGGGTATTTCTACGACGGCCTCAGCGAGACCGATCGTCCGCAAGTGGCGGCCAACGACGGTGAAGGCGGCGGCGAGATGTTCGCCCGCAAGGAAACCCTCGACCTGATCCGCGCCTACTACCAGCTCGGCGAGCGTCCGCGCCGCCGTCTGCTCGACCTCGCCAAGTCGCTGAACGGCGACGTCGAAGTCGCGTAAGTACCGATCCAAAGCTTGTGGCCGGCCAGGCCGCCTCTGTGGGGGCGGCCTGGTCACCCAGGCCTTACCTTGGCGTCATGCTTGACGCCTTCCCTATTGCGCCGCACAAACCCGCCCGATCTTCAAACGGGCGCAGCTGAACTGCCCAGCGCAAGGGAATAGAAATTCATGGCCGACATCCGCTTCGACGGCAAAGTCGCGATCGTCACCGGGGCCGGCGGCGGCCTTGGCCGTCAGCACGCTCTGGAACTGGCCCGTCGCGGCGCCAAGGTCCTGGTCAACGACCTGGGCGGCAGCATGGACGGCTCGGGCGGCGGCTCCGACGCGGCCAACAAGGTGGTCGAGGAAATCAAGGCGCTGGGCGGCGAAGCCATCGCCAACGGCAGCAGCGTCACCGACGACGCCGGCGTCGCCCTGATGGTCAAGCAGGCCATGGACGCCTGGGGCCGCATCGACATCCTGATCGCCAACGCCGGCGTGCTGCGCGACAAGTCTTTCTCCAAGATGACCATCGAGGACTTCGAGTTCGTGCTCGGCGTCCACCTGCTCGGCACCGTCAAGCCGACCAAGGCCGTCTGGGAGATCATGAAGGAGCAGAACTACGGCCGCATCGTCGTCACGACCTCGTCGTCGGGCCTCTACGGCAACTTCGGCCAGTCCAACTACGGCGCCGCCAAGCTCGGCATCGTCGGCTTCATGAACACCATCAAGCTCGAAGGCCAGAAGAACAACATCCACATCAACGCCGTCAGCCCGGTCGCCGCCACCCGCATGACCGAAGGCCTGATGCCGCCCGAAGTGCTGGCCAAGCTGGCCCCCGAATACGTCACCCCGGGCGTCGTCTTCCTGGCCTCGGACGAAGCCCCCACCGGCGCCATCCTCACCGCCGGGGCCGGCGCCTTCGCCCTGTCGCGCATCATCGAAACCGAGGGCGTCTACCTCGGCGAGGGCGGCCTGTCGGTGGACGAGGTCCGCGACAACTGGGGCAAGATCACCGACGAAACCGGCCAGAAGGCCTACTTCGCCGGCGGCGAACAGGGCCAGAAGTTCTTCCGCAAGATGGCTGGCGGCTGAACCACCAGACAAAGCAAAGTTCAGCGGGGCCGGACAGCAATGTCCGGCCCTTCTTCTTGAAGGTTTCGCCTCTGGTCTCCCTTCTCCCCTCGCGGGAGAAGGTGTCGGCGAAGCCGACGGATGAGGGGGCTCCTCGGCCTACGACGCATCCCGGCCCAACCACCTCTGCGCGGCTGAAAGACCTATCGACCCCTCATCCGGCGCTTCGCGCCACCTTCTCCCGCAAGGGGAGAAGGGCGCCCAGAGGCGAACCCTTTAATAGCGACACCCTGCCTTCTGCCCGGAATCAGCCCCCGCCCTCGGAGAACTGCACGCCCCGGGCGATCGACCGGGCCAGGCCGAGGGTCATCATCCACTCGCCGCCCCTGGCCATCTCGCCGGGTCCGAAATCCCGGGACAGGTGGTCCTGGATGGTTTGCGGCACCGAGCCTTCCGGGGCCAGCGGCGGGCCGGCGATCAGTTCGCGGTAGCGGGCTTCGTCGGCCTCGTCGTCGCCGCTGAGCGGGCCCAGCCGCCGCAGCACGATGGGGGCGGCGATGATGGTCCGGCCCGGATCGAGCGCCGTGGACAGGGTAATGCCGTCGATCAGGTCGACGGTCGGCTGCGACACGCCGTTGAAGATGCCGAAGGCCATGGCGCCGCTGGTCAGGTCGGTGGCGATGCAGATGATCTGGTTCTGCACCGGCAACAGCCAGCCCTCATACTCGGTGCCGCCGATGCCCATGCGATAGGCCATCAGCCCGGACGCGTCCCGCCGCACCATGCCGCGATCGTGCAGATAGCGCCCCGGCATCAGGGCCGAAGGCCGCGTCGTCTCGAAGAACCCCTCATAGGCCGTCGCCCGGCGGTCGGTCAGGTCGGCGATCTGGTCCAGCAACGGCAACGGCAAGCCTGTGCCGAACCGCGACGGCCGCACGTCCGACGGCGCCCCCAGCGCGGCGCCGAAGCCTGCCGGGTCGCGGTCCCAGTCGAGCATGATGAAGCTGGCCCGCCGGGCCGCGATCACCGCCGTCAGGCGCTCCAGATTATGCGGCGAGGGCTTCACCTGGCCGGCCAGCCAGCGGCCGATGACGGACTTGTCGACCCCCAACTCGGAGGCCATCCGGCTGCGGCTCATCGACAGCACCTTCAGCGCCAGTTCGAGTTTTGCGGCGAACGAGTCGGTTTCCATGGCCTTGCTTCTCCCACCTGACCGCTACGCGCGCCGGCTGTGGCGGGATGATCCCCGCGGGGACCGTGCACGCTGATGCACGCCGCTGCAACGGTCTGCACGCCGCTGCGCCTACGGGGGTCCGGTCATCGGCACATATTCCCCTCACGGAAACGCCCCCATGGGCGCCGTCACAGCCGGATTCCAGGCGCTCGAGACAGCGCCGGGCCGGGGGAGCAGACCGATGATCAAGACCCGCAAGATGCTCGGCGACGACCGGCCGCTGAACGCCGCCCCGCCGCCGCCGCCCGGACAGATCATCAACGGCTCCGCCGGGCCCGACACCCTGACCGGCGGCGGCGGCCCCGACACGATCAGCGGCCTCGACGGCGACGACACCCTGACCGGCGCCGCGGGCGACGACACCCTCAACGGCCAGAATGGCGACGACGTGCTGACCGGCGGCTCCGGCGCCGACAAGATGTTCGGCGGCAACGGCTCCGACACCGCCAGCTACATCACCGCCACCTCGATGGTGAAGGCCAGCCTGCTCGACCCGACCATCAACTTCGGCCATGCGCTGGGCGACACCTACAGCAGCATCGAGAACCTGACCGGCTCCAACTTCAACGACAGCCTGTTCGGCGACGGCGGGGCCAATGTGCTGGAGGGCGGCCTGGGCGCCGACCTCCTGAACGGCGGCGCCGGCTTCGACATCGCCTCCTACGCCCACGCGGCAGCCGGCCTGACGGTCAGCCTGGCCGCCCCGGCCCAGAACACCGGCGAGGCGTTCGGCGACACCTACGTGTCCATCGAGCATCTCCAGGGCTCCGCCTTCGCCGACATCCTGATCGGCAACGCAAGCTCCAACACCCTGATCGGCGGGGCCGGCGCGGACGACCTGCGCGGCGGAAGCAGTTTCGATACGGCCTCCTATCGCACCGCCGCCTCCACCATCTGGACGACCCTGACGCCCGGAACCTTCTTCCAGATCGGCGACGCGGCCGGCGACACCTACCTGTCGATCGAAAACGTCGAAGGGTCCAACTTCGACGACATCATCCTCGGCGACGCGACGCCCAACGGCCTCGCGGGCCTGTTGGGCGACGACGTTCTGGGCGGTCTGGCCGGCGGCGACGTGATCGACGGCGGCGGCGGGATCGACACCGCCACCTACGAGTCCTCCGGCGCCGCGGTGACCGCCAGTCTGGCCAATCACCTCATCAACACCGGAGACGCCGCCGGCGACACCTACATCTCGATCGAGAACCTGAGGGGCGGCTTCCACAACGACAAGCTGACCGGCGACGGCGGCGACAACGCGCTGGAGGGCGGCCACGGGGCCGACGTGCTGAACGGCGGCGGCGGCTTCGACACCGCCTCCTACATCGGGTCCGACAACGGCGTGACGGTCTTTCTCGCCTCGCCGAACATCAACACCTTCGACGCCGCGGGCGACTCCTACATCTCCATCGAAGGCGTGCTCGGCAGCTTCTACGCCGACATCCTGGTCGGCGACGGCGGCGACAACCGACTGAGCGGCTCGGACGGCGACGACATCCTGCTGGGCGGGATGGGTCTCGACCTGCTCGAGGGCGGCAACCAGAACGACCTGCTGCAGGGCGGCCTCGGCGCCGATTTCCTCGACGGCGGCGCCGGCACGGACACCGCCTCCTACGGCAATGCGACCGCCGCCGTCAGCGCCAGCCTGGCCGCGCCAATCGTCAACGGCGGCGAGGCGTTCGGCGACAGCTACGTCGGGATCGAGAACCTGGCCGGCGGCTCCTACGACGACAAACTGTACGGCGATGCCGGGAACAACCGGCTGTCCGGCAGTTCCGGCGGCGACCTGCTGGCGGGCGGGGCCGGGGCCAACACCTTCAATGGCGGCGCCGGAGCCGACACCTTCCGCATCGACGCCGGCGCGGGCGCCGACACCATCGAGGACTTCGTCCACGGTCAGGACGTGATCGACATCACCCTGTACGGCAGCTACGCCAGCCGCATCCAGGCCGGCGCCGACACCGTCATCACCCTCGGGGGCGGCCGCTCGCTGGTGCTGAAGAACATCAGCGCCGCGTCCCTGACCGACGCCGACTTCATCGGCCTCAGCGCGCCTCCTCCTCCTCCTCCTCCTCCTCCTCCTCCTCCGCCGCCGCCTCCGCCGCCTCCTCCGCCGCCTCCTCCTCCTCCGCCGCCGCCTCCTCCTCCTCCTCCTCCTCCTCCGCCGCCTCCGCCTCCGCCTCCTCCTCCGCCACCGCCACCGCCGCCACCTGTGACGGCCGGGTCGGAAGCGACCATCAACGGCACGGCCGGAGCCAACATCATCGACGGCACGATGCTGTTCGAGACCATCAACGGCCTCGACGGCAACGACACGCTGAGCGGCATGGGCGGCGGTGACGTGCTGGTCGGCGGCCTCGGCGCCGACAAGCTGTTCGGCGGCGACGGCGACGACATCCTCATCGGCGGCGCGGGCCAGGACACCCTGACCGGCGGTCTGGGCGCCGACATCTTCGTCCTGGCGCCCGGCGACGGGGCCAACACCATCGCCGACTTCGAGGACGGCATCGATCTGATCGATATCAGCGCCTACGGCGGCTACACCGGCATCAACCAGATGGCCGGCGGGGCCAAGGTAATGTTCGCCGACGGCGGCTACGTCACCCTGACCGGCGTCATGGCGGCGCAACTCACCGCCGCCGACTTCGTCACCGGCATGTCGCCGCCTCCGCCGCCGCCTCCCCCTCCCCCTCCTCCTCCTCCGCCTCCTCCGCCGCCTCCGCCACCACCACCGCCTCCTCCACCCCCTCCGCCTCCGCCTCCTCCGCCTCCGCCGCCACCGCCGCCCATGATGGCCGGCTCGGAAGCGACCTTGAACGGTACGGCCGGCGCCAACATCATCGACGGCACGGGCCTCTACGAGACCATCAACGGCCTCGACGGCAACGACACGCTGAACGGCATGGGCGGGGCTGACGTCCTCGTCGGCGGTCTCGGGGCCGACAAGCTGTTCGGCGGCGACGGCGACGACTTCCTGATCGGCGGGGCCGGCCAGGACACCCTGAACGGCGGCCTCGGCGCCGACGTCTTCGTCTTCGGACCCGGCGACGGGGCCAACACCATCGCCGACTTCCAGGACGGCATCGACCTGATCGATGTCACCGCCTACGGCGGCTATATGTCGATCAGCAACCTGGCGGCCGGGGCGAAGATCATCTTCGCCGACGGCGGCTACGTCATCCTGACCGGCGTCATGGCCGCCAGCCTGAGCGCCGCCGACTTCATCGGCATGGGCGGCCCCGCCCCGCCCGACCCCAAGGCCGACTGGTTCTTCGGGTAGCCCGGAAGTGAACCGGACGGGGCGCGCCGCCGTAGACACGCCACGTCCGGGGCCTCCTCACGGTTGTGAGGCGCCTTGCCTTTCCGGACCAGTCCCCGGAAGGTCCGGCCATGGCCATCGACTCGTTTGCCGCCAAACTCGACCTGACCCTCAAGGCCCTGTCGATGAGCCGCGGCCGTCTGGCCGCCGACCTGGCCGTCCACAAGTCGGGCGTCGCCCGCTGGCTGAACGGCCAGGCCCTGCCCTCCGACTACAACCTCGAGCGCCTCACCGCCCTGGTCGCCGCCCGCCGGCCGGCCTTCTCCATGCTTGACTGGGACCGCGACCTCCCCGGCTTCGCCGAGGCCCTCGGGGCCGCATCGGCGCCCCGGAAGAGCCAGCGGGCCGACGGCCTGAAGCTGCCCCCGGCCCTGATGGACCAGATCCTGGCCGCCTCGGAACTGCGCGCCAGCGCCTACGAAGGCTTCTTCCGCACCACCCGCCCGGTCGCCCTGGCCCCCAACCAGTTCCTGCACGACCACGGCATCGTCCGGCGCGACGCCTCGGGCCTGCTGACCTTCCGCATGGGCATCGCCGGCACCGAACTCGACGGCTGGATATTTCCCATGCACCAGCACGTCTTCTCGATCAGCTGCCAGCCGCTGACCGGCGCCATGGTGTTCGGCATCTTCAACGGCGTGCTGCAGCGGCGGGTCGAGATCCTCGACGGCATCACCCTGTCTCAGGCCCCGGACGCCGGCCGCACGATTACCGCCGCGCCCGCCATCCTGCACCACATCGGCCCCCTGAGCGGCGACGTGGAGGCTGACGAGGCCCGCTACCAGGCGCTCATCCGCCTGCCGCCGCTGGCTCCGGAAGGCTCCGTGCCACAGGAGATCCGCGACCACCTGCTGGGCGACTACGGCCCCAGGGCGGCCGCCCTCGGCGGCGAGCTGTTGATGACCATGGCCCTGGCCCGCTCGATGTCGCGCGGCCCGATGACCATCGACGACGACCTCTAGCGCGCAACAACGCGCAACTTCTCACGCGACAGCGCGCGCCGCCGCGCGCCGCCGCGCCTGATCGGCCCCATCCCCCGGCACATATTCCCCGGATAAGCAGCGCATCACCGCGCCGCCTCTCGGCCGCTGACCAGCGGCGTCCTGGGATGTGCCACGATGATCAAGTCCACCCGCACCCTTCGCCTGAAGGACGACGCCCCGCTGATGGCGCCGCCGCCCCCGGTCGCCAACCAGACCGTCACCGGCACGGCCGGCAATGACACCCTGACCGCCGGGGCCGGCAACGACACCCTCAACGGCCTGGCCGGAAACGACGTCCTGATCGGCAGCGGCGGCAAGGACGCCCTGACCGGCGGCGACGGCATCGACACCGCCAGCTACGCGACCGCCCCGTCCCTGGTGAAGGCCAGCCTGCTCGACCCGAGCATCAACTTCGGCCATGCGCTGGGCGACACCTACAGCAGCATCGAGAACCTGACCGGCTCCAACTTCAACGACAGCCTGTTCGGCGACGCCGGGAACAACATCCTCGAAGGCGGCCTCGGCGCCGACCTCCTCAACGGCGGCGGCGGCTCCGACACCGCCTCCTACAGGAGCGCCACCAGCGGGGTCGCCGCCCTCCTCCAGGGCTTCAACGCCAACACCGGGGCGGCGGCCGGCGACACCTATGTCTCGATCGAGAACCTGATCGGCAGCGCCTTCGACGACATCCTGACCGGCAACAACAGCGACAACGTCCTGACCGGCGGCGCGGGGGCCGACAGCCTGAACGGCGGCGGCGGCTTCGACATGGCCTCCTACGCCGGCGCCGCCTCCGGCGTGACGGCCAGCCTCTCCAGCCTCGGCGTCACCCAGACCGGCGAAGCCGCCGGCGACACCTTCAACGCCATCGAGCACATCGAGGGCACGGCCTTCGGCGACTACCTGATCGGCCACGCCGGCTTCAACACCCTGCTCGGCGGGGCCGGCAACGACTTCCTGGAGGGCATGGCCGGGGCGGATCTTCTCGACGGCGGCGACGGCGACGACTTTGTCACCTATCGCCACGCCTTCGCGGCCGTGACGGCCAATCTTGCAGCCTCGAACTTCAACACCGGCGACGCGGCCGGCGACGCCTACATCTCCGTCGAACACCTTGAAGGCACCGCCTTCAACGACAGCCTGACCGGCAACAGCCTCGACAACATCCTGATCGGCGGCCTCGGCGTCGACGCCTTCAACGGCCAGGGCGGTTCCGACACCGTCTCCTATTTCGACGCCACCACCGGCCTCATCGCCGACCTGACCAACGCCCCGAACAACGCCGGCTGGGCGGCGGGCGACACCTACGCCCTGATCGAAAACCTGACCGGCGGCGGTTTCAACGACAAGCTGACCGGCGACGGCCTGGGCAACATCCTGCGCGGCCAGGAGGGCGGCGACCAACTCTTCGGCCTGGGGGGCGCGGACAACCTGTTCGGTGAGTTCGGCGACGATCTGCTCTTCGGCGGCGAGGGCGGCGACAACCTGAACGGCGGCGACGGCGTCGACACCGCCTCCTATCAGGGCGCGGCCGACGGCCTGACGGTCAACCTGGGCGCCAATGGCGCCGGCAACACCGGCCAGGCCTTCCTCGACACCTACGTCTCGGTCGAGAACCTCACGGGCTCGGGGTTCGATGACAAGCTGACCGGCGACGGCGGCGCCAACCTCCTGGCCGGCGGCGGCGGGGCCGACGGCCTGGTCGGCCTGGCCGGCGACGACACCCTCGACGGCGGGCTCGGCGACGACGTTCTCGCCGGCGGCATGGGCGCCGATATTCTCAACGGCGGCGACGGCTTCGACACCGCCGACTATTCGGGCTCCGCCGCCAATGTCACCGTCAATCTCGCCAATTCGCTCCTGAACGGCGGCGAGGCGGCCGGCGACACCTTCAGCCAGATCGAGGGCGTCCTCGGCTCCGGCTTCGGCGACATCCTCACCGGCGACGGCGCCGGCAACACCCTGAGCGGCGGCGGCGGCGACGACCTCCTCAACGGCGGCCAGGGCATCGACACCTTCAGCGGCGGATCGGGCAGCGACACCGTCTCCTACGTCTTCGCCAGCCAGGCCGTGACCGCCAGCCTGATCAATCCGGGAGTCAATGCCGGCGAGGCGCAGGGCGATACCTTCAGCGACATCGAGAACCTGGTCGGCGGCCAGGCGGGCGATGCCCTGGCCGGACGGGAGACGAACAACCGCCTTGAGGGCGGGGCCGGCGACGACGCCCTCTCCGGCCTCGACGGCGACGACGTCCTCGAGGGCGGCAACGGGGCCGACAAGCTGTACGGCGGCTACGGCGACGACGTGATGAGCGGCGGGGCCGGCGCGGATATCTTCGTTCTGGCCCCCGCCGACGGCCCCCCTGGCTCCGGCCACGACGTCATCACCGACTTCGACGTGGGGGTCGACAAGATCGATCTGACCGCGGTCGGCGGCTATCTGTCCCTGACCGCCAGCGGCAGCGACGTCATCGTGCATCTGGCCAACGGCGCCGACATCACCGTGCAGGACAGGTTCCTCGCCCAGATGACCAACGCCCAGTTCATCCTGCCGCCGATGCCGCCGCCTCCGCCACCGCCGGGCGGTTCCCTGCCCGGCTCGGAGGCGACCCTGAACGGCACGGTCAGCGCCAATACCATCAACGGCACGGACCTGTTCGAGACCATCAACGGCCTGGGCGGCAATGACATCCTCAATGGCCTGGGGGGCGGCGACGTCCTCAACGGCGGCGACGGGGCCGACAAGCTGAACGGCGGCGACGGAACCGACATCCTGGTCGGCGGCGCCGGCCAGGACACCCTGACCGGCGGGGCCGGAGCCGACGTCTTCGTGCTGGCCACCGGCGACGGGGCCAACACCGTCACCGACTTCCAGGACGGCATCGACCTGATCGACATCACCGGCTACGGCGGCGTCTACAGCTCGATCAGCCAGCTGGCGGGCGGGGCCAAGGTCATCTTCGCCGACGGCGGCTACGTCACCCTGACGGGCATCCAGGCGGCCCAGCTCAGCGCCGCCGACTTCATCACCAGCATGTCGCCGCCGCCACCCCCGCCGCCTCCGCCCCCCCCACCACCACCTCCGCCTCCGCCTCCGCCTCCGCCTCCGCCGCCGATGGACCCGGCCGGTTCACAGGCGACGATCAACGGCACGGCCGGCGCCAACACCCTCACCGGCACGGACCTGCTGGAGACCCTCAACGGCCTCGACGGCAACGACATCCTCAATGGCATGGGCGGCGCCGATGTGCTGAACGGCGGCCTGGGGGCCGACAAGCTGAATGGCGGCGACGGCGACGACGTTCTGGTCGGCGGGGCGGGCCAGGACACCCTGACCGGCGGGGCCGGAGCCGACCGCTTCGTGTTCGGGCCCGGCGACGGGGCCAACACCATCGCCGACTTCCAGGACGGCATCGACCTGATCGATGTCACCGCCTACGGCGGCTATATGTCGATCAGCAACCTGGCGGCCGGGGCCAAGGTCATCTTCGCCGACGGCGGCTACGTCATCCTGACCGGCGTCATGGCGGCGCAGCTGACGGCCGCCGACTTCATCGGCCTGCCCGCCCCGTCCGCACCCGATCCCAAGGCGGACTGGCTGTTCGGGTAGGCCGGCCCCGGCGGGCCAGCATCCCCCGCCGTCCCGCCGGGGTTTCTCTGAAGGGGTCCTACCCCTTGTCGTAGGCGTGGAACGTACAGGTCGCCGCGTCGATCGGCACGAACAGCAGGTTGGGCAGGTCCTCGTCGCGGTAGAAGGGAATCCCCTCCATCTCGCCGACCTTCTTGATGAAGCTGAACTCGGACTCGCCGAACACCCGCGGCGACCCGGTCTTCTTGTAGCTGTCGCCATCGAGGGTCAGCGCCTTGCCCTGCGAATACCAGGCCTTGCCCTTGGCGCCGGGATAGGGATCGCCCTTCTTGACGCTCAGCTTGCCATTGGCGTCGATGGAGCAGGCCCCCGCCTGCCCGGCCGCCGTCAGCCCGAGCGCAAGGGCAATGGTCAACGCGCCAGCTGTCTTCGTCAGTGTCATCGTCGTCCCTCCCCAGGGACGACCAGCGTGCGACGAACGCGGGAGTCTGTCCAGCGATTGACCGCCGTTCTTGTATGGCGTACAAACAAGCCATGGCGAAGGTGCAGACCCTGACCGACCTGCGCGCGTTGCGCGAGCCCGGCAAGCGGATGCGCTCGCGCCTGCTCGACGCCGCCGTCGAACTGTTCAAGCAGCGCGGCGCCGCCGCCGTCGCGGTGGCCGAGATCGCCGCCGCCGCCGGCGCCTACCCCAGCCAGGTCACCTACTATTTCCGCACCAAGGAGGCCCTGTTCGTCGAGGCCGCCTGCCGCGAGATGCTCTATGTCGCCGCCCAGGCCGAGGCCGCCGCCTCGACCGCGCCGACGGGCGGCGACTACAACCGCCGGCTGGTCGAGACCGTCGTCGGCTCGCCCGGCCTGGCCCTGTTCGTCGAGGCCCTGTCCCTGACCCGCCGCCGCCAGGACCTCGCCCCCCTGATCGAGCGCACCTTCGAGCGCCTGCACGCCGAGGGCGACCGCGCCTACGCCGACGTCCGCCGCCGCCGCGGCTGGACCGGGGCCGAAGACCCCGCCACGACCGCCCGCCGCTTCTGGACCCTGGCCCTCGGCGTCGCCCTGCGCGAAGGCGCCACCGAAGCCACCGTCTCGGAGGCCGTCGAAGACATGCTCGCCCTGCTCCGCCTCACCCCTGTGCGAGGAGACGCCTGATGGCCGCCGCCGCCCGTGTCGCCGCAAAGACCTACTTCACGCCCGAGGAATGGGCCCCGCTGTCGGAGAAGTCGGCCTGGAAGGGCCCGGCCCTGATCGCCCACGCCTGGCTGGTCATCGTCGCCGCCGCCGCCATGGCCTTCCTCTGGCCGATCACCATCCCGCTGGCCGTGATGATCATCGGCGCCCGGCAGCTGGGCCTGGCCATCCTGATGCACGACGCCGCCCACGGCGCCCTGCACCCGGACCTGAAAGCCAACGACTTTCTCGGCGACTACCTGACCCCCGGCGGCCTGGTCGCCTACCGCACCTACCACTTGGGCCACCACCGGTTCGCCCAGCAGGCCGAGGACCCCGACCTGGTCCTCTCGGCCCCCTTCCCGATCACCCGCAAGTCCCTGTGGCGCAAGGTCGTCCGCGACCTCACCGGCCAGACCTACTACAAGCAGCGCTGGGCCGGCCTGGTGAAGGCCCTGAGCGAGCGCACCCCCGACCAGCCCCTCTGGCCGATCCTCAAAAAGGCCGTCGTCGTCCGCAAACGCTTCTTCCTCGGCATGTTGATCACCGTCGCCGTCACCGCCCCGTTCGGCTTCTGGTGGGCCTGGCCGGTCCTCTGGCTGCTGCCGCAGGCGACCTGGCTCCCCCTGGTCACCCGCCTGCGCAACATCGCCGAGCACGCCTGCATCGCCAAGGACGAGCCCGACCCCCTGCGCCATGCGCGCACGACGAAGGCCAACGTCCTGGAGCGCGCCCTGCTCGCCCCCTACTTCGTCAACTACCACTGCGAGCACCACATGTTCATGTGGGTAAGCTGCTACACACTACCGAAAATCCACCGGATGCTTCGAGCGAAAGGCGTTACGGATCAAATGCTTGTGGCACCTGGCTATCTACAAGTCCTGCGCGAGGCCACCAGCAAGGCGGTTTGCGCCGCGCCAGCCAGCCGGTAGAAGCCTTAGTGAAGTTAGATCAGCTGATAGCCGCCGAATTCTAACGCGGCCAAATCCTGACCGGCCAAGTCATCTTCGCCGTATGTCACGCCTTCAATGGTCGCCAAGTAGCCATCTTCGTCCCGAGGCATGAAGGCCATGCCGTACCTGGTGCCCTTAACTTCAAGGTGTACACCAACGTGCCAAGCAGTGGCGAAAGGAGGGGCGACGGTCCTGTCTACCACAATGCGGGTATAGAACCCCACCTTAGTGTCGACCCTGTCTGTCACCTGACATGCCTTGACCTGCCTCCTAAAATCATCCGCAACAGGGCCCAGCGACCCCGCGATGATTTCCAAGGCGCGACTTTCAAGGTCTGTAAGCTCAGGAAACGGAGGCACGGGCGGAGCGCTCGCCAAGGGCTCCGAAAGCCAGCCGCTGCGATCAGGAATCTCAAGCATCACTTTTTGTCTCATGCCTCAGCAAATGTCCGCAATCCAATCCTGAGGCGGCTTGGGATATCGAATAGGCATGTTCATGTGGGCAGGCTGCTACAATTTGCCCAAAATCCATAAGTTGCTCAAAGAAAAAGGGCACTTAGGCGAAATGCTCTACGAGCCCGACGGCTATCTCGCAGTCCTCCGAAAAGCCACGAGTAAGGCCGCTTGATCTTGATTGCGGTCATATCGACCAGCGCGATCTACGCGGATGCGATGCCCGTGTCGCGTAACCGCTGGAAGACGGCGAGGTCGCGCTTTGCCCACTTCCGGTCTGCGCGGCTAGCGAGCACTACGCTATCGAAGAGCGAGCCTTGCTCGAACCAACTGAGCCCGATGTCGATGGCCGTGGCGTCGAAGTCGATGCTCCGCCAATCCAGTTTGGCGAGGTCAGTCCTTCGGATCAGCACCTGACGCGCGGGATCGCGTCGCACCTTGTCTCCGGGGATAGCCTCAAAGGTAACGCCGCCAGGAAACTCTGCGTCGGAGATGTCCAACGCCCAATCCGAATTTGAATAGAACTGCGCAACAGCAGCGTCGTGCAATTCCTGACGAGCCGGGGGGTCACCCGGCAAGACAATACTGGAGTTGATTTTAAGAGCGCTAATCCGGCCCGACAAGGTCACGCGCTCGAAGAGGCATCCCCACAAAAAGAGAGGTGCGCTTCCCAATCGTTTCAGCCCCCGAAGCTGTACGTCCCGGAGTACGGCCTCAGATATTGAGCAATTCAATTGGCCGGCGTTGATCAGCTCAATGGAATCGAAGGTGTTGCGTGGACTCCCTGGGTCTCGCGCCACCGTGCAACTGTTGAACTCGCAATCGGCCAGAACAAGGTCGGCGTAAGCCACGCCCGACACGCGCTCCCAAAAACTCTCACCGGCAATCCGAGAAGTCATTGGGCTACGTCGCTCCTATTGGGCAGCCAACGGCGAGTAGCCGCTGTCGATGAACCCCGCAACAGTTGGAAGCGCGCCAGCTAGCAGGCTGGCCCGCAATTCTTCATGCATGTGCCCTGCTACAACCTGCCCAAGACCCACCGGCTGCTGAAGGCCAAGGGCGTGCTGCCGGACATGCTGACCTCGCCCGGCTACTGGGACGTCTTCAAGCTGGCCTCCAGCAAGCCGGCCAGGGCGGTCGCGGCCTGACGCCCGCCATCAGGCCGGCGCGGTTTCCAGAACCTCGACGAACAGCTTGAGCGTCGCCTCGGCGAAGGCCCACATGTTGCCGACCCGGTCGTCCGATCCGGTGCGCAGCGTCCGCACCACGCTCACCGCCCCGACCACGGCCATGCAGGTACGCCCCGCCGGGTCGCCATAGGGATTGCCGTCCGGCCCCGCCGCCCCGGTCTCCGACAGCCCCCAGCTGATGTTTCCGTGCCGCGCCCGGATCTCGGTCGCCAACAACAGCGCATACGGCTCGGAGCTGGAGCGGATCCCGTCGGCCCTTAGTTGCTCGATGGAAATGCCGGCCAGCCCCCGGATCGACCGGGCCGAATAGGTGATGGCGCCGCCCGCGAAATAGGCCGACGCCCCCGGAACGGCCAGCAGGCTGGCGGAAATGAGACCGCCCGCCGAGGTCTCTCCGACGGCGACCTTTTCGCCCCGCTCCTTGAGCAGGGCGCCGGCGCGGGCCCCGAGGCTGAGAATATCGTGCATGGCGTCTCCAGGCTTGAGGTCTGCCACCTCATAACTCTCCCCCGCAAGCGGGGGGAGAGTTTGGGCTGCGCACTCCGGACAGGCGTATAATGACTAGCCGCTTCGATAAGCCCCTCACCCGGGACCGCCGCGCCAAACGCCGACTTCAATCCGGCTTCAAGTCCGCTTCACCGCGACTTCAAATCGACTTCAAACAAACTTCAAACGCCCGCGGGGTTAACCCCTTGAAATCGTTCAATCCGCCGCGCAGTTCGCGCCCATCTCTACAACAGCGCCCGGGCCGCCGCCTCGAACCCTTTGGCGGCCAGGCTCTCGCCGCCGACCGCCGTCAGCGGCCGGCCCTCGTCGCCGGCCTCCCGCAAGCCGATCTCGATCGGAATCTCGGCCAGCAGCGGCACGCCCATCGCCTCGGCCTCGGCCCGCGCTCCGCCCGTCCCGAAGATGGCGATGCGCTTGCCGTCCGGGCCCTCGAACCAGGCCATGTTCTCGATCACGCCGAGGATCGGCGTGCCGGTCTTGGCGAACATCGCCGCCGCCCGGCGGGCGTCGATCAGGGCGATCTCCTGTGGCGTGGAAACCAGCACCACGCCGTCGACGGCCAGTTTCTGGACCAGGGTCAGGTGGATGTCGCCGGTCCCCGGCGGCAGGTCGACGATCAGCAGGTCGAGCGGCGTCCCCTCCGTCCCCCAGCGCACGTCCTGCACCATCTGCCGCACGGCCGACGACGCCATCGGCCCGCGCCAGATCATCGGGCTGCCCTCGTCGACCATGAAGCCGATGCTCATCAGCTTGACCCCGTGGGCGACCAGCGGCTCCAGCTTGCCGTCGACGAAGGCCGGCTCCTCGTCGATGCCCATCATCTTCGGGGCCGAGGGGCCGTAGACGTCGGCGTCGAGCAGCCCGACGTTCAACCCCAGCTTGGCGAAGGCGCAGGCCAGGTTGACCGAGACCGTCGATTTGCCGACCCCGCCCTTGCCGCTGGCCACGGCGATGACCCGCTTCACATGGGCCGGCTTCTCGGCCTCGGCGGCCTTGGGCTCGGACTTGGGATCGGGGCTCAGCCGCGCCGTCTTGCGCTGGCGGGTCACGCCCGCGGGCGCCTCGGCGGTCAGCACCACCTGGGCCTTGTCGATGCCGGGCAGGCCCTTGAGGACCGTCTCGGCCTGCTCGCGGATATAGCCGTACCGGCCTGCGTCGGCGGCCGGAACCTCGAGCATGAAACCGGCCGTCCCCTCGCGGATCACCAGCCCCTGGACCAGCCCCGCCGACACCAGGCCGCGCCCCGACCGGGGGTCGACCACCTTGTCGAGGGCCGCCAGCACGGCGTCACGGTCGATTGTGGGCATGGAAGTCATACCGGTTCAGCTTGCGTTGAGGGCTTGGGCGTCTCATATCCGGCTCTATGCCCGGGTTTGCAACCGGGCTCATTTATTCAGCCGACGGAAGCCCGCCGACTCCATGCCCTGGAACGATAACGCCAACCCCGGACCCTGGGGTTCGCCGCCGCCGGAAGGCGACAAGGACAAGCCGGGCGCTCCCGGCCCCGCCCCCGACCGCGAAGAACCGCGCCGGCCCCAGCCGCCGCCCCGCCGTCCGCAGCCGCCGCCCGCCGAGGGCGTCGACCTCAACGAGCTGATCGAGCGCTGGAGCGGCCGCCTGCGCGGCCTGTTCGGCGGCAATGGCGGCGGCGGTTCGCCCGGCCAGAGCGAGGACATGGTCCGCCGCTACGCCCCCATCGTCGGCGGCCTGCTGGTCGCGGTCTATTTCTTCGCCGGCGTCATCGTCGTCGGCGCCAAGGAGGAGGCGGTGGTCACCACCTTCGGCGCCTGGAGCCGCAGCTACGGACCCGGTGTCGGCTTCCACTTCCCGCTGGTCGAGGGCTACCGCAAGGTCGACATCACCACGATCAACGAAACCATCGTCGGCGGGGTCAAGGCCGGCACCGTCGAGGACGAGAGCCTGATGCTGACCGGCGACGAGAACATTGTCGACCTGCCGTTCGCCGTGAACTGGAAGGTGTCGAACGCCGGCAAGTCGCTGTTCAACGTCACCGACATCGCCGCCACCGTGAAGGCCGTGGCCGAAAGCTCGATGCGCGAGGTCGTCGGCCGCAGCCAGCTCGACCCCATCCTGACCACCGACCGCGGCCGCATCCAGGCCGAGGCCGCCACCCTGATGCAGCGCATCCTCGACAGCTATGACTCCGGGGTGGTCATCGACTCCGTGCAGATCCGCGCCGCCGAGCCGCCCAAGCCCGTCGTCGCCGCCTTCCAGGACGTCGCCGCCGCCGGCCAGAACTACCAGGCCAAGGTCAACGAGGCCGAAGGCAAGGCCTCGCAGATCAAGCAGGCCGCGCTCGGCTACAAGGCCCAGGTGGTCAACGAGGCGGTCGGTGAGGCCCAGCGCTTCAACCAGCTGTACGTGCAGTACCGCCTGGCCCCCGGCGTCACCCGCCAGCGCCTCTACATCGAGACGATGGAGCGCGTGCTCAGCCACTCCAACAAGGTGATCATCGACGGCAAGGGCGTCACCGCCCCGATCGTGCTGTCGCCCGATGTCTTCAAGCCGAGGGTCCCCGCCGCCGCGCCGGCCGCCCGTGCTCCGGGAGCCGCCCAATGATCGGCCGTAACCAACTCACCCTGCTGGCCGTCGCCGCCGGCATTCTGTTGCTGGCCGCCAGCCAGACCTTCTATGTCGTCGGACAGACGCAGCAGGCCGTGGTCGTCCAGCTGGGCAAGGTCGTGCGGGTGGTCAACGCCCCCGGCCGCGGCGACGGTCCGGGCCTGAAGGTCAAATGGCCGCTGTCGGAAAGCATCATCCGCTTCGACAAGCGCAACCAGATGCTGGAGGCGACCCAGGAAGAGATCCTGACCGGCAACAAGGAACGGCTGATGGTCGACGCCTTCCTGCGCTACCGCGTCAAGAACCCCTACCTGTTCTACACCGCGCTCGGCGACGGCACCAACGGCGAGCGCCGGCTGGAGCAGCGGCTCAACGCCGCCCTGCGCCAGGCGCTGGGCACGGCCAATTCCGAGGACATCATCTCGACCCGCCGGGGCGAGCTGATGGGCGTCATCCGCAACAACCTGGCCCGCCAGGCCGCCAGCTCGCGGCTGGGCATCGAGGTCATCGACGTCCGTATCAAGCGCGCCGACCTGCCGCTGGCCAACCAGGAAGCCGTCTACGCACGGATGAAGACCGCCCGCCAGCAGCAGTCGACCCGGATCCGGGCCGAGGGCGACCAGAAGGCGCTGGAAATCATCGGCACGGCCACCGGCGACGCCGAACGCATCCGAGGCGAAGCCGACGCCGAACGGGCCCGCCTGTTCGCCGAAAGCTTCGGCAAGGACCCGGCCTTCGCCGGCTTCTACCGCTCGATGCGCGCCTACGAGACCAGCCTCGGCCAGGGCGACGCCACCCTGGTGCTGTCCCCCGACAGCGAGTTCTTCCGCTACTTCGGCAAGGGCGGCGGCGGCGGGGAGTAATCCTCCGTCCCCTACTACCGCTCATCCCGGCGGATGGATTGTGTGTGTCAGTCGGTAACGAACTGACTGGCCGTGTAGCCCTGGAAGTACAGCAGGGCGGTCAGGTCGGCGTGGTCGACCCGGGCGTGGGCCTGGGCGGCGACCACCGGCTTGGCGCGGTACGCCACCCCGAGACCCGCCGCCTCGATCATGGCGAGATCATTGGCCCCGTCGCCGACGGCCAGGGTCCCGGATAACGGAATACCCAGCCGCGCCGCCTCTCCCTCAAGCGCGGCCAGCTTGGCTTCCCGCCCGAGGATCGGCTCGCCAACCTGACCCGTCAGGCCGAGCCCGTCCTCGATCAGCGTATTGGCCCGATCCTCATGGAAGCCGGCGGCGGCCGCCACTCTGGAGGTGAAGAAGGTGAAGCCGCCCGAGACCAGCAGGCACCTGGCCCCGTTCGCGGCCATGGTGCGGACCAGGGTCCGGGCCCCGGGATTGAGCTTGACCCGTTCGTCGTAACAGCGCTGGAGGGCCGACTGTTCGAGGCCCTTCAGCATGGCGACCCGCTCGCGCAGGGCGCCCTCGAAGGCCAGCTCGCCGCGCATGGCCCGCTCGGTGATCTCGGAGACGGCCGCCTTGACGCCGGCGAAATCGGCCAGTTCGTCGAGGCACTCGCAGCCGATGATCGTCGAGTCCATGTCGGCGATCAGCAGCCGCTTGCGGCGGCCTTCCAGGGGCTGGATGCAGGCGTCGACCGGCAGGTCGCCGAGCAGGGCGTCGAGCAGGCCGCGGGTCAGGATCTCCTGGCCTGCGGCGGTCAGGTCGACGGCGCCAGGGCCCAGGTCGCGGGCCTCGCCCGCGCCGGTCTGGGAACGAACACGCGCGATGGCAGCCGAGACGGCTTGCGGATCGGGACCGACAAGGGTGATGGATAGCGTCATGGAGCCCCGCATCTGGCTGATCGCCGGACCCACCGCAAGCGGCAAGTCCGCCCTGGCCCTGCGCCTGGCCCGGGAAACCGGCGGCGAAATCGTCAACGCCGACGCGTTGCAGCTCTACGCCGACCTCACCGCCCTCTCGGCCCGGCCGACGCCGGAGGAGGAGGCGTCAGCGCCGCACCACCTGTTCGGGGTGGCCGACGGCGCCGACGGCTGGAGCGTCGGCCGCTGGCTGCGGGCCGCCGAGCCGGTGCTGGCGGCGATCCACGGCCGCGGCCGGCCGGCCATCGTGGTCGGCGGCACCGGTCTCTACTTCAAGGCCCTGACCGAGGGCCTGGCCGACGTCCCCGCCGTGCCGACCGACCTGCGCGACGCGGTCGAGGCGCGCTACGACGCCGAGGGCGAGGCGGCGGCGCGAGCCCGGCTGGCGACGGCCGATCCTGCCGCTGCGGCCAGGATCGCCCCCGGCGACCGCCAACGGCTGACCCGGGCGCTGGCCGTGCTGCAGGCCTCCGGCCGGTCCTTGAGCGACTGGCAGGCCGATACCCGTCCCGTCCTGCCGGAAGGCAGTTGGCGGGCCCTGGCCCTGGAGCCGCCGCGCGACGCCCTCTACGGCCGTTGCGACCTCCGACTGGCCGGCATGCTCGAGGCCGGCGCCCTGGCCGAGGTGGCGGCGCTGACGGCCCGGGGCCTGGATTCCCGCTTACCGGTCATGAAGGCGGTCGGAATGCGCGAGTTCGCCGCCCACCTGGCCGGCGAGATCACCCTGGAGCAGGCGCTGGAGGACGCCCGCCGCGAGACCCGCCGCTACGCCAAACGCCAGCTGACCTGGCTGCGCAACCAGATGGCCGACTGGCCCCGCGCCGCCAGCCTCGATCCCGAGGCCCAGTGGCGGGCGCTCAGGCCCTAGTCGGTCAGCCAGCTGTCCTTGGTGGTCACCGCCCCGTTGACCAGGATGTCGATGCCGCGCTGGACGATGGAGGGGGTGATCGACCGGTTCTCGACGGCCACGGCCATCCCCAGGGTGCCGTCGTCGTAGAGGAAGAAGTGGGCCGGCTGGGCCTGGGCGGTCTGTTCCAGGAAGGTCGCGTCGTTCTGGCCGGGCTTCAGTTTCTCGAAGCTCAGCTTGAGCCAGATGTAGTTGGTGCTCTCGCTCTCCTGGGCGAGGACGTGGATGTCGAGGCCGCTGTCGCTGATCATGAACTCGAAACTGGGGGTCTCGGCGTCGTCAACGTCGGTGGTGTCGTAGCCCAGCCCCTCGACGATGCCGCGCAGCTGGCTGACCGTCACCCCGCCCGAGTCCTTGGGCGTCGGCTCGGCCGCGACGGCGGGCGCGAGGGTGGTGAAGGCGGCCATTGGGGCGAGGGCCAGGGCGGCGGCGATGAAGAGAGGGCGCATATGGTCTTTTCCCGAGCTCGATGATGGGCGCCACAATTTCCCTTTCACGGACCGGCGTCACCCCACATCGAGGGGGTAAATTGAAATTTGGAAGGAAGTTGCGCCAAGCCCTGCCTTGACCCTGGTTTGAGCGCGTGGCATGTACGATTTCGTGGATTTGGAGCAAACTTCGTGCGCATCGTGAGCATCGTACTTACCTAGCGGCCCTGTCCGGCGTGTCCCCAGCACGCCGTTCAAGGCCGCATGCGCCGGGGCCCTTATGGGGCCCCTTTTGTTTTCCCAGACACAAAACTCCCCTGAGACCCCGCCATGACCGACCAGAAAACCGCTCCCGCAGCCGATGCCGCCGTCCAGCTGGACACCCTGACCGGCGCCGAGATGGTGATCCGCGCCCTGGTCGACCAGGGCGTCGAGGTGATGTTCGGTTACCCGGGCGGCGCCGTGCTGCCGATCTACGACGCCCTGTTCCAGGACAACGAAAAGCACGGCGAGCGCCTGCGCCACATCCTGGTGCGCCATGAGCAGGGCGCGGCCCACGCCGCCGAGGGCTATGCCCGCTCGACCGGCAAGCCCGGCGTCGTCCTGGTGACCAGCGGCCCGGGGGCGACCAACGCCATCACCGGCATCGTCGACGCGTTGATGGACTCGATCCCGATGGTCGTGCTGACGGGCCAGGTCCCGACCCACCTGATCGGCACCGACGCCTTCCAGGAGGCCGACACCGTCGGCATCACCCGCGCCTGCACCAAGCACAACTACCTGGTGAAGGACATCCGCGACTTACCCCGAGTGCTGCACGAGGCCTTCCACATCGCCACCAGCGGTCGGCCCGGCCCGGTGCTGGTCGACCTGCCCAAGGACGTGCAGTTCTCGCGCGGCGTCTACCAGGGGCCGACCGAGGTGAAGTTCGGCCACGCCTACGCCCCGCGCACCAAGGGGGATGCGGTCCGCATCGCCGAAGCCGCCCGGCTGATCGCCCACGCCAAGGCGCCGATCTTCTACACCGGCGGCGGCGTCATCAACGCTGGTCCGGAAGCCGCCAAGGCCCTGCGCGCGTTCGCGGCCATGACCGGGGCGCCGGTGACCTCGACCCTGATGGGGCTGGGGGCCTTTCCGGCCGCCGATCCGGCCTGGCTGGGGATGCTGGGCATGCACGGCACCTTCGAGGCCAACCATGCCATGCACGACTGCGACGTGATGATCTGCGTCGGGGCGCGGTTCGACGACCGGGTGACCGGACGGCTGGACGCCTTCTCGCCGAATTCCAAGAAGATCCACATCGATATCGACGCCAGCTCGATCAACAAGAACGTCCGGGTCGATCTCGGCATCGTCGGCGACGCCGGCAGCGTGCTGGCCGACCTGATCGCCTCCTGGAACGACCAGGGTCTGACCGCCAACCGCCAGGCGCTGGACGAGTGGTGGCGGCAGATCGAGACCTGGCGCGAGGTTCGCTGCCTGCGCTACGGCAAGAGCGAGCAGACCATCAAGCCGCAGCTGGCCGTCGAGCGGCTGTACCAGCTGACCAAGGACCGCGACGCCTACATCACCACCGAAGTCGGCCAGCACCAGATGTGGGCCGCCCAGTTCTACCGCTTCCAAGAGCCAAACCGCTGGATGACCTCCGGGGGGCTAGGCACCATGGGCTATGGCCTGCCCGCCGCCATCGGCGCCCAGCTGGCCCATCCGGGCAGCCTGGTCATCGACATCGCCGGCGAGGCCAGCATCCAGATGTGCATCCAGGAGATGTCGACGGCGGTACAGTACGACCTGCCGGTCAAGATCTTCATCCTCAACAACGAGTGGATGGGCATGGTCCGCCAGTGGCAGGAACTGCTGCACGGCCAGCGCTACAGCCAGAGCTATTCCTCGAGCCTGCCCGACTTCGTGAAGCTGGCCGAGGCCTACGGCGCCAAGGGCATCCGCTGCAGCGACCCGGCCGAGCTGGACGCCAAGATCATCGAGATGATCGACCATCCGGGCCCGGTCATCTTCGACTGCCGCGTCGAGAAGGCCGAGAACTGCCTGCCGATGATCCCGTCGGGCAAGGCCCACAACGAGATGATCCTGCCCGAGGAACTGGACGATCTGGGCTCGGTGATCGACGAAGCCGGGCGTAGGCTCGTCTGATGACCCTCCCCGCCCAACCCGCCTCCGCCTACGACCTTGCCCACGAGACCGAGGCCGAGCAGCTCGCCACCTTCGCCCTGCTCGTCGACAACGAGGCCGGGGTCCTGCACCGTGTGGTCGGTCTGTTCGCCGCCCGCGGCTACAACATCGAAAGCCTCACCGTCGCCGAGACGGATCGGAAGGCCCACACCAGCCGCATCACGATCGTCACGCGCGGCGCCCACCATGTGCTGGAGCAGATCGAGGCCCAGCTTCAGAAGGTGGTCAGCGTCCGCCGCGTGCATGACGTGACCAGGGACCCCAACGGCGTCGAGCGCGAATTGGCGCTGGTCAAGGTCAAGGGCGAGGGGCCCGAACGGGTCGAGGCCCTGCGGGTCAGCGAAATTTTCCGCGCCCGGGTGATCGACACCACCTCCGAAAGCTTCGTCTTCGAGATCACCGGCGCGCCGGGCAAGATCGACAGCTTCGTCGACCTGATGCGGCCGCTGGGCCTGGTCGAGCTTTCGCGCACCGGCGTGCTCTCCATCGAGCGCGGCGCCGAGGGGATGTAGCCCTCGCACGCAGGATTTACTCCGCGGTTATTCCCTTCGAAGGGTCCTGCGCCTATATAGGTCCTGTTCGGGCTTGCCCGGACTATGGAGATAAACGCGCACGTAATAAGCGGACTGGACCCGGGTGCGATTCCCGGCGGCTCCACCATTCTCTCCCGAGTTATCACGGGAAGCGCGGGGCCGATCAGCATCGACAGACGTGTAAAGGTGATTGCTTTCTCTCGGCCTGACCCACCGTTTCGGGTTTTAAACTAACTGCGAACGATAACTTCGCTGAAGAGTTCGCCGTCGCCGCGTAATGCAGCGCCGGAGCACTCGCTCTAAAGCCCTGCGGGTTTAGCACCTTCAGGCGGGGCCCGGGGGGAGCCTGGCAACAGAATCCCCCCACCTTCCCCGACGGCTGACGAGGCTCCCCCCTTCTTTCTCTTGAGGGATGCGGGAGCCTGGCAACAGAATCCCCCCACCTACCTTTCCTTCCCCCAATTTGAGACTCCCTCGGTTCACGAGCCTGCGCGATAGTCGATCCAACGACTGGAGGGTTCGATGCGTCCCTGGCTCCCGCTTGCGCTTGTCAGCCTGCTTCTCTGCACGGCGGCCGCCGCCGAGCCGGAGTACTGGGGCGACAGCGATTTCCAGAAGGAATATCCCGAGAGTGTCGCCGACTGCGCGAAATACCGGAAGGTTGAGCCGCCCGCCGCCGACCGGCCGACGGCCGCCCAGCTGGCGGCGCTGAAGATCTGCGATTCCTCCGACGCCTACTATGAGATCTCCGGTCCGGGCGACGCGGTGAAAGCCCGTCATTGCGCCTTCGCCGAGATGGCGCGGAACGAGAACGACGGGCCGGCCGGGGCGGGCGTGCTGATGATGCTCTATGCCAACGGCCGTGGCGTGAAGCCCAACCTGCCCTACGCCATCCGCATGGCCTGCACGGTCGGCGGGGCGCCGTTCGAGGTGTCCGGCCGCATCGCCGCCCTGGAAGGCCGGATGAAGGGCGAAGGGACCGACACCGCCTTCGACTACTGCGACGACGTCACCAGCGGCTACGCCGCCGGCCTGTGCGCCTCGATCGGCGCGCGCGTCCAGGACCATCAGCGGGCCCTGCGCTTCGCCGAGCTCGGCCACGGCTGGACCCCCGTCCAGAAGGCGGCCTGGGACCGGGTCATGGCCGCCGAGACCGCCTATGCCGACGCCATGGCCGAGGGCGAGGTCGACCTCTCCGGCACCATGCGCGGCGTCTTCGCCCTGGAGGCCGAGGGCGAGATCAAGGTCAGCACGCTCGGCCTGCTGGAGGCGCTGGACACAAAGGCCTTCGACAAGGCTGTTCCCGGCCAGCTGCAGAAGAGCGACGCGGCCTTGAACGCGGCCTGGAAGAAGGTGACGGCCAACAGCTTCGAGGACTTCGGCACGGTGACCAAGGACGGGGTGCGGGGGACCCAGCGGGCCTGGATCAAGTACCGCGACGCCTGGAGCGCCTTCGCCAATCTCAAATGGCCGGGCATGGGCGATACGGCCGCCGACTATCTGACCCGGGAGCGCACCAACGCTCTCCTCTGTCTGATCGGCGACGACGCCTGCATCGCCACCGACGAGGACGAAAGCCAATGACCCTCAAGGCCGTCGACTACGACCGGCATCAGCATCAGGTCTACGCCAGGGCGCGGGCCATCGCCCCGGACATGCTGACCCAGTGGATGGATGTCTTCGAGGGCGTGCTGCCCGCCCGGCGCCCGCTGGCCGTCCTCGACCTCGGCTCCGGCACCGGCCGGTTCGCCCCGGCCCTGGCGGCGCGGTTCGGCGGACCGGTCACCGGCGTCGAGCCCTCCGACGGCATGCGCCGCACGGCGGAAGCGCAAGGCGCGACACCGGGCGTCCGCTACCTGGCCGGCGGGGCCTCGGCCATTCCGCTGGACGACGGATCGGTCGATGCGGTGCTGATGTTCCTGTCCTTCCACCACTTCCCGGACAAGGCCCTGGCCGCGCGCGAGATCGCCCGGGTGCTGGCCCCCGGCGGCCGGGTGCTGCTGCGCGGCGTCTTCTCCGACCGACCGGTCGGCGAGTGGTATGTCCGCTTCTTCCCCCGCCTGGAGGAGATCGGCCGCCAGCTGTTCCCCACCCTGACGGCGACCACGGAGATCTTCGCGGCGGTCGGCCTGAAGCCAATCGACCTCATCGAGGTCACCGAGACCTACTCGGCCAGCGAGGCCGAAGCGGTGGAGAAGCTGCGGTTGAAGGGCATCTCGACGTTCGACCACCTGACCGAGGCTGAATTGGCCGAGGGCTTCGCGGCGCTCGACCGGGCGCTCGAGGCCGGCGACCTCCATATCCCGATGACCGGCCGCAGCGATCTGCTGGTCCTCGGCTGAAATCACTGACCTGTGGTTGTCCATTCCGCCGGAATGCTGTTGAGTTGCGCCCAGTAGTCCGGCGTACAGGCGGACGGGCGCCGCCCCAGGCCGACCGGACGGGGACAGACGATGACGCTGATCAATCCTCAGAAATTCGCCACCTTCGCGCCCAAGGCGCTGCCCGGCACCCTGGCCGCCCTGGAGGCCGCCGCCGCCGCCCACAAACTGACCGACAAGCTGGTCTTGGCCCACTGGCTGGGTCAGATGCATGTCGAGAGCAAAGGCTTCTCGACGCTCGCCGAGAGCCTCAACTATTCGGTCGACGGACTGATGAAGACCTTCAGCCGCAAGCGGATCAACGCCGCCGACTGCGACAAATTCGGCCGCAAGCAGGGCCGACCCGCCAACCAGAACGCCATCGCCAACATCGTCTACGGCGGGACCTTCGGAATGGCCCAGCTGGGCAACGACCAGCCCGGCGACGGCTGGCGGTTCCGCGGCGGCGGGGTCAAGCAGATCACCGGCCGCGCCAACTACCGCGAGGCCGGGCACGAAGCCGATCCGGAGGTGCTGCGCAGCGACGTGAAGGCCTCGGCCGAGGCGGCGGCCAACTTCTTCGTCAAACACAAATGCGTCGCCGCCGCCCTCAAGGACGACGTCACCGCCGTCACCCTGCTGGTCAACGGCGGGACCAACGGCCTGCCCGACCGCAAGCTGCGCACGGCGGCGGCCAAGAAGATCGTCGCCTAGGCCCACTACACAGGCTGGTGACCGCCGGGGGCGTTGACCTTGGCGTCGTTACAGGCCAGTTCCGGTCGCTCTGACAGACGGGCGCCGATAAGCCCGCATCGTGAAATTCTGCGGGACGGCGGAGAGGCGCGAAAGCCTCCGGCGGGCCCGTCTTGGGAGCGTGAATGCCCGGTCGTCACCACATCCTGCGCCGCCGCCGCGCCAAGGTCGTCGCTACACTCGGACCCGCCTCTTCTTCGGCGGAAATGATCGAGATCCTGCACAAGGGCGGCGCCGACGTCTTCCGCCTGAACTTCAGCCATGGCGACCATGCGGGTCACGCCCAGAACCTGGCCTGGATCCGGGCCCTGGAGAAGAAGACCGGCCATCCGATCGGCGTGCTGGCCGATGTGCAGGGGCCCAAGCTTCGTGTCGGTCGGTTCAGCAACGGCCATGTCATCCTGCAGAAGGGCCAGAGCTTCAGGCTCGACCTGTCGCCGACGCCCGGCGACGCCCGCCGGGTGCAGCTGCCGCATCCGGAGATCATCGCCGCCGCCACGCCGGGGATGAATCTGCTGATCGACGACGGCAAGCTGAAGCTGCGCGTCGAGCATGTGCGTGAGGACCACCTCGAAACCACGGTGACCGTCGCCGGCCGGATCAGCGACCGCAAGGGCGTCAACGTGCCGGACGTCATGCTGCCGATTCCGGCCCTGACCAAGAAGGACCGCGAGGACCTGGCCTTCGCGCTGGAGGCCGGAGTCGACTTCGTCGGCCTGTCGTTCGTGCAGCGGGCCGAGGACGTCATCGAGGCCCGCGAGCTGGTCGCCGGCCGCGCCTGGATCCTGACCAAGCTGGAAAAGCCCCAGGCCCTGGTCAATCTCGACGAGATCATTGCCCTGTCCGACGCCGTCATGGTCGCCCGCGGCGACCTCGGCGTCGAGCTGCCGCCCGAAGAGGTGCCGCTGGCCCAGCGCCGCATCGTCCGCAAGGCCCGCGAACTGGGCAAGCCGGTCATCGTCGCCACCCAGATGATGGAGAGCATGATCAGCTCTCCGACCCCGACCCGGGCCGAGGCCAGCGACGTGGCCAACGCCCTCTTCGAGGGGGCCGACGCGGTCATGCTGTCGGCCGAGACCGCCGCCGGCCAGTATCCGCTGGAAGCGGTCGACATGATGGACCGCATCCTGACCCGCACCGAGCGCGACGAGGAATGGCGCCGGATCATCGACGACCGCCCGCTGGCCCCCGAGACCACCTCGGCCGGGGCCATCGCCACAGCCGCCCGCCAGGTGGCCGACGCCTCCGGGGCCAAGGCCATCGCCGCCTACAGCCATGGCGGCTCGACGGCGCTGCGCATCGCCCGCCAGCGGCCGACCGTGCCGATCCTCGGCCTGACGCCGGTGGTCGAGACGGCGCGGCGGCTGACCCTGGTCTGGGGCGTCCATCCGGTGGTCATCGAGCCGCACGAGACGATGACGGCGGCCGTGTCGGGGGCGCTGGAGACGGCGCGCCGCGAAGGCTTCGCCACCTGGGGCGACGAAATCGTCGTCACCGCCGGGGTGCCGTTCAACACGCCGGGCACCACCAACGCCCTTCGCGTGGCCACCGTTTCCCGAGGGCCTCAGCCCAGCGCAGGCGACGAGAACTGAAAATCTAGGTTCGCGTTCTGAATGAGCCGCTTTGCGAGAGGCGCGCGAACCGTTACGCTTGTGGAAGTTGTAGGGAAGTGAAGCCTCAATGGCCCAGGACAAGCCGCCCCAGGACCTGATGCACTACGAGGCCATGGCCCAGGACGCCCTGCGCGGGGTCGTCAAGGCCGCCCTCAAGCGCGCCGCCGCGCCCGGCGGCCTGCCCGGCGAGCACCACTTCTACATCACCTTCAAGACCAAGGCGCCGGGCGTCTCGGGGCCTGTCGAGGTGCTGGGCAAGTACCCCGACGAGATGACCATCATCCTGCAGCACCAGTACTGGGACCTGGCGCCGGGAGAGACCTTCTTTACCGTCACCCTGAAGTTCGGCGGCCAGCCCAAGCGGCTGTCGATCCCCTATGCGGCGGTGGTCCGGTTCTTCGATCCCTACGTGCAGTTCGGCCTGCAGTTCGAACCGCCCGAGGCCTTCGAGGTCGCGGAAGAGGGCGAAGACTTCGACCACGAGGACGAAGACGCGGCGCCGGCCGCGGAAGCCGGCGAGCCGGAGGCGAAGGTCGTCTCCCTGGACCAGTTCCGCAAAAAGTAGACACCTGAGGTCGGGGGCGATCGATGAGGCGACTGTTGGCGGTGTTGGCCGGGCTGTTTGTCCTGGCGATTTCGAGTTCCGCGCCGGCCGCCCAGCCGAACTTCAAGGACTGGGCCGCCGTGGTCGTGGCCGGCGATTTCGCCGGGGCTCACAACGAGGGCGACACCGAGGCCTTCGACAACGCCCGCCGGGACGTCGCCAAGGCCCTGGTCGAGCGGATGGGCTTCGCGCCCGAGAATGTCCGCCAGTTTTCCGTCCGGCCGGACCGCTACGGCGACGCCGGCCTCGGCCACAGCCGATTGTTCGACATCTATGACGGCCTGGCCGACACGGCGCGGAAGGCCAAGGGCGGCTGCCTCTTCTACCTCACCTCGCACGGGGTCCAGTACGGCGCCTTCCTCAATTCCGACGATCCGAAGAAGCAGACCATCATCCTGCCGCAGGTGATGGCCGAGCTGGTCGACCACGCCTGTCCGGGCCGCCCCAGCGTGGTGATCATCTCCACCTGTTTCTCGGGGGTGAACGTGCCGGCCCTGGAGCAGCCCAACCGCCTGGTGATGACCGCCGCCGCCAAGGACCGCAGTTCATTCGGCTGCGGCCAGCAGAACACCTACCCCTACTTCGACGACTGCTTCCTGCAGTCGGTGAAGGTGGTGAAGACCCTGGGCGCCCTGCCCCCGGCGATCACCGCCTGCGTCGAGCGGATGGAGCGGGAGACCGGCATGTCGCCGCCGTCCATGCCCCAGGTTTCGGTCGGTTCGGCCTTGAGGCCCATGCTTATGCTTTACGCCTTCCCAAAGGGGAGTTAGCGAGGGGCGCAAATCCCCGGCCGTCCCCCCACCTGGCCGGAGAGGGAGAGCAGTGTGTCTGTCAAATCGGTTCTGAAGGGCGGCCTGGCGGCTGTCCTGTCTCTGGTGGTCGGCGCCGCGCCGGTCGCCGGGTCCGCCCAGGAACCCGTCGCCGCCACGCCCTCGGCTCCGATTCCCTACACGCCCGCGCCTAAAGCCCAGCCCAAGGCCGCGACGCCCCCGGCCCGGCCGCGCGCCGCGCCGACCGCCGTCGCCCTGCCCGCCGCGCCTGTCGCCAATGTCGTCGCCCCGGTCGCGCCGATCGACCCGGCCCAGCTCGAGGCCTTCGTCGACGGGGTGGTGACCACCAGCATGAGCCGCGACCACATCGCCGGCGTCACCGTCTCCATCGTCCAGAACGGCCAGGTGGTCATGAAGAAGGGCTATGGCTTCGACCGTCTGGGCGACCACCCGCGCCGGGTCGATCCGGACCGCAGCCTGTTCCGCCTGGCCTCCATCTCCAAGACCTTCACCTGGATCTCGGTGATGCGTCAGGTCGAGGCCGGCCGCATGAGGCTGGATGCGCCGATCAACCTCTACCTGCCCGAATCCGTGCGGGTGCCCGACCAGGGCTTCGCCAGGGAGATCCGGGTCATCGACCTGATGAACCACCGCCCCGGCTTCGAGGACCGCGCCTTCGGCCAGCTGTTCGAGAAGGACCCGGCCCGGGTGCGCCCGATGCTCACCTGGCTGAAGCAGGAGCGCCCGCGCCGCGAATGGGCGCCGGGGACGATCCCCGCCTATTCCAACTACGGCGTCGCCTTGGCCGGCCTGGCCGCCGCCCGCCAGGTCAACAAGCCGTTCGAGCAGATGGTCGAACAGGAGATCACCGGGCCGCTGGGCATGACCCGCACCACCTTCCGCGACCGCTACCCGCCGCGCGAGGGCCTCCCGGCGCCGATGCCGGCCAGCCTGGCCGGCGACGTGGCCGAAGGCTATTTCTGGAACGGCACCCGCTTCACGCCGCGACCCTACGAATACGTCAGCCAGGCCGCTCCGGCCGGTGGCGTCTCCTCCACGGCCGGCGACATGGCCCGCTACATGACCATGTTGCTGAACGGCGGGACGCTGGACGGCCAGACGATCTTCAATCCCCAGACCTCTGCCGGCTTCCGCACCGTCTCGGACCGCGCCGCGCCGGGGGCCGGCGGCTTCGCCCACGGCTTCATGGAATTCCAGTTGCCGGGGAACCGGGTCGGCTACGGCCACGGCGGTTCGACCCTCAGCTTCATGTCCAACATGGTGGTGATTCCGGAGCTGGGCCTGGGCGTCTTCATCTCGACCAACACCGAGACCGGCTATGGCCTGGAGGCCAGCCTGCCCGGCAGGATCGTCGAGCGCTTCTACGGGCCCGCCCCGGCCGCGCCGCGCCTGTCGCAATGGCTGAAGGACAACAGCGGGGCCTTCGGCGGCCAGTACCTCAGTTCGCGCCGCGCCTTCCACGGCATGGAGAAGTTCGTCGGCCTGTTCAACGGCCGGGTCACGGCCAAGGTCGATGGTCAGGGTCAGCTGGTCCTCAAGGGCTTCGACGGGGCTTCGATCTGGACGCCGCTGGACACCGCCGGGCGCTTCCAGTCGGCCAGCGACTCGCGGGTCATCGTCTTCACCATGCAGGACGGCCGGGCGACCGGCTTCTACGACAGCATCGCCAGCCGCTATTCCAAGCGCCTGAACTTTTTCGGCGGCGATGGCTGGCTGATCTGGGCGGCGATCCTGGCGGGCCTGGCCAGCATCGTCACCGTGGTCGGCGCTCTGCTGCGCCTGCGGCTGAACCTGCGCCAGACGACGGTGCAGGCGCGTGCCAGCCTGCTGCAGACCATCCAGGCCGTGCTGTGGCTGATCATGCTGGTCAGCTTCATCCTGTGGTTCGGCAAGGTCGGCGACGTAGCGGCCATCTTCTACGACTGGCCCGGCGCCCTGCTGATCATCGCCTCATCCTGCGGGCTGGTGGCGGCGCTGTTCAGCGTCGTGGTGGTGATCCTCACCCCCTTTGTCTGGCAGGGCGGACGGCGGGTCGACAGCTTCACCCAGGGACGCAAGCTGCGCTTCACCTGGACGACGGCGGCCTTCCTGCTGTTCTCGGTGGTCCTGGCCTGCTGGGGCGCCATCTTCCCCTGGGCCAACTGACCGCCTGACTGAGGCGGATTGGCGCAGGCGTTAAGTTTTCGGCAACCTTTGCCCGGCGCCCCCTTGTCGGCACGGCTCTGGCAGGACAACCCTGTCATCAGGGACTGTGGGGTTGTGTCGTGTCAAAAGAAGACGCTTTTGCCTACGGGATCGCGGGGGCGATCACCTGGGTGGCCGTGACGGCTTTCTATGGCGCCTTCGGGGGCGGCATTCTGGAGAGCAGCTTTTTCGTCTATGCGGCCAACGCCGCCCTGGCGACCGCGGCCATGGGGGTGGCCTTCTGCATCACCGCCCGCCTGCGCCGCACATCGCGTGGGAAGCGCGCCGTTCCGGCCCTGGTGTTCTTCGCGCCCGGCCTGATCGGCGGCCTGATCGCGCTGCTCAACCTGCAGAGCCTGTTCCCGCAGGCCAACCAGGGCCGCTACGCCGCCTTCCTGCTGGTCGCCTACGCGGCGGTGGCGGTGCTCTCCATGGAAAAGCCCGGCAAGCGCGCTTAAGCCCGCTTCTCGACGCGGATGCTGATCCGCTCGCGCTCGCCCTGCCGCCGCTCGACGAGCAGCTTCCAGACCTGGGCGTCGTCGTGGAAGGCGTAGCCCTTGATGGCGTCGAGCAGGGCCTTGGCCAGGTTGTCGAGGTCCATCCACGGCGGATCGCCGGTGTAGTCCATCATGATCTCGACCGAGAACTCGCCCCAGGCCGGCCGCGAGCCGCGCCAGGACTTGCGGAAGAACTCGTAGATCAGCGGCTTGTAGTAGCGAGCCTGCGTGGTCAGGCCGTCGACGACGATCTCCAGCACCCCGTCCGCCTCGCGGGCCCGGACCTTGCCGTGGTGGGTCCAGTCGTCGTCGGTCAAGGGGCGATCATCGGCGTTGGACAGATCACCAGGACCCGTTCTGCAGCCGCAGCGCGCGCCAATGGCTTGTCCAGCGTCGCCAGGCTGGCGCCTTCTGACAAAGCTAGCTGCAGATAGGCGGCGTCATAGGCCGAGAGTCCGTAGGTGCTCGAAAGGCGAGCGAGTTCTGGAAGGTCCTGAAAGGCGGGATTTGCGGCCGTCTCGATCCCGAGGTTCAGAAATCTGTCCCAGACAGCGACCTGCTCCTCGGCCGACAGAATCCCCCGACGGACCTTCTGCTGGACGACATTGGCAAATTCCCACCAGATCAGTTTCGGCGCGACGAATGACACGGCCTCGAAGGCCAGGACCATGTCACGGACATATTCGGAGTGGTCTTCGTCGATGAGGGCGGCGATCGCGAACGAACTGTCGATGACAATCACGGACGGCCTTCGTCCTTGGCGGCGACAATCTCGTCATGCGCAAGAACTCGACCCAGTCGTTGGCGAATTTTCTCGCCAAGCGCGACCGATTCCTCGATGGCTCGCCGCCTCCTCGCGGCAACATCCTCCGGGGCGGTGATGGGAACAAGCTTGGCCACCGGCTTGCCGTACCGCAGCACGGTCACCTCCTCACCGCGTTCCGCCGCGTCGATCAGCTCTGAAAAGCGGTTACGGGCCTCGAAGACGCCAACGTCCATCAAAGGAATTCCTAGCCAAACTTCTGGCTAACTTAGCACACTCCTCAAACCTTCTCCACCTTCACCGCCGTGCCGTAGGCCAGCACCTCGGTGATGCCTTCCATGATCTCGTTGGCGTCGTAGCGCATGGCGATGATGGCGTTGGCGCCCTGGGCCTCGGCGTGTTTGATCATGAGGTTCAGAGCCTCCTGCCGGGCCGTCTCGGCAAGCTCGGTGTAGATCGACAGGTTGCCGCCGAACAGCGACTGCAGACCGCCGCCGATGTTGCCGAGGATACTGCGCGAGCGGGCGGTGATGCCGCGCACGAGGCCGACGTATTCGACGACGCGATAACCGGTCAGGTCGTTGGTGGTGGCGACGATCATGTGAGTCTCCCGATGCTGAGCCGAGGCTACACCGCCGCCCGCGCGCCGTCAGGCCTTGCAGTCTGTCCCCCCGGCGCTAAACCCCTGCCAACGCTTGTTTCAGGGACCCGCCCGATGACCACCCGTACCGAAACCGACACCTTCGGCCCCATCGAGGTCGACGCCTCCCGGTACTGGGGCGCGCAGTCGCAGCGGTCGATCGGCAACTTCAAGATCGGCTGGGAAAAGCAGCCCCTGCCGGTCGTCCGGGCTCTGGGGATCGTCAAGCGCGCCGCCGCCGAGGCCAACACCTCGCTGGGCCGCCTGTCACCGGACCTGGAGAAGGTCATCGTCGCCGCGGCCAACGAGGTCATCGAGGGCAAACTCAACGACCACTTCCCGCTGGTCGTCTGGCAGACGGGGTCGGGCACCCAGTCGAACATGAACGCCAACGAGGTGATCTCCAACCGCGCCATCGAGATGCTGGGCGGCGAGATGGGCAGCAAGAAGCCTGTCCACCCCAACGACCACGTCAATATGAGCCAGTCGTCGAACGACACCTATCCGACGGCCATGCACATCGCCGCCGCGGAGCAGGTGGTCCACGACCTGATCCCGGCCCTCAAGCACCTGCACGCGGCCCTCGACGCCAAGTCCAAGGCCTGGGCCCACATCATCAAGATCGGCCGCACCCACACCCAGGACGCCACCCCCCTGACCCTCGGCCAGGAGTTCGGCGGCTACGCCCAGCAGGTCGCCAACGGTATCGAGCGCATCGAGCTGACCCTGCCCAAGCTGATGGAACTGGCCCAGGGCGGCACGGCCGTCGGCACGGGCCTCAACGCCCCCATCGGTTTCGCGGAAAAGGTCGCCGAGCGGATCGCCGACATCACGGGCCTGGCCTTCACCACGGCCCCCAACAAGTTCGAAGCGCTGGCGGCCCACGACGCCATGGTCTTCAGCCACGGGGCCATCAACACCGTCGCCGCCAGCCTGTTCAAGATCGCCAACGACATCCGCTTCCTGGGGTCCGGCCCGCGCGCCGGCCTCGGCGAACTGAACCTGCCCGAGAACGAGCCGGGCAGCTCGATCATGCCCGGCAAGGTCAACCCGACCCAGTGCGAGGCCCTGACCATGGTCTGCGCCCAGGTGTTCGGCAACCAGGCGACCATGACCTTCGCCGGCGCCTCGGGCCACTTCGAGCTCAACGTCTTCAACCCGGTGATGGCCTACAATTTCCTGCAGTCGGTGCGCCTGGTCGCCGACGCGGCCGTCAGCTTCACCGACAACTGCGTGGTCGGCATCGAGCCGCGCGAGGACAACATCAAGGCCGGCCTCGACCGCAGCCTGATGCTGGTCACCGCCCTCAACGGCCGGCTGGGCTACGACATCTGCGCCAAGATCGCCAAGACCGCCCACAAGAACGGCACCACGTTGCGGGAGGAGGCGGTCGGCGGCGGCTACCTGACCGACGCGGAGTTCGACCAGTACATGCGACCGGAACTGATGATCGGTCCGAACTAGCGCTTCTCGACCACCGTCTTGCCGATCGGCGCCAGGGCCAGCACCGCGAGCTGCAGGTCCTTCAGGGCGAACGGGATGCCGATGATGCTGACGAACTCGGCGATGGCGATGACCAGGTGGCTCAGCGCGATGTACCAGCCGGCGAAGACGAACCAGATGGTGTTGAGCACGACGCCGAGGCCGCCGGTGCCGGCGTCGCTCAGGCCGAGGCTCTCGCGGCTGACCACCTCCTTGCCGAACGGCCAGAAGGAGAAGCCGGCGATGCGCCAGGCGGCGGCGGTGTAGGGCAGGCCAACGATGGTGATGGCCAGGATGGCCCCGCCGAGCAGCCACAGCAGGCCCGAAATCCATCCCCCGAGGATGAACCACAGGATGTTGAGGATCAGGCGGATCATGGCAGGGTTCCCCGAGTGGCGGAGACCTTGATGTGGTGCAGATCGTGAGGGTTGTCGAGGCGTTGCCGGCGGGATTCGAGACCTTGCGCGCTGTCGCCCGCGCCGAACGCGTCCGCAACATGGAGGCGCTGGCCCAGCAGTGGGATGACGGGCGGGAATTCGCCGAGCCGGGCGCCCTGTTCGCCGCCTTCATCGATGGCGACCTGGCCGGTGTCGGCGGGGTGACGCCGCAGGCGGGGCTGACCGAACCGGCCATGCGTATGCGCCGGCTCTATGTCGCGCCGGCCTTTCGCCGTCGCGGCGTTGGCCAGGCCCTGGCCGGGGCGATGATTCAGCAGGGGTTGCAGGCGGCCCGCCTGCTCACCGCCAACGCCCGGGCCAGCAAGGCCGCGCCACCGTTCTGGGAGGCGATGGGGTTCGAGCCGGTCGAGGCCGACGGTTTCACGCATCAACTTCGCGGCTGAGGCGGAACGGGCGGCGGGGATTGGCGCTTTGCAGGGGACAGATTCACCCCCGCAAAAGGAAACCCCGAGATGGGCGACAAGACCCTTCCCGACATCGCCGAGACGATGAAGGACATCGATTTCGTCATGCTGCAGACCAGGACCGACGGCGGCCAGATCGCCGCCCGGCCGATGAGCAACAACCGCGACGTCGAGTACGACGGCGACAGCTGGTTCTTCGTCTTCGAGGAATCCCGCACCTTCCAGGATGTCGAGCGCGATCCCAAGGTCGGGCTGTCACTGCAGACCAGCAAGGGCCTGCTCGGCAAGCCGCCGACCTTCATTTCGATTGAGGGCGAGGCCGAGATCATCCGCGACAGGGCGGCCTTCAAGGAACACTGGACCCACGACATGGACCGCTGGGCCAAGGACGGCCCCGACACGCCCGGACTGGCGATGATCAAGGTCCATGCCGAGCGAATCCACTACTGGGACGGCGAGGACGAGGGCGAACTCAGGCTCTGACGCGGGCCACGGCGTCCAGCACGGTGGCGAGGCCAAGGTCGGCCAGGTCTTCCGCGCGCAGGATCTCGACCGGCTGATCGGCCCGGATCGGCCGCGGCGCGCTCAAGTCCGGATTGCTCTCGGCCGAGAACAGCACGACGCCCGGAGCCCCGGCGGCGATGGCGATGTGGACCGGGCCCGTGTCATTGCCGACCACCAGCGCCGCGCGGCGGGCGAGGTCGGCGATGTCGCCGAAGCTGGTCTGGCCGACAAGCAGCTGGGCGGTGGGCTCGACACTCTGGATGACAGCGGCCAGCGCCGCCTCCTCGTCGCCGTGACCGAGGACCACGGGCGTGACCCCCTGCCCGGCCAGCGCCCTCGCCAGGGCGCCGTACCGTTCTGCCGGCCAACGCTTGGCCGGCCGGTGCGGGGCCCCGCCGGGGACCAGCAGGGCGAAGGGCTCCGGCGGCCGGTGGTCGGCCTTGCCGGTCAGCCAGCCGATGTCGGGCGGCCCGACCTCGCCGATGCCGGCGATGCGCAGCTGGTTGCGCTGGCTGTCCTGCACATGCAGCCGGTCGCGGGCCTCGCCGCCGTATTCGAAGGCGGCGCCGGGCGCATTGCCCGACCAGGGCGGGCGGCGGGGCCAGAGGAGCTGGAAGTAGCGGACCGTGCGACCCTGGGTCTGCAGGTCGTAGACGCGGGCGAACCGGGCCCTGCGGATGCGGCCGATCAGGCGGGCCACGGCGGCGAGGTCGCTCCAGCCCGGCCGGCCGTCGGTCCAGACCGCGTCGAACCAGCCGGTGGCCCTGGCCATGCTCTCGAAGGGCGGGGTGGTCAGCAGGGTGATCTTCGCCGCCGGATGGGCGGCGCGGATGGCCTTCATCGGCCCGGTGGCCTGAATGAAGTCGCCGAGGGCCGAGAGTTTGATCACGAGGATCGTCTCGCTCACGCGCCCGCGCCCCCAAAAACCGATCCGCCATGATCGCGGGCGGCCATACCCTAGGCGCTCCGGGTGACCGCGAAGTCGGCGAGGTCTTCCAGGGCCCGGCGCCAGTCGCCGGCCGGCATGCAGCCGAGGGCGTCCTTGGCCTCGTTGGCGAAATCGTGGGCCAGGTCGAGGGTCGCCTGGCCGGCCCCCGTCATCTTGATCAGCTCGCGGGCCCGCAGGAAGTCGGCGTCGTCCTGCTCGCGACGGCCGATGGTGCGTTCCCAGAAGGCCGCTTCCTGCTCCCCCGTCGCGGCGATGGCCAGCAGCAGCGGCAGGGTCGCCTTGCCTTCGCGGAAGTCGTCGCCGGCGTACTTGCCGAGCTTTTCCGTCGTGCCGCCGTAGTCCAGGGCGTCGTCCGACAGCTGGAAGGCCAGGCCGAGGTTCATGCCGTAGGTGCGCATGGCGCGAGTCTGCTCCTCGGTCGCGCCGGCGCTGACGGCGCCGGCTTCCGCCGCGGCGGCGAACAGCTCGGCCGTCTTGGCGCGGATGATCTCGAGGTAGATGTCCTTGGAGAGGTTGAGATCGTGCGCGCGGGTAAGCTGCAGAACCTCCCCCTCGCTGATCACGCCGGCCGCCTTGGCCAGGATATCCAACGCCCGCAGCGATCCGGCCTCGACCATCAGTTCGAAGGCGCGGGCGAACAGGTAGTCGCCGACCAGCACGCTGGACGGCGCGCCCCAGATCAGGTGGGCGGCGACCTTGCCCCGACGCAGTTGCGAGCTGTCGATGACGTCGTCGTGCAGCAGGGTGGCGGTGTGGATGAACTCGACGGCGGCGGCCAGTTTCAGGCAGCCGTCGGTGGTCGACCCGGCCAGCCGGGCGGCGGCCACGGTCAGCAGCGGACGCAGACGCTTGCCGCCGGCGTTGATCAGATGGTCGGCCAGGGCGGGGATGACCGCCACCGGGCTCTGCATCCGGGCCGAAATCAGGGCGTTGACGCCGTCCATGTCAGCCGCGCCCAGGTCGACGAGCAGGTCGACGGACGCAGGCTGGCGTTCGACGTCGGCGTTCACTGCGACCAAGCGAGCGGCTCCTTGCGACATGGGCCGCCGCCGTTGCGGGGGCCACAGGCTCGGGATAGGTCAGGACAACGGCTGGCACAAGGCATAGCAAGCGGAATGGACCTTACCCGGGATCGGTTGCTGGGCGGACGAATCGAGATCGACCAGCCGGCCCGCGGAT
>JAQGIK010000160.1 GCA_028291265.1 Caulobacter sp. | reverse complement strand
TGACGCCCGACGAGTATCTCGGCAGCGTTCTGAAACTGTGCCAGGACCGCCGCGGGTCGCAGAAGGAGCTCACTTATGTGGGCAACCGCGCCATGGTGAAATACGAGCTGCCGCTCAACGAAGTGGTGTTCGACTTCTACGACCGGCTGAAATCGGTTTCAAAGGGCTACGCCTCTTTCGATTACCATCTGACCGATTACAAAGCCGCCGATCTCGTCAAGATGCAGATCCTCGTCAACAACGAGCCGGTGGATGCGCTCAGCATGCTGGTGCACCGCCAGCGCGCCGAGGGCCGCGGCCGCGCCATGGTCGAGAAGATGAAGGAACTTATCCCGCCGCACATGTTCCAGATTCCGATCCAGGCGGCGATCGGCGGCAAGGTGATCGCGCGCGAGACCGTGCGCGCGCTGCGCAAGGACGTCACCGCCAAATGCTATGGCGGCGACATGAGCCGTAAGCGTAAGCTGCTGGACAAGCAGAAGGCGGGCAAGAAGCGCATGCGCCAGTTCGGCAAGGTCGAGATCCCGCAGGAAGCCTACATCGCCGCCCTGAAGATGGACGACAACTGATGCTGCCCCAGGAACTCGACGGCGTGACGGTGCTGGTCGACGTTCCTGAAACCGGCGTGAGGGCCGGCGAAGAGGGCATGATCGTCGCCATCCGCAGGGATCCTGAAGGGCGTCTCCTGTACACGGTCGAGATTGCCGGCGGCGAGCAGGCCGACCTGGACAGCACGCAGTTCGGCCTCGACTGAGGTCAGGCCTCCAGCAGTTTGCGCAGTTCGTTCTTGGCCACCTTCTCCAGGGTGGCGCGCGGGAAGCTGTCGACGAACCGCACCTCGTGCGGCTGCTTGAAGCTGGCCAGTTGGCCCTTGCAGGCCGCGAGGATCGCCGCCTCCAGCCCGTCCGTGCCGCCGGGCGCGATGACGAAGGCCACCGGCACCTCGTCCAGCATCGGATGGCGTCTGGCGACCACGGCGACCTCGCCGACGCCGGGCACCGAGGCGACCACCCGCTCGATCTCGCTGGCCGCGACGTTCTCGCCGCCGACCTTGAGCATGTCCTTCGAGCGGTCGGCGAAATAGAGGTAGCCGTCCTCCCCGCGCCGCACCCGGTCGCCGGTGATGAACAGGCCGCCCTCGGTAAAGGCCTTCGCCGTCGCCTCCGGGTCGGACGCATATTCCAGGAACAGCGACACCCCCCGCACCCCGCCGACCAGCAGGTCGCCGGTCTCGCCGACCGCGACCGGCGCGCCGGCCTCGTCCAGCACATGGATGGCGTAGGCCGGTGACGGCCGGCCCATCGACATCGGCGCGTCCGGGACGGTGGGCGAGCCGACCGTGCCGTGGGTCATGGTCTCGGTCATCCCCCACCAGCCGACCGTCTTGACCCCGAACAGCTTGTCGGTGGCCGGGTCGCAGATGCCGTTGCCGAAGTTGCGATAGCTGTGCTGCGGCACGGGCAGGACCGCGAGCGCCTTCAGGCAGAAGGGGATCATCGAGGTCCAGGTGCAGCCCTGCTTCAGCGACACCGGCCAGAACCCGCTGGCCGAGAACTTCGGCATCAGCACCGCCGTCGCCCCGGCCCAGAAGGCGGCCAGCACCGAATAGACCTGGGCGTTGGTGTGGAACAGCGGCAGGTAGACCAGGTGCACGTCGGACGGGACCAGGCCTTCGTTCTGGGCGCACATCCGCCCGCCCCACAGGGCGTTGGCGTGGGTCCAGAGCACGGCCTTGGGCCGGGCCGTGGTGCCGCTGGTGTACTGGATGCCGAAGTGGGCCCAGGGATCGTGCGGGCGTTCCGCCAGTGTGGCCGGATCGCCGTCCAGCGCCGTGAAGGGTTCGAACCCGTCCGCCGACGCCGCCTCGCCGCTGTCGTTGTCGGTCACCACCGTCCAGGCCAGCTGCGGCGCCGCCTCCCGCACCAGTCCGGCCAGCATCGGCTGGGTGATCGCCCCGACCGCGCCGCTGTGCCCGGCGAAGTAGCGCACCTCGTCGAGGCTCGACCTGGTATTGGTCGTCACCGGCACGGCCCCGGCGTAGGCGCAGCCCAGCCAGCTGATCACCGACTCCGGACAGTTCTCCAGATGCACCAGCACCCGGTCGCCGACCCCGACCCCGCGCGCCTGCAACCCCGCCGCCAGGCGCCGCACGGCCACCGCGAACTCGGCATAGGACCAGGTCCGCCCCTCGCCCTCGAACGGCTCCCAGACCAGGAACGGATGATCGCCGCGCCAGGCGGCGCGGGCGTCGATCAGGCTGCGGATATCCATGCCCTCGAAGGGCGTCAGGGATCGGGGGGCGGTCATGTCGTGGAGCATGGAGGTCCTCAACCCTGTTGGTAAAGGGCGCCGTCGCGTCAGCGCCTGACCTGCGCTAGAAGGCGGCCATGACCCCCGAAGACGCCGAACTGCTCGAGCCCTACCACCAGGAAATCGGCCGCCTGGCCCTGGAGGCCGCCGACGAGACGGCCACCCGCCTGCTCGTCTACGCCGAGATGGACGCCGACGGCCTGACCGCCGACCTGTTCTTCGACGACCCCGAGGCCCCCGACGACATCCGCTACCGCCTCTGCCCGCCGATGCTGGAGGCGGTCATCGAGGCCTACTGGGACGCCGCCCGCCAGCTCGACCCGAAGGGCGAATGGGCGACCATGGCCTATGTCATCGAGGACGGCGGCTTCCGGGTGGAACTGAAGTACCCGGAGGAGATCGACGAACTGCCGGACGAGGACATCAGCGACCGGCGCCCCGTAGTGGTGGCCGGCGTGTTCGGGCCGGGGGTGGTGGACTACTCGCGGCCGGGGGCGTGAGGCGGCGGCTTGAGGCCAATTGGATGCCCGCCTGAAAGGGCGTTTCGGCCGCTGCAGGACGCCGTTCCGACCACCCTGGACGCCTCCACTTCGGCCGTCGGTCGGGACCGGCGAAGGCGCGTCGAAATCGTGGGAAAATATTATGCCCGGACATATTCATCGAAGTTCCGCCGCCACACCGCCGGAGCGTTGACATCCTCACAGCTACGCGTTGTGCTTCGGCCGCAATGTTGGGGGAACAGGGCATGCTGGCCGGCCAGATCGAGATCATCAAGCTCATCATCGCCTACACCCTGGTGGGCGCTTTCGTCTTCACGGTCATCGTCACCTGTGGCTCGCTGATCGGGCTGATCAAGTTCTCCGACCCCGATCAGCAGAAGAAGTTGTTCACGGTCCTGGTCGTCGAGGTGGTGGTGATCTGTGTGGGCGCCTTCGCCAACCTGCTGAACCTCAATCCCATCGCCACGGCCAACAACATCCAGAAGCCGCTGGTCACGGAGATCAGGGTCCTGGAGACCGCCGCCGTCGAACAGTCGGCCAACACCTCCAAACTCGCCGACACGCTGAAGGCCGAAACCCTGCAGGGCCTGCGGCCCGAAGCCATGGAGGCAGCCCTCCATCTGATCAATGCGGCCAGGGCGGAGGGAATCGATCTGCGGCTGCGTTCCGGCTATCGTTCGCCGCAGCAGCAGGCGGCGCTCTACGCCAGAGGCCGGACCACACCCGGGCCGAGAGTCACCAACGCCAAGGTCTCGGTCCACAATACCGGCCTTGCTTTTGACGTGCTGATCTTCACCAACGACCAGCCCGACTGGGACTCGGCGAAATACGATCGCGTCGGGGCCATTGGAAAATCGCAGGGGCTGGTCTGGGGCGGCGACTGGGCGACGGCCCGCGACACGCCCCATTTCGAGCTCCGGCAGGCCGCCGCGGTCCTCAAGGCCATGCGGGCCCGGGCCGGCGACGACGCGGCGGGGGGGCAGGGCGCGCCTTAGCCGGGCTGACAGTTCAGCCGAACCCCGCCCGCCAGGTCTCGGTTTCCAGCACCACATGGTCCGACAGCGGCGGCGTCAGTTCGAACATGCGCGGCGCTGGACCAAAGTCGTAGACCCGCGCCAGCCGAAACTCCTCGGCCTTCTCGCGGGCGAAGGCCTCTTCGTTGCGGGTCAGGAAGAAGGGGGTGGTGGCCACGCCGGTGGTGGTCTTGACCTCGATCAGCCGGCGGCGGGGACGGCCACACATCCCACTACGATGCAGGGCGCAAAACTCGTCGCCGGTACGCCTGCAGATCACGCTCCATTTTCAAACGCGCCTTAAGGCCTTTGGTCTTAGGCGGCATAACCTCCATGTTTAGAAGAGTCCCTTTCTCATCAAACCACTTCACGACGTGATGGCCTGTAGCTGTTTGAAAGTACTCGAAAGAGTTGCCAGCCATCGGCCTCGGTAATGCGTAGACGGAACCGAGCTTCCCGCGCTCTTCCGCGTACCAGAAGATCGCCAGTTCATGCACCTCAAGGTACTCTTTCTTGAGCAAGTCAGGACGGATGCGCTTGACCCATTCGACTGCATCGACGTCAAAGCCCAACCGTTCGATTTGGATCAAAAGGGCCGTCACACGCGAAAGATCAAATCGCCCCTGACCCCAAACTTCTTTCTCGCCTCGCCGCGGCCGGGGGAAAAACTGCACCTCACCGATCCCGCATCTCTCAGCGAACTCTCTAAACTTAAATTGCCAAAGCCGATCATCGTAGTCGGCGATCAAATCCTGAACGTCGCAAACCGCCAACCAGCCCTGGCTGAACGCCTTTGTCAGCCAGTGCTCAACGGCGTCGAACCTCCGCGGCTTCCATTTCTGCGCCAGCCGGGCGGCAACATCCTCCATGTCAAAACTGATCGTTTTCATCGTGGTGGTGTCTCCCTAGGGGAACCGATGCTCGGTCCTGTCCGGCCATATTCGCAAGCGAACTTCGGCGGCTTGGCTGCGTTCTCCACGCAAATTTTCGTGTGGCCGGCCTTACCTCTTCCCCCAAAACCACAAAAGCGAACAAAAACGGTTCAAAACACCATCAAAATACGAACAACGATGTTGCCCTTGCGAGCGATGACCCTTACGTAGGAGCCATCCGAGCTTCGGCTAGGAGATTGTCGTTTCTACCGTCAACCGGTGGTCCTCTTGCTCGATGTGCGGGCCTCACCATGAGGCTCTCCTTTCTGCTCTTGGAACTGGCTTGAAGAAGCCAGGCCACACTTTGACAGCGTACCCGACTCCGTAAGCAACGCGCGGACAGAGTTCACACACTCGCAGAAAACGGTTAGGGGCGGAGAGAGTAATATGCCGGAAGCGCGCCGGTTCTCCGCCCCCTCTCGAGACCGATTTTGGATTCCTATACTTAAACAATATCCGCATTTTGACGCGCCTATATCAATATTGAGCGCATGGAAACTCGTACAATCTCCGACCAACGTTGCGAAACACGAATTTCTACCCTTCTTACGCTTTGTTGAGAGCTGGCAGCCATTTCGCCGGAAGAAGGGGTCACTAGAACCCAAGCCGGATCCAAAGAACCGCACGATCCGGTATGCGTCTCACAAAGACTCAATTTTATATTCGTACTACAGATTTCTTCTCAGCAATCGATATGAGCAAGCCCTCAATCATTTCAACTTGAGCCAGAACGTAATCGCCTATCGGCGCCTTTTAGACGAATTTGGAAGAGGGAAAAGCAACATAAATTTCGCTCACGAAGCTTTCCGACTTATTGAATCCAAGAGTTCTTGTATCGCAGTCGCGCTGGACATCAGCGGATTCTTCGATTCCCTAGACCATGATATTTTGAAACAGAAGATTTGCTCAATTCTAGGAACAAAAGAACTTCCGACGGATTGGGGGAAAGTCGTGAAAAACATCACCCAGTTTGCCGATGTAGATCGAAACGAATGCTACGTTGCCCTCGGATATGGGAAGTGGACTGCCACCGGGGTCGGACGAAAGTTCAAACTCACAATACCGAAGAAAAAAATTCCGATTCAACTTTGTACTTTGAAGATATTTAGAGAAAAAATCGCTGGAAAATCGGGATCATCTTCACTTCTGCAAAAAAACAAGAAGGGTTATGGAATTCCCCAGGGGGCTCCTATCTCCGATCTATTGGCAAATTTGTATCTTTTAGAGTTCGACATCAGCGCAAAGAAATTTGCCGATCGGAGAAATGGCCACTATCTCCGGTACTCCGACGACATTCTATTTGTTATTCCGACAGGCGATAATGAAGTTGCTGCGGACATCGCCAAGTTCGCCGAAGCCGAGATAACTCGGCATGGAAATAAGTTGCTCATCAAGCCAGAGAAAACACAATCATACAGGTATTATTTGAAAGGAAATCGGCTCAATTTTGAAACAATCTCTGGAAGCGCAAAGAACGGCCTTCAGTACCTCGGATTTCGATATGATGGACAGCACGCTTACGTCAAAGACGCCACGCTCAGTCGACTGTACCGGAAAATTTCCCTCGGTGCGAGACAAGCTGCTCATTCACAGGTAGTTCGTTTTCCGAACCGAAGTTACGATGAACTTGTCGACAAGTTTGACTTTGGAGGTTTTTTACAAAAATTCGGGCGGGTAGGTGACTTCAAGCCTAACAGCAAGCCCCGTACTTGGACGTTTTGGACCTATATCCGGCGGACAAAAACCATAATGGGCGACCTTGGCGGGCCCCTTGATAGCCAACTCAGCCAATATCGGCAGTTCGCGGTCGCGCGCGTTAAGGCCGAAATCCTTCGTGCTCTGCAAAAGAGGCAGGAGACCCTTGATCAATCTCTGTGAGCGGGTTGCCACTAGCGTAGCTGTGACGGGAGCCAATGTGCGCCCGTCCTACCACCCGAGCGGCCGCCTTCACCGTTCACCCCGCCGGTGGAAGTCCCGCCTCGGTTTGGCTCGCTTGCAGCGCTCGCCAAAGCCACTCCGCCCCAAGGGCGGAGAGCGATCGCGATAGCTCTCTAACCTTGAGGCGGTGGGCCGGTGCTAGTGCACCTTCGCCTTGCCGATCTCCAGCGCCCCATCTCCGGCCCGCACCTGGATGACGCTGCCGTCCTCCAGTTCGCCGGCCAGCAGTTTGCGGGCGATCGGGTCGACCAGGTCCTTCTGGATCACCCGCTTCAGCGGCCGGGCGCCGTACACCGGGTCGTAGCCCTTCTCCGCCAGCCAGTGCATCGCCCCGTCGTCCAGGGCGATGGCCATGCGGCGGTCGGCCAGCAGCTTCTCCACCCTCGCCAGCTGGATGCGCACGATGCTGCCCATGTCCACGCGCGCCAAGCGCTTGAAGAGGATGATCTCGTCGATGCGGTTGAGGAACTCGGGGCGGAAGTTCTTGCGGACCACGTCCATCACCTGCGGGCGCACCATGTCGGTGTCCTCGCCCTCGGCCTGGGCGGCCAGGTATTCGGCGCCCATGTTGGAGGTCATGATGATCAGGGTGTTGCGGAAGTCGACCGTGCGGCCCTGGCCGTCGGTCAGGCGGCCGTCGTCGAGCACCTGCAAGAGGACGTTGAAGACGTCCGGGTGGGCCTTCTCGATCTCGTCGAAAAGGATGACCTGGTAGGGCCGGCGGCGGACCGCCTCGGTCAGCGCGCCGCCCTCGTCGTAGCCGACGTAGCCGGGCGGCGCGCCGATCATGCGGCTGACGCTGTGCTTTTCCATGTACTCGCTCATGTCGAGGCGGGTGACCGCCGCCTCGTCGGTGAACAGGTATTCGGCCAGGGCCTTGGTCAGCTCGGTCTTGCCGACGCCGGTCGGGCCGAGGAACAGGAAGCTGCCGATCGGCCGCTGCGGGTCCTTCAGGCCGGCGCGGGCCCGGCGGACGGCGTCGGAGACGGCGACCAGGGCCTCCTCCTGGCCGACGACGCGGCCGCGCAGGCCGTCCTCCATCTTCAAGAGCTTTTCGCGCTCGCCCTCCAGCATCTTCTCGACCGGCACCCCGGTCCAGCGGCTGACGACGGCGGCGATCTGGGCTTCGTCGACGACTTCCGGGGCGACGTCGGGCTCAGCGGCGTCCTTGGCCTCTTCCTCGGCCAGGCGCTTTTCGAGGGCGGGGATTTCGCCGTAGGCGATCTCGGAGGCGCGCATCAGGTCGCCGCCGCGCTGGGCGGCGATCAGTTCGGCGCGCAGGCGTTCGAGGGCTTCGCGCGACTGGGCCTCGGCCCCGCGGTTGGCCTTTTCCTGGCTCCATTTGGCCGTCATCTCGTCGGAGCGATGTTGCAGGTCGTCGATCTCGACCTCGAGGTTCTCCAGCCGCGCCTTTGAGGCGTTGTCGGTTTCCTTTTTCAGGGCCTCGCGCTCGATCTTCAGCTGCACCAGGCGGCGGTCGATCTCGTCCAGTTCCTCGGGCTTGGAGTCGACGGCCATGCGCACGCGGCTGCCGGCCTCGTCCATCAGGTCGATGGCCTTGTCGGGCAGGAAGCGGTCGGTGATGTAGCGGTTGGAGAGGGTGGCGGCGGCGACGATGGCCCCGTCGGTTATCCGCACCCCGTGGTGCAGTTCGTACTTCTCCTTCAGGCCGCGCAGGATGGAGACGGTGTCCTCGACCGTCGGCTCGTCCACGAAGACGGGCTGGAAGCGGCGGGCCAGGGCGGCGTCCTTCTCGACGTGCTTGCGGTATTCGTCGAGCGTGGTGGCGCCGACGCAGTGCAGCTCGCCGCGCGCCAGGGCGGGCTTCAAGAGGTTGGAGGCGTCCATGGCCCCGTCGGCCTTGCCGGCCCCAACCAGGGTGTGCATCTCGTCGATGAAGAGGACGATGCCGCCCTCGGCCGCCGTCACTTCATTGAGCACGGCCTTGAGACGTTCCTCGAACTCGCCGCGATATTTCGCGCCGGCGATCAGGGCGCCCATGTCGAGGCTGAGGAGCTTCTTGTCCTTGAGGCTTTCGGGGACGTCGCCGTTGACCATGCGGATGGCCAGGCCCTCGACGATGGCGGTCTTGCCGACGCCGGGTTCGCCGATCAGCACGGGGTTGTTCTTGGTGCGGCGGGCCAGCACCTGGATGGTGCGGCGGATCTCCTCGTCGCGGCCGATGACGGGGTCGAGCTTCTGGTCGCGGGCCGCCTGGGTCAGGTCGCGGGCGTAGCGTTTGAGGGCGTCGTAGCCTTCCTCCGCGCTGGCGCTGTCGGCGGTGCGGCCCTTGCGCAGGTCCTCGGCGGCGGTGGTCAGTTTCTTCTCGTCGGCCCCGGCGGCCTTCAGGGCGGTGGCGGCGTCGCCCCCTTCCTTGGCGATGGCGATCAGCAGGCGTTCGGTGGTGACGAAGGCGTCGCCGGCGGCCTTGGCGGCTTCCTCGGCGGCGGCGAAGACGCGGGCGGTCTCCGGCTTCATGTAGAGCTGGCCACTGCCGCCCTCGACCTTGGGCATTTTGGCGAGGTTGGCCTCGACGGCCTGGTCGGCGACGTCGGGGCGGCCGCCGGCCGATTGGATCAGGGCGCGGCTGAGGCCGTCCTTTTCCTCGAGCAGCACCTTGAGCAGGTGGTCGGGGGTGAGGTGCTGGTGGCGGCGGGCAAGGGCCAGCGACTGGCCCGATTGCACGGCCTGTTTGGCGCGGTCGGAGTAGAGGTCGATGTTCACGGTGAGTCCCCTCAGGAGGCGGAGTTGGCCGGAAGCCTCATCGGAGCGCAACCGGCGTAGCGGGGATGTAGGTGTGGCGGTTGGGCCACACAAGGGATGAGCGGCACACAAGTTCCTCCCCCTCTCGGGGGAGGGGGACCGCCGCCGAAGGCGGTGGTGGAGGGGGTCACTGCCAAAGCCGGCGGGAAAACCTGGATCGTGCGTTCGCAGACGTCGGTGGGGACCCCCTCCGTCAGCCGCTGCGCGGCTGCCACCTCCCCCAAGAGGGGGAGGAACTGTTACTTCTGATCGGCGTAGAGCTTCACCACCTCGAACAGGAAGGTCCGGCCGTCGTAGAGGCTCTTCACGCGGATGCGCTCGTTGAGGCCGTGCGTGCCGCCGCCGTCCGGATCGCCGAACAGGCCCGAGAGGCCATAGGTCGGGATGCCGGCCGCCGTGGTGTAGCGGCCGTCGGTGGCCCCCGTGGTCATGGTCGGGATGATCGGCACGCCCGGCCAAATGGTCGCCGCCACCTTGCGGGCCGGGCCCAGCACCGCCTCGTTCAGCGGCGGGGCGACGGCCACGGCGCTGGGCTCGGCGGCCAGGGTGATCTTGATCCCGGCGTCGCCGGCCACCCGTTCGAGGTCCTTGAGCACCTGGCGCGGATCGTTGCCCGGCAGGATGCGGCAGTTGACGTTGGCCTTGGCGCGCTGCGGCAGGGCGTTGGGGGCATGGCCGGCGGTGACCATGGTCGGCACGCAGGTGGTGCGCATCATGCTGTTGCGGCCGCGGTCCTTGGCGACAAGCTCGGCGGCGGCGGCGTCGGTCGGGTCCTTGAGCAGGGCGCCCAGAGCGGCGGCGACCTCGGGGGTCTCCAGCTTGGCCGAGCCTTCGAAGTTGAGCCGCACCGACTCGTTGAGGGCCACCGGGAAGTCGTAGTCGCCGATGTTGGCCAGGGCCTTGCTCAAGCGGACAATGGCGTTGTCCTTGTAGGGCCGGCTGGAGTGGCCGCCCGGGTTGGTGATCTCCAGCGTGTAGTCCTGGTAGATCTTCTCCCCGGCCTGGATGCCGAGGTACTGCGGCTTGCCGTCGGCGTCGAGCCGCCCGCCGGCCCCCTCGTTGAGGGCCATGCCGGCGGCCAGCGCCGTGGGGTGGTTCTTCAACAGGAAGTCGACGCCGTTGAAGGTGTCGGCCGTCTCCTCGCCGCAGGTCAGGGCCAGCTTGATGTCGCGGCGCGGTTTGTAGCCGGCTTCCTTGTAGCGGATCATGCTGTCGGTGAAGATCGAGGCCATGGCTTTGTCGTCGCTGGCCCCCCGGGCGTAGAAGTAGCCGCCCTCCTCGATGAGGGTGAAGGGGTCGCGCTCCCAGTCGGCCCGGTTGGCCTCGACCACGTCGATGTGGGCCAGCAGCAGCAGGGGTTTCAGCCTGGCGTCCTTGCCGTGCAGCGTGGCGATCAGGTTGCCGTCCCTGGGCCGCTTGGGCGGGGTGAGGATCTGGATGTCGGCGTCGGGGTAGCCGGCGGCCTTGAGCCGGGCGGCCATCTTCTCGGCGGCGGCGGTGCAGCTGCCGGCCGACAGGGTGGTGTTGGTCTCGACCAGCTCCTTGTAGAGCCCCTTGAAGCGGACGAGGTCGGGGGCCTCCTGCGCGGCGGCGGCGCCGGCGGCGGCGAACGACAGGGCCAGGACGGCGGCGACGGTACGAATGAACATGGAAGCTCCCCGGGAGACGGATGAGGGAGCCTATGTGGGCCGGAATGGCTGAGCAACCAGCGGCGGCTATTTCTTCAGTTCGAGGACGTCCAGCTTCGATTCCTGCTTCGGGTACGGCACGACCATACGCCAGCGGTCCGTGCCGATCCGTTCGAACACCCCGACCTGGTCGCGTTCGGCCTGGGCGCCGTAGCCGGGGAAGGTCTTCTCATCCAGGCCCCAGGCCTGGGCGCCGACGAAGATCAGGCGGCTGGCGTTCTCGGCGTCGGGATAGAGCAGGCCGCGGGTGCGCTGGCTGCCGGTGGTCTTGGTCAGGATCAGGTCGCCGCCGGGGGTCAGTTCGACGCTGCATTTGAACCAGGGGTATTCGACGTAGGCCAGGCCCTTGCCGTCCATCGAGCCGACCTTGATGGTCCGGCAGCGGTAGGTCCCGGGGCCCGGCTGCAGGTTGCCGGGCAGCGCGGCCTTGGGCACCAGCAGCATGCCGTGGGTGTCGATCATCGCGCCGTACTCGACGCCTGCCTCCTTCAGGGCCGAAGCCCAGGCGCCGCCCAGGCGGGCGATGCGGTCCTGGTCGTCGGCCTTGGCGACCTTGCGCCACTGGTCGGTTCCCCCCTGTTCGCCGGCGGCGGGCGGGTTCGAGGTGACCGCGTCGACGGCGGCGCCGGCCGAGGCGATGGCGGTGTCGGACGGCGTGGCCTTGGCCTCGGGGACCGGGGCCGGAGCCGGCGTTTCTTCGGCCTTGCGGTCGCAGGCGGCCACGGTGACGGCCAGAATGGCCAGCGACGAGAGAAGGGCGATGCGCATCATCCGCTAACGGTGGGGCGCCTCGCCGGTTTCGTCAAAGACCCTCGCCTCCTAGACGCGATCGCGGAAGGGATCGGCCGGAAAGACGCCGAGGATCTCGATGCGGTCGGTGAAGAAGGCCAGTTCCTCCAGGGCCAGGGCCAGGCCGCGGTCCTCGGGGCGGCCGTCGACCTCGGCGTAGAAGAAGGTGGCCGTGAAGGCGCCGCCCTCCATGTAGCTTTCCAGCTTGGTCATGTTGACGCCGTTGGTCGCGAAACCGCCCATCGCCTTGTAGAGGGCGGCCGGCAGGTTCTTGACCCGGAAGCAGAAGCTGGTGATGCAGCGGGCGGTGAAGGCCGGGGCCGGCGGGGTCTTGTCGGCCGTCATCACCAGGAAGCGGGTGGTGTTGTGGCGCTCGTCCTCGATGTCCCGGGCCAGGATGTCGAGGCCGTAGATCTCGGCGGCCAGGGCCGGGGCGATGGCGGCCTTGGCGGGATCCGGGTGCAAGGCGAGCGCACGGGCGGCGCCGGCGGTGTCGCCGACGGCTTCCGTTTCGACGCCGAGTTTTTTCAACGACTTGCGGCACTGGTGCAGGGCGATGGCCATGCTGGAGACGGTCTTCACCGCGTCCAGCTTGACGCCCTTGTTGGCCATCAGCTGGAAGCGGATCGGCTTGAAGCGTTCGCCGACGATCTTCAGGCCGCTGGAGGGCAGCAGGTGGTGGACGTCGGCGACGCGGCCGGCGATGGAGTTCTCGACCGGGATCATGCCCAGTTCGCAGACGCCGCTGCTCACCGCCTCGAAGGCTTCCTCGAAGGTGGCGTAGGGGGCGGCTTCGTAGCCGGGGAAATAGTCGCGGCAGGCCTCGTGGCTGTTGGCGCCGGGGGCGCCCTGGAAGGCGATCTTCTTGAGCATTTTGATCAGACAGTCTTTGCGTGAGCCCGGGCGGCTTCGAGGTCGGCCGGGTTGTCGACGGAGATGGGCGCGGCCTCTGCGATGGACGCCCAATAGCTGAGGCCCATTTCGAGGCCGCGCAGCTGTTCCAGTTTCTCGCGCCGCTCCAGGGCCGAAGGCGGCGCGCTGTTAAATCGCTCGAGCGCGGCGCGGCGGTAGCCGTAGATGCCGATGTGGCGCCAGACCGGGCCGTCGCCGTAGAGGGTGGAGCGGGTGAAATAGAGGGCGCGGCCCGATTGGCCGTCGGCTTCCAGGGCGAGGATGGCCTTGACCACGTCGGGGTTGGACCGGTCGGCGTCGCCGGCTTCGGCGGCGACCACGGTGGCGACATCGCAGGTCGGCTGGGCGGCCATCAGGCCGACGCAGGCGCTCAGCACCGACGGCTCGACGAAGGGCATGTCGCCCTGCAGGTTGATGACGGCGTCGTGCTTGCCGTCCGGGTCCAGGGCATGAAGGGCGGCCTGGATTCGGTCCGAGCCGCTGGGCAGGGCGGGGTCGGTCAGCACTGCCTGGCCGCCGGCGGCGCGGACGGCGTCGACGATCTCCTGATCGCCCGCCGCCACGGCCACCGGGCCGATGTTCGCCGCTTCCGCCTGGCGCAAAACCCGCACGATCATCGCCACGCCGCCGATATCGGCCAGCGGCTTGTCGGGCAGCCGGGTGGCGGCCATCCGGGCGGGGATCAGAACGATGGGTTTCATGGTCGGATCGGCGGGCCTTGCGCTTGCGAAGGCGGCGGTAGCGTGTCAGAGACGCTCGCGCAACAAGAGCCGGGATTCTGCATGGGTTCCGGGGGACACAAACCTACGAGTTCGATGCGAACATGAGCGACCTGACGTTCAATAAAATCGCCGCCGGCGTGCTGGTGGCCGGCCTGGCGATCTTCGGCCTGCGGGAACTGAGCGGCATCGTGTTCGAGGGCCATGAGCTCGAGAAAGACCACTACGGCTACCATGTCGACGTCGTCGAGGCGCCGGAAGCCGGCGGCGCGGCCGTCGAAGTCGCCCCCGACTGGGGGACGGTCATCCCGGCCACCGACCCGGCGCTGGGCGCCGCCGTCTCGGCCAAGTGCGCCAGCTGCCACCAGTTCACCCCTGGCGGCGCCAACGGCACCGGCCCCGACCTCTTCGGCGTGATGGGCAAGCAGCCCGGCACCCACCCCGGCTTCGCCTACTCCGACGGCATGAAGGCCTTCGGCCAGGGCAAGACCTGGACCTGGGACGAGCTGGACCAGTTCCTGAAAGCCCCGCAAAAGCATGTGCAGGGCACCAAGATGACCTTTGTCGGCCTGAAGAAGCAGGAAGACCGCATCGCCATGCTGTCCTACCTGCACAGCCTGGGCTCGACCCTGCCGATCCCGGCCCCCACGCCGGCCGCCGCCGCCCCCGCCGCGGCGCCGGCC
>JAQGIK010000150.1 GCA_028291265.1 Caulobacter sp. | reverse complement strand
CGGGGTCCGCGCGCGGATGCGGGCCGAAGACGAGGCCCGGCGCGCCGGCGCGCGATAGGCGCCCTTATGACCGCCCTGGTAGGCGCGGCAGGACTCGAACCTGCAACCAGACCGTTATGAGCGGTCGGCTCTAACCATTGAGCTACGCCCCCGACAGGTCTGCGCCTAGCATGAGCCGTCTGCCGAAACCACAACGGCTTTGACAGCCGCCGTTCAGGGGCGCTGAGCTTAATGTCGCCGCAGACGGGGCCGATCAAGGACCCCGCACTGGTCGGAGATCGTACGATGAAGAACCTGTTCCGGGCCGCCGCTGTCGGCGCCCTGATTCTGGCCGGCGCGACCGGCGCCGGCGGTGTCGCCATGGCCCAGACCGCTCCCGCGGCGGACGCCGCCTTCCGCGCCACCACCCTCAATCTGTCGGCCTACGGCGAGACCCGCCAGGCCCCCGACATGGCGACCATCACCCTCGGTGTCACCACCGAAGCACCCTCCGCCTCCGAAGCCATGCGCCTCAACGCCGAGCGGATGACCGGCGTTATCGCGTCCCTGAAGAAGGCCGGCATCGATCCGCGCGACATCCAGACCAGCGGCCTGAATTTGAATCCGCAGTATGTCTATGTCGAGAACCAGCCGCCCAAGCTCACCGGCTACCAGGCCGCCAACACCGTCACCATCGTGGTCCGCGATCTCAAGCGGCTGGGCAATGTCGTCGACGCCAGCGTCAACAGCGGCGCCACCAACGTCGGCGGCATCAGCTTCGGCATCGAGGACAGCAGCGCTTCCGAGGACAAGGCCCGCCTCGAGGCCGTGAAGGCCCTGCAGGCCAAGGCCAACCTCTATGCCCGCTCGCTCGGCTACCGCGTCGCCCGGCTGGTGTCCTTCAGCGAGTCCGGCGGTTACGCGCCCCAGCCGCCGGTGGTCTACGCCAGCTTCGCCCGCGCCGAGAAGATGGACGCCGGCACGCCGGTCGAGGCCGGCCAGCTCAAGGTCCGCATCGACGTCTCGGCGACCTTCGAACTGGTGCAGTGATCTAAAGGCCCGCCCGCTTGAACGCCGTGGCGAGGCGGGCCTTCATTTCGCGGCCGGGCAGCGACTGCTCGCTCGGCCCCTCCATCACCGCCGCATAGGCCAGTTTCGCCGCCCCGGGCTTGGTCTCGACCGTGCCTGAGGCCCAGGCGACCGTGCGGGCGTGGTCCGGCGTGCTGTCGCAGCTGATCGCCCGGTCGGCGCCCTGGGCGGCCAGCTGGGCGAAGTCGGTGGCGTTCAGGGTCGCGCCCGAACAGTCGGGCAGTTCGCGGCCACAGGCCGACGGCGCGCCGTACTGGAAGGTCTTCTTGCCGGTCCCCTGCTCGACGATGAAGACACAGCTGTTCTCGCCGCCCACGGCGTCGGCCACGGTGTTGGACAGGGTCTGGCCATCGACGCCCTTGGGCGCCGGCTCGCAGGCGGCCAGCAGCAGAGTCAGGGCGGCAAGAGGCAGCAGGGCGCGCATGGGAAATCCTCCAGATCTTGGAGGGCAGATTGCGCGATCCGGAAGGGGCCTGAAAGCCCCTTCGCTTAAGCGGCGCGCTTGATGTCGTTCTGGTCGTCGAGCAGCACCACAACCGGGTTGTAGTTGCGGGCCTCTTCGGCCGGCAGCTGGCCGTAGGTGACGACGATGATCTTGTCGCCCTTCTGGACCAGGCGGGCGGCGGCGCCGTTGACGCCGAACACCTTCGAGCCGCGCGGGGCCTCGATGGCGTAGGTGGTGAAGCGGGCGCCGTTGGTGATGTTCAGCACATCGACCTGCTCGTGCGGCAGGATGCCGGAGGCGTCCAGCAGGTCGCGGTCGATGGCGATCGAGCCCTCGTAGTCGAGGTCCGCCTGGGTGACCGTGGCGCGGTGCAGCTTGGACTTCATCATGGTCAGGAGCATGGGGAGAACAACCTCAGGCCGGTGATCGAGAAGCGGAGCCGCCACACACATTGGGCATCCGGGGAGGCTGCATATAGCGACTCCGCGGGGCCTCTTCAATGCAGCGCAATATGAACGCTGATCAGATACCGCGTAAGCAACCCCCTTTTCCGGGCTGGCGGTTGCTGCAAAGCCAAGCGAGGATTGGACCTCACGCTAGGAGAGCCCTCCACCATGCGCCGCATCATCGCAGCCCTGATTTTCGGCCTGTTCTGCCTCGCCCAGCCGGCCTCCGCGGCCACCCGGATCGACGATCCCAAGGCCTTCATCACCCAGGTCTACGCCGACCTGATGAAGGGCCAGACCGACACCGGCGCCAACCTGGACGAGTCCGTCGATCCGCCGGGCGACATCTATACCCCCGCCCTCGCCAAGGCCTTCGCCGACGAGAAGCGGGAGGCGGACGGGGAGCTTGGCCGGCTGGATTTCTTCTTCTGGGTCAACGGCCAGGACTGGAAGCTGAAGGACGTCGAGATCACCGAACGCACCGTCTGGCGCCGGCCCGACCGCCGGGTGGTGGCGGTCGGCTTCGTCAACTTCGACCAGGAGAACAATCTGGTCTTCTACTTCCAGAAGGTCGGCGGCCGCTGGCTGATCGACGATGTCGAGTCCATCGACATGGGCGACGGGGCGGGCGCGGAGGGCTCGGACTGGACCCTGTCGCTGATCCTCAAATATTCGCGCGAGGAAGAGTAGTCAGGCCAGCCCCGCCTGCCGGCGCAGGAAGCCGGTCAGTTCCGCATACTCGGTCGAGCGGCCCCGGAAGGTGCGCGACAGGTTGAGCAGGACGTCGGCGTGGCTTTGGCCCGGATAGATGTGGCTCTCGACCTCGACGCCTTCCTTTTTCAGGGCTTCGGCCAACCGTTCGGTGTTGCGCGGCCTGACCGTCTTGTCGGCGTCGCCGGCGACCAGAAAGGCCGCGGGCGAGGCCGGACCGGCGTAGTCGAGGGTCTGGTAGATTTTGTCATCCGCCGCGCCGGCGAAGGTCTGCTTAAGGATCGGACCGCTGAGGTCGGGGAAATAGTAGGGACCGGCCAGGCCGGCGAACGCCTTGATGCGTTTGCGATCGACCCCGACCGCCTTCAGGTAGCGGGGGTCCAGCGCCACCATGGCGGCGTTGTAGGCGCCGGCCGAATGGCCGACCAGCACGATGCGCGAGGGATCGCCGCCATGCTCGGCCGCATGGTCGACGGCCCAGCGGACGGCAGCGGCGACATCCTCGACGAAGGCCGGGAAGCTGACCTCGGGGGTCAGGCGATAGTCGGCGACGACGGTGACGAAGCCCTGGGCGGCCAGCATCTTGCCGGCCCACTGGTATTCCTTGCGCGAGCCGTTGTTCCAGCCGCCGCCGTAGACGAACAGCGCCACCGGCGCGCCGGGCTTGCCGTCCGCCGGGCCGTAGACATCCAGCTTCTGGCGCGGATTGTCGCCAAAGCTGACGTCCTTGATCAGCGTGTTGGCCTGATCATCGGGGAACACCGAATCCAGGAAGCGGGCGGGGGTGCAGGCGGCGAGGAAGGCGCCGGCCAGGCCGATCAGGCCGGTGCGTCGGGTCATTCGGCTCACTTCAATCTCCACGGCGGGAAGCGGCGGTTTTCCCCCGCGCGGTACAGGCAGACCCGGTTGCCGGCCGGGTCTTTGGTCCAGGCCTCGCGCCACAGCCAGGTCTGGTCGTCCGGCCCGCTGTCGAAGACGACGCCCCTGTCGATCAGCGCCTCGACCTCCTCGTCCAGCTGCTCATGCTCGAAATAGACGCTCGCCGCCCCGGGCGTGGCGTCCGGATCCAGGTGCAGGGAGAAGGTCGGCGGATGCTCGCCATCGCCGTCTGGACATTCGAAGCGGGCGTAGTGTGGGCTTTTGACGATCAGGATCAGGCCGAGCGCCTCGTAGAAGCGGATCGACTCCTCGAGATCGTGGGCCGGGACGGTGACCTGGTTGAGACGCATGGCAGTCCAGTTAGGTGATGCGGGGAACAGGACAAGGCCTCAACCGCCTTGCAGCCGGGTCGTTCCAGGGGCAGGGAAGCGAGGATGACCATGACGCCCCTCGACCTGTTCGGCCTGTTCGCCGTGATCCTGATGCTGGTCTTCTACGCCCTGGAGAAGCGCCACCACATCTTCATCCTGCTCTTCTCCCTCTCCTGCCTGCTCGGCTCGGCCTACGGCTTCCTGCAGGGCGCCTGGCCGTTCGGGGTCGTGGAGCTGGTCTGGACGGTGGTCGTCGGCTGGCGCTGGTGGAGGGAGCGTCCCCGTTCCAGTTCCTCCTCCGGCGGGCCGCAGGCCTGACGGGGGAGGGGGACCGCCGGGCCGACTTAGGCCCGGT
>JAQGIK010000142.1 GCA_028291265.1 Caulobacter sp. | reverse complement strand
TTCAGCCAGGAGCTGCGCATCGCCTCCAGCGGCGACCGCACCATCGACTACGTGGCCGGGGTCTACGCCTTCTGGCAGAAGATCGACGCCGACGCGGTCAGCATCTACGGCTCAAAAGCGGCAAGCTGGTTCCTCGCCCCGGCCGCCGCCAGCCCGACGGTCGCCGCCGCGGCCCTGAACAACTATTACATCCACTCGACCTCCGGGCCGGAGATGAACAGCTACGCGGTCTTCGCCGAAGGCGTCTGGCACGCCACGCCGCGCCTCGATGCGACACTCGGCCTTCGCTACACCTACGAGAAGATGACCGGCTTCTTCGACCAGACCGCCACAGGGAACGACCTCTCGGCCCTGTCGACGGCGGATCAGGCGGCGGCCCGGGCCCTGCGCGCCCGTTTCGGGGTGGCCAACAAGTTCGAGTCCGAGACCAGCGACGGCTCGGTCACCGGCCGCATCAACGTCTCGTACAAGGCGACGGACGACATCCTGGCCTACGCCACCTATTCGCGCGGTTACAAGGCCGGCGGCCTGAACCTGTCGAACATCAACACCGTCGGCAATCTGGCGGTGAACCCCGTCGTCGGCCCCGAGACCATCGACGCCTATGAGCTGGGTCTGAAGAGCGCCTGGTTCGACAAGCGCTTGACCGCCAACCTCGCGGACTTCTGGACCGACGACAGCAACTACCAGACCACCCAGGTCAATCTGATCAACAACGTCAGCTCCCTGACCAACGCCGGCAAGGTGCTCTCGCGCGGGGTGGAGGCCGACCTCCAGGCCCAGCCAATAGAGGCGCTGAGCCTCTATGCCTCGGCCACCTTCAACGACGCCAGCTACACCGACTACAAGGCCGCGCCCTGCGCCATCGAGATCCGCACCACGGCCACCTGCGACCTGTCGGGCCGGCGCCTGCCGGGCGTGTCGAAGTGGGCGGCCTCGGCCGGCGGCGAGTTCCACAAGGCGACGCCGGATATCCACGGCGCGGCGGCGGAGGGCTATGTCGGGGCCGACTACAGCTATCGCTCCAACTTCTTCACCACCGCCAACGACTCGATCTACTCCCTGATCCCCGAATACGGCCTGCTCAACCTGCGGGCCGGCATCCGGGCCGCCGACGGGACCTGGGACGCGCAGGTCTGGGGTCGCAACGTCTCCGACGAGGACTATTGGCTGACCCTGGCGGCCGCCAACACCGGGGCGATCTCCGGCACGCTCGGCGATCCGCACACCTGGGGCGTGACCCTGCGGGTGCGGCGCTAGCGGGGAAATTGACTTCGACAGCGCCGCCGGGCTCACTCCGCCGCCAGCGGAGGGATCCCAGATGGCCATCTATCAGAACATTCTCCAGACCATCGGCCGTACGCCGGTGGTCCGCGTCAACCGGCTCGCGCCGGCGCATGTGAATCTCTACGTCAAGGTCGAGGCCTTCAATCCACTGGGCTCGGTCAAGGACCGCCTGGCCCTGGGGGTGATCGAGGCGGCGGAACGCTCGGGCGCCCTGAAGCCCGGCGGCACGGTGATCGAGGCGACCAGCGGCAACACCGGCATCGGCTTGGCTATGGTCTGCGCCGCCAAGGGCTATCCGCTGGTGGTGGTGATGGCCGACAGCTTCAGCGTCGAGCGGCGCAAGCTGATGCGCTTCCTCGGCGCGAAAGTAGTCCTGACCCCCGCCGCGCACCGGGCCACCGGCATGGTCGTCAAGGCCGTGGAGTTGGCCGAGAAGCACGGCTGGTTCCTGACCCGCCAGTTCGAGAACCAGGCCAATCCCGACACCCACGCCGCGACCACGGCCCGCGAGATCATCGACGATTTCGCCGGTCAGCAGCTTGACTACTGGGTCACCGGCTATGGCACCGGCGGCACCCTGAACGGCGTCGGCCGTGTGCTGCGGGCCGAGAGCCCCGACACCAAGATCGTGGTCTGCGAGCCGCAGGACGCGGCCCTGATCGGCAGCGGCGAACCGCAAGCCCGCCAGGCGGATGGCTCGCCGGCCGCCGGCCATCCGGCCTGGAAGCCCCACCCCATGCAGGGCTGGACGCCCGACTTCATCCCGAAGATCACCGGCGACGCGGTCGCCCTCGGCTATGCCGACCAGGTCCTGCCGATCGCCGGGCCGGAGGCCATGCGGTGGAGCCTTGAGCTGGCCCGCAACGAGGGAATCTTCTGCGGCATCACCTCGGGAGCGACCTTCGCCGGGGCCCTGCAGGTGGCGGCCACGGCCGCTGAAGGGGCCAACATCCTGTGCATGCTGCCCGACACTGGCGAGCGCTACCTGTCGACCCCGCTGTTCGCCGACATCCCGGCCGACATGGACGACGCCGAACGCGAGATCGCCCGCTCGACCCCGACCTTCGCCGAGGCGGCGGGCTAGCGAGCAAACGAAAACGGCCCCGGGGATCGCTCCCCGGGGCCGCTCATCGTGGTCAGTCCTCGCACCCGCTGGGTGCGAGAGCCGCTTATTTGATGGTGACCGAAGCGCCGGCTTCTTCCAGCTTCTTCTTCACTTCTTCGGCTTCCTGCTTCGAAACGTTTTCCTTCACGTTCTGCGGAGCGCCTTCGACCAGGTCCTTGGCTTCTTTCAGGCCGAGGTCCGGACGAACCGAGCGGACTTCCTTGATCACGTTGATCTTCTTGTCGCCACCGGCGGTCAGAACAACGGTGAACTCGGTTTGCTCTTCGGCGGCTTCCACCGGAGCAGCGGCGGCGCCGCCAGCGGCGGCCACGGCCACCGGAGCAGCGGCGGAGACGCCCCACTTTTCTTCGAGCAGCTTGGACAGATCAGCGGCTTCGAGGACGGTCAGGGTCGAGAGTTCTTCAACCAGTTTGTCGAGCTTGGACATGTTCAGTTCCTAAAACAGATGAGGGATGTACGCGGAGATGACTTCTAGGCGGCGTCTTTGGCGGCATAGGCGCCGAAGACACGGGCCAGTTGACCCGCGGGGGCTTGCAGCACGCCGGCGATCTTGGTCGCCGGAGCGTTGAGCAGACCGATGAGCTTGCCGCGGATTTCGTCGAGCGACGGCAGGGTCGCGAGCGACCGCACAGCAGCTTCGTCGAGCACCGTCGTCTGACCCAGCAAACCACCGACCAGCTTGAGCTTGTCGTTTTCCTTGGCGTACTGGGTGACGATCTTGGCGGCGGCGACCGGATCCTTGCCGAAGGCGATGGCGACGGGACCGGTGAACAGGGCATTGCCCTTGTCGCCAGCCACGCCGTCCAGAGCCTTCTGGACGAGGGTGTTCTTCACCACTTGGAAGGTGGCGCTCTCCTTGCGGAGGCGGCCACGCAGGTCAGTCATTTCCGCAACGGTCATGCCCGTATAGTGGGTCACGACGACAGCGCCGGCGCCGGCGAAAACGCCTTTCAGCGTTTCGATCGACTCCTGCTTTTGAGCGCGGTCCATTGCGGTCTCCTACTCGGTTACAGCGGCCGGACCATTCCGGCTGCCAAAGCGACGAACATGAGGGATCGCTCCCGCACGCGAGTCGCATCAGCCTGTTCCAAGGAAAGTCGGCCGCGCGTTCCATCCGTTAGAGGAGGAATGGCGTTGGCTGTTCTATTCCCTGTCTCCCGACGGCGAGGAAGGGCTCTTCCTCGATTACGGCGTTGGTGACCCCACGCCCCGCAGTTCTCAAACAGGATCGC
>JAQGIK010000119.1 GCA_028291265.1 Caulobacter sp. | reverse complement strand
ACACGAGCCCACTGCGCATCGTTCAGTTCGTACCGCTTCACACCCATCACAGACCTCCGCCAAAGCGGAGACCTATGAATCACGCATCCAGCAGCACGTGAATCCCTGAATGTCGATTGGACCTAGGGGCCGCGCCGCTCACCCCCTTCACCGTCACCCCAAGACTTGTTCTTGGGGCCCACGGCTCAGCCGCGGCTAGTGTTTGCCATGGAGGCGCGGCTGCGCCTCCACCCCACTGATTGTCGAAGCGGACAAGTGGGTCCCAAGAACAAGTCTTGGGATGACGGTGGGTTTGGGTGGCGCCAGCGCCCTCACGGAACCAGCAAATCCCCCAGCATCTCCCCCGCATCCCCGCGCGCGTCGGGCCAGCTGAGCGGCGAGTCGCCCGGGGCCATGCGCGAGAACAGCCGCGCCTTCTTCAGCCGCGCCGCCACGTCGACGCCGTTGCTCGAGGGATCGATGACCTGGGTCCACAGGTCGGCCAGCCGCGCCACGGCCGCCGGTCGGTTCCAGGGCCGCCCGGGCAGCGAGGTCGTCAACGACGGCGTCACCAGGATCAGCACGGAGTCCCGCCGCGAGGTCTTCTGCCGCTCGTTGAACAGCGAGCCCAGCAGCGGCGCCTTGCCCAGCACCGGCACCCGCGAAAAGGTCGAGTCATCGACGCTCTCCGACAACCCCGACAGCACCAGCGTCTCGCCAAAGCGGATCTCGGCCGTCGCCGCCACCCGCTGCCGGAAGGTGGTCAGCGCCTCGGCGAAGCTCCCCGCCGGATCGTTGCTCAGGAACGAGCGGCTGGTCTCGATGCGGATACGGGCCCCGTCGGCGGTGATCTCGATCGGCGTCACCTTCATCTCGATGCCGATGTCGATCTGCTCGAGCTGGGCGACATTGACGCCGCCGACCGCCGTCTTGATCGTCCGCCCGACGAAGAACTCGCTGATCTCGCCGCGATAGGCGGTCAGGGTCGGCCGGGCCACCACCTGGTAGTACTGGCCGCCGCGATTGAAGAGGTTGAGGTTGTAGGTCAGCTGCGGAATGCCGATGGCCTCGGTGATCACCCGCTGGAAGCTGTCCGGCCCGGCTTGGTGGGTCGAGGTGTCGGTCGAGCTCACCCCGTACTGCAGCCGCAACCCGTCGAGCAGGTTCATGCCGATGGTGTCGCGGTGGGTGTTCTGGGCCAGGACGATGGCGACATCGACCGAGATCTGGTTGGGAATCTCCGCCGGCCCGGCCGGCGGGCGGCCATCCTGCAGCGGATCGACGGCCGAGGTCCGCTCCAGCGCCGCCATGCGAACCTGCACCGCGCCGGCCCCGGCCGGATCGAGGGTCTGTAAGCTCGCCAGCTGCAGCCTGGCCTCGCCGCCCTCGCCCGCCGCCGCGTTGGCCATCGCCGCCAGCCGCAGCGCCGCGGCCTTCTGCGGTCCTTCGGGCATCAGGATCGCCGAGCGGCTGGCCGCCGCCGCGGCCATACCGACGTCGCCGGCCATCCAGCTGGCCCGCGCCAGGGCCAGAAAGGCCCGTCCGTCCTCGGGCCGGCTCATCACGGCCTGGGCGAACCAGTCGGCCGACTCCTCGTAGCGGCCCCGGTCGAAGGCCACCCGGCCGGCCATCGCCGCCGCCCAGAACTGCCCCGGCTGGACCTTCACCGCCAACTCATAGCCGGCCAGGGCCAGCTCCAGCTTCTCCGGATCCTCGTCGCCCGCCTGCTGATAGGCCAGGGCCAGCATCGACTGGCCCGACGCGTCGCGCGGCCGCCGGGCGGTCAACGGGCTCAGCGCCGCGATGGCTTCCTCGCCGCGTCCCTCGCGCAGGGCCTGCACGCCGGACCTTGGCGCGACCGCGACCCTGTCCTTACGCGGCGCCGCATCGCTCGGCAGGCCGGCGCAGGCCAAGGCCGCGCCGGCGATCCCGGCCATCAACACGGCCCGCGCCGTCCCCCGCTTGGTCATATTGCGTCCCTCGTTCAGTTAGATGTCGGCAGGCAGGCGTCGCGTTCGCCGATGGCGTCGATCTTCAGGCTGTCGCCCTTGCGGCGGCATTGGGTGGGCAGGAAGCCGACACCGACCTCCGCGCCCGAGGCGCTGAGGGCCGGAGCGCAGACATCCCGCGCCGGCTGCACCTTCAGGCGGTCATGGCTGGCGTTGACGCAGACCGGCGGCTCGGCCGGCGGGCGCGTCAGCTTCGGCGCCGGCTCGGCGGCGCTCAGCAGCAACAGGGCGAGGAGCAGCGTCATGGTGAAGAGGCTGTGCTTTTCGCCGCCCTGCCGCGACCGCCGAACGGGTGAGCCGAACGGCCGATCTTGCGCCGGGGCCCTTTCGGACGGACGATCCGGTCAAGGCAGGAGACCCAGCCGCTTGGCGAAATCGGCTCAGGAGCGGGAAGACCACGCACGGGTGCGCGCCGCCGAGTCACGGCTGGAGTTCGCCGTCGCCGGTTCTTTCACCCTGCTGCTGGCCGGCACCCTGGCCTACGTCCACAGCCTGTTCGCGCCGATCACCCCGCCCGACCGGCTGTGGCTGTGGACGGGGATGACGGCCTTCACCATCGCCATCATGATGCTGATCCCGCTCATCGTGTTGCTGCGCAAACCCGGCGACGCCGAAATCAACCGGGTCTGGTCGCCGGCCGGCAAGATCGTGGCGGTGATGTACAATCTGGTCGTCGCCGCCAGCGTCTGGATGCTGCTGCCCTACGCCAGCGAGCCGCTGCGGCTGCTGATGGTCATCTTCTATGCCGCGGCGATCAGCGGCCAGGTCATCTCCACCGCCGAAAGCATCGAGAACATCGTCTTCGGCGTGGTCAGCGTCTTCGGCTCGGCCGCCCTGTTCTTCCTGAACACCCCCGGCCCCTACAGCGGCGGTCTGGCCATCTTCCTGGTCGCCTTCGGGGCCCTGATGCTGGGGGTCGCCGTCACCCTGAAGTACGCCGTCCGCTCGGCCATCAAGGCGCGCCTGACCGCCGAGGCGGTTTCCGAGGACCTGGCCACCGCCCTCTCCGTCGCCAATGACGCCCGCGACGCCAAGACCCGCTTCATCGCCGCCGCCAGCCACGACCTGCGCCAGCCGCTGCAGGCCGCCGTGCTGTTCTTCGAGCAACTGCGGCGCACTGACAAAGGCGCGCTGCGCGACAAGGCCGAGGCGGGCGTCGCCCTGGCCTTCGAGGAGGCCGACGCCCTGCTCGACCGCATGCTTGAGCACCTGCGCCTCGATGCCGGCGCCGTGGAGGCCCGCTGCGCGCCCTCCGCCATCACCGGCATCCTTGAGCGGGTGGCTCAGGAGTCCGCCGCCTTCGCCGCCTCCGAGGGCATCGCCATCACCGTCGCCCCGACGGCGCTATGGGCCGACACCGATCCGGCCATGACTGGCCGGGTGCTGCGCAACTTCGTCCACAACGCCATCCGTCACGCCCGCTGCAAACGCATCCTGCTCGGCGCCAGGCGGCGGGGCGGCCAGGTGCGGCTCTACGTCGTCGACGACGGCCAGGGCGTGGCCGAAGCCGACCGCGCCGGCCTGTTCGAGGCTTATGTCCAGGGCGCCGGGGCCGGCCGGCAGAACCGCGGCGGCCTGGGCCTCGGCCTGGCCTCGGCCCGCCGCATGGCCGGACTGATGGGCGGCGAGGCCGGGCTGGACCCCCGCTGGCGGCGCGGCGCGGCCTTCTGGATCGACCTGC
>JAQGIK010000113.1 GCA_028291265.1 Caulobacter sp. | reverse complement strand
CTGACCTTGATGCGCGACCGCTTCCAGGTGGCGCCGATCACCGCCCGGGTGGGCGTGGCGCCGGGCCCCGCCCTGGCCAGCGTCGCCTTCGAAACCTCCGGCGGCGGCCCGGCCCTGGTGCTGAGCTGGGCCCCGCAGCGCCCCGGCGCCGACCTGCTGAAGCGGGCCGCCGGGCCCATGATCTTCATCCTCCTGACCTTCGTCTGCGTCGGCCTGGTGATGATGCGGAAGGTCCGCAACGCCGCCCGCGGGCTCTTGGCCAGCAACCGCGCCCAGAGCGAATTCCTCGCCAACATGAGCCACGAGATCCGCACGCCGCTGAACGGCGTCATGGGCGTGGCCGCCGCCCTGTCGCGCACGGCCCTGACCGCCGGCCAGGAGGAGATGGTCGGGCTGATCCGCACCTCCGGCCAGACTCTGGAAGCCATCCTGTCGGACCTGCTCGACCTGGCCCGCATCGAAAGCGGCAAGCTGGACCTCAAGGCCGAGCCCTTCGAGCTCAGCGCCTCGCTGCGGGCGATCGCCGACCTGTTCCGCCCCCTGGCCGCCGACAAGGGCCTCAGCTTCGATCTCGACCTCGATCCGTCCGCCGACGCCTGGTTCGAGGGCGACGCCGTGCGCCTGCGCCAGGTCACCGGCAACCTGTTGTCCAACGCCATCAAGTTCACGACCCGCGGATCGGTGTCGCTGCGCGCCTTCGTCGAGGACGGGGTTCTGGCGCTGGCCGTGCGCGACACCGGCATCGGCTTCGACGACGACTTCAAGGCCCGGATGTTCGAGCGCTTCGAACAGGCCGACGGCTCGATCACCCGCCGGTTCGGCGGCACGGGCCTGGGCCTGGCCATCTCCAGCCAGCTGGCCCGGACCATGGGCGGCGACCTGACCGCCGCGTCGGAACCCGGCCAGGGCGCGACCTTCATCCTGACCCTGCCGCTGCCTTGCGCCGCGGCGCCGGACGCCGTGGTCGCCGCGGCGCCTGCCGAGATGGCCGACAGCCGGGCTCCGCGCGTGCTGCTGGCCGAGGACCATGCCGTCAACCGCCGGGTCGTGCAGCTGTTGCTGGAGCCGGCCGGGGTTGAGCTGACCTGCGTCGAGAACGGGGCCGAGGCGGTCGAGGCCGCCCTGTCGCAGGCCTTCGACCTGGTGCTGATGGACATGCAGATGCCGGTCATGGACGGCCTCACCGCCATTCGCGCCATCCGCGCCGGCGAGACCGGCCGCACGCCGATCTGGGCCCTGTCGGCCAACGCCCTGCCCGAACATGTGCGGGCCTCGGCCGAAGCCGGCGCCGACGGCCACCTGACCAAGCCGGTCAGCGCCGAGGCATTGTTCGAGGCGCTGATGACGGCCTGCAGCGCGGCCGAGGACATGGCGGCGGCATAGAAGTCCCGTCTCCCGCTCGGCGGGAGAAGGAGTTCCCTATTTCGAAATCCGCAGGTTCGAAATCTCGCCGCCGATCCGCTGGAACACGTCGTCCAGATCGTCCGCGTCCTGGACGTCATAGTAGCGGTCGGCCGAGGTGGCGCACTTCTTCAAGAGCGAACTGGACCCCGACTTGACCTCGACCCGCACCGTGTAGACGACGATGCCCTTGGCCTTCATGTTTTCGCACAGCAGGGCCAGGCGCGTGTCCATGGCCGCGGTGCGGGCGCCCTCGCCGCCGCCGTTGATGCCCAGCCGCCCTTGCCAGAGGTAGCCGAGGGCGTTGTAGTTGCTCTCGTTGTCGTTCCTGGCGTCGCTCATGACGTTGTCGCCGTCGGTCATGATGATGGCGATCTTGCTGAGCTTGGCCGTGCCGTAGGCGGCGCCGTCGCCGAACGGGCCGGTCGGCGACAGGACGTTCCAGCCCCAGGCGGCGCCGATCGGGATGTTGGTATTGCCGGTCGCGACCATGCCGTCGACCAGACTCTTGAGGCTGGACCAGCTGGTGGTCAGCCGGGCGACCGGCTGCAGGTCGCAACCCCGGTTGGGGCCGCCGCCGCCGCTGGGGGCCTGGTCGTACTTGCCGACATAGCCCTGCGGGACCTTCCAGCTTGTCGTGCTGAAGACTTCGTCCGGCAGGTAGTCATTGCCGAACGAGCCGAAGTCGCCGTTGGCCCACCCCGACTTGGACTGGGAGTCCGGCTCGTCCGGCGCGAAGAACGGCGTGTAGAGGGTGGCCGGCGTGCCGACCGCCGGGACGGTGTCCTGCACGTCGTAGGGTTGGGCGCGCGTCTCCACGCAGCCGCCCCAGCTCTGGCCCATGTTGCTGAGCAGGGTGAAGCGGTTGGCGTTGACGGTGGCGTTGCTGGCCTTGTCCCAGAAGAGCTCGCGGTTGACCGGGGCGGCGCCGGTCTGGTCGATCCAGGGCTGGCTCTTGTAGGTCGCCCCGACCTTCACCGTCTGGCTGAAGGGGACGATGCCGATCTTGACCGGGTTGGGCTCGCTGCTGCGGGCGGCCGAGGCGGCCAGGCTGTCGATCAGGTTCTTGGCGGCCTTCTTGAGGTTGGTGAGCTTGGAGCCGGCCATCGAACCGGTGTTGTCCAGCACCAGGGCCAGCTCGATCCTGTTCATCGAGCGCAGCACCTCAGAGTCGGCGCCGACCACCATGTCGCGCTGCAGCCAGATATTGGAGACGAACGGCTTGACGCTGGCCTGGGCGGTGGCGACCACCGCGCCGTTCTTGCCGAGCGTGAAGCTGGAACTCATCAGCTTGGCGTCGACCATCGTGCCCAGCTGGGCGAGCAGCGCCTTGGCCCCGACCTTCTGCAGGTCGGCGTCGGTGACGGCCGGAGACCGGGCGGCGTAGAGGGCGGCGGCGTCCAGGGCGTCCTGCAGCTCGCGCTTCTGGACGCTGGCCCGGTTGATGTCGAGCAGGGCGAAGCTGACCAGGGCCAGCACCGGCACGGCGATGGCGGCGATGATGGCGACATTGCCGCCCTCGTCCCGGCGGAAGCCCGCCAGCCTGTTCATTGCGCGTTTGAGGAGCCGTTTCATGGCCGTCGTACACATCCCCGCTTATCGCCGGCGAGGATGCGCCAGAGGGGTAAAGGAACCGCTATTTGGATATTCGCAGGGACGCGATGTCGGCGCCGATCGCATCGAAGGCGTCCAGCAACGCGGTGCCGGTGGCCGGCAGATAGACGTGCTGGGCGTCGGTGGCGCAGCCGTTGACCAGAGTCTGGGCGTTGGTGTCGCTGCCGACCTGGAACCCGACGGTGTAGATGATCACCCCTTGCTGCTTCATCGCCGTGCAGAGCAGGCCGGCCTGGGCATAGGTGTTGCCGTTGGGCGCGTTGCAGTTGATGTGGTCGCTGGTGGAGCCCGAGCCGGTGGTCGAGTCCTGGGCGATGACGCCGCTGCAGTAGGAGCTGTTGTACTCGCCGTCGGTCATCAGGATCAGCACCTTCTTGAGGTGCGGCGCCGTGTAGGAGGCCGGCAGGCTGGTCCCGGTGAAGATCGAGCTGAAGTTGGGCGAGATCGAATACCAGCCCCAGGCCACGCCGATGTGCCCGCCGCTCGATCCGGAGGCCGACAGGCCGCTGATCGCCGAGGTCAGGGTCGCCTTGGTGCTGGTCAGCGGGGTGATGGTGTTGGTCAGGCAGGGGTTGCCGCTGGCCGGATAGTTGGTCCCCAGCAGGGTCGTTGCGGGCGACAGGTCATTGTAGGGGTTGGTCGACCGCTCGCTGACGCAGGTGCTGATGCGGAAGATCTTGACGCCGCCGGTGTTGTTGGTGAACCGCTGGTACTCGCAGCCGTTGGTCGTGCAGTAGGCCGAGCCGTTCGAACTGAAGGCGCTGTAGCTCGGCCCAAGGCTGCCATTCAGCCAGAAGGTGTTGGTCGCGCTGTTGGTGACCTGCCAGTCGTTGCTGTTGAGGTCGGTCATGCCGCCGACGCCGGTGATGTAGACCCAGGCGTTGTTGGCGAAGCCGTGGCCGTTGGAGGTGACGACGACCTCGCAGTTGGTCGCCTGGCACTTGGTCGCCCGGGGCGTGCCGCCGGACGAGTAGGTAGACCAGCTGCTGGAGTTGGTCGACTGCAGCTGGAAGGTGTTCGTGGTCTTGCCGGCCACCGTGTAGACGTGGCTGTTGACCTGGGTCATGCCGCTGACGCCGCTGATCCAGACGCGGTCGCCGTTGACGAAGCCGTGGCCGTTGGAGGTCACCACGGCCGGGTTGGCCTTGGTGATGCCGGTGATGGTCATGGCCGTGCCGCTGGCCCAGGAGGCGCCGGTGATCGTCTTGGCCGCGGGAACAGCGCCGCGGGCCGTGGCCGCATAGGTGCTGCCGACGTTGACCGCGTTCGAATAGGGCACGATCGACATCTTCGAATAGTAGGGGGTCTGGCTGTCCTTCACGACCTGCCCGACCAGGCTGGTGGCGGCGGTTTTCAGGTCAGCGATCTTGGTGCCGCTCATCGAGGTGGTGACGTCGAGCACCAGGGCCACTTCCAGATCGTAGCTGGCGCGCAGCACCTCGGAGTGGGCGCCGACGTTCATGTTGCCCTGCAGCCAGAGATTGGCCACCACGGGCGTCACCGTGATGCTGGCGTCGGCCAGGACGGTGGTGTTGCCGGTTCCGCCGAGCGTGAAGGTCGAGGAGGCCAGGGTGCCGTCGTTGGCGCTCAGGGTCGCCAGCTGGGCGACGAGCGCCGCATCCCCGATGGCGTCGGCCTGGGCATTGTTGCTGGCGCTCGACTTGGCGACGATCAGGGTGGCGGCGTCGAGGGCGTCCTGCAGGGTCCGCTTGGACATGCTGGCCTGGTTGACGTCGATCAGGCCCAGCGACAGCACGGCCAGCGGCAGCACGATGGCTGCGAACTGAATCGCCACGGCCCCCCGCCGGGCGCGCGCAAACCGGCGGAGGAAGCCGCGCAGGCGTCCCCGAAAACCGTCATTGGCTTGCTTGTCGTGCGTCATGGACCCAATCCTGATCGGGTTTTCTAGACCCGGGCTGGTAAAGGAACTGGCCAACGAAGAAGGTGAATCACGCGTAACTTCACTTCAGGATCCGCAGGTTCTCGATGGAACCGGCGATGGCGTTGAACACGGCGTTGAGTTGGCTGGCGTCCTGCACATCGTAGAACTTGTCGTTGGTGCTGGCGCAGCCGCGCAGGACGCTGGAGTCGCCGCTCGAGACCTCGACCCGCACCGTGTAGATGACAATCTGCTGGGCCTTCATGTTGGTGCAGAGGGCCGTCAGCTTGGCGTCCATGGCCGCCTTGCGCTGGGCCGTGGTGCCCGAGGCGATGCCCAGCCGGTTCTGCCAGATGTAGCCCAGCGAATTGTACAGCGAGGCGTTGTTGTTTCCGGTCGAGCCCATGGTGTTCTCGCCGTCGGTCATCAGCACCACGACCTTGGTCGACTTGGGCGTGTTGTAGGCCCGGCCGTCCGCGAACGGAGCATTGGGCGAGAGCAGGTGCCAGCCCCACATCAGGCCCAGCGGGATGTTGGTGTCGCCGACCGCGACCATGTCGTCGACGGCGTCCTTCAGGTCGTCCCAGTCGTCGGTCAGCCGGGTGATCGGCGACAGCTGGCAGCCGCTGTTGGGCCCGTAGGTGTAGCCGGTGCTGGAATTCGTCCCCGTGGTGGCCGGCGCGCGGTTGTACTTGGCGACATAGCCCTGGCGGGTCTGCCAGTTGGAGCTGTTGGTCACGTCCGGCAGGTAGCTGTTGTAGTAGGTGCCGCCGCTGCTCGGCTCGTCCGGCGCGAAGTAGGGGGTGAACAGGGTGGCCGGGGCGCCCGTGCTCGGCGCGGTGTCCTGCGTGTCGTACGGCGCCCCCCGGCTCTCGACGCAGCCGCCCCAGCTGACGCCCATGTTGCTGAGCATGGTGAAGCGGTTGGCATGGCTGGCGAAAATCTGGTCGTTGATCGGCGCCGCGGCGTTCTGGTCGACCCAGGTCGAGTTGCGATAGGCGGTCCCGACCTTCACGGTCATCGAGAAGGGGGCGATGGCGATCTTGACCGGATCGGTCTCGACGCTGCGCTCGGCCGCCGCCGACAGGGTGTCGATGAGGTTCTTCGAGGCGGTCTTCAGGTTGCTGAGCTTGCTGCCCTTCATCGAGCCGGTGGTGTCGAGCACCAGGGCCAGTTCGATCTTGTTGACCGAGCGGGTGACGTCGGCCTTGGCCCCGACGACGATGTCGCCCTGCATCCAGATGCCGGCGACGATCGGCGTCACCTTGGCCTTGGCGGTGGCCACCACCTTGTTGCCGTCGGCCTTGAAGGACGAGGAGGTGACGGTGGCGTGCGAGCCGGTCATGTTGGCGGCCAGGGCCTGCGAGCCGATCGACTGCAGGCCGGCGTCGGTGAACTGAGCGGAGCGGGCGGCGGTCAGGGCGGCGGAATCCAGCGCATCCTGCAGCCGCGTCTTGGCCGCCGAGCCATTGGCGATGTCCACCGCCCCCATGGTCAGCACCACCATCGGCATGCCGACGAAGGCGGCCTGGACCGCGATCGCCCCCCGCCTGTTACCGCCGAACGACTTCAGCCGCGCCATGGCGGCTCGCACGAAACCCTGCGCGCCCATCGCAAAAGACCCCAACCCGACAACGGACCAATGTTGTCCGCCGACCGTGCAGGTTGACCGAGCGCGGTAAACGCATCCGCCAACAAGGGCGGTGAATTATGCGGTAACCACAAAGAAAGGTGACTGGCTCGCCGCGGCGCTGTTGCGACCCGGTTTGCTCGGTCGGAAGACGGCGTGCCTGGGCCCGGCAGTCCGCGCCAGGTCGGGGACAGGTACTGCGGGAAGGGTCAGGTTCTCGTTCTGCGCCGCGAGCGCGGCGCAGAACCAGTCCCGTTTTACCAGCCGCACTTCTGGCCCTTGTTCTGCTTGATCAGCCAGGTGTTGAGCGGCTTGAAGTATTCGGTCACCGCGCTGGCGTCGGTGCGGCGCTCACCGGTGAAGGCTTCCAGCTCGTCCGGCCAGGGCTTCGACTGGCCCATCTCCAGCATCTTGTTGAACTTCGCGCCGACCTCCTTGTTGCCGTAGACGGAGCAGCGGTGCAGCGGGCCCTTCCAGCCGGCCTGCTTGCAAGCGGCGCGCTGGAACTGGAACTGGTAGATGCCGGCCAGGAAGTAGCGGGTGTAGGGCACATTGCCCGGCACATGGTACTTGGCCCCCGGATCGAAGGCGTTGGCCGGGCGCGGCCCGGGCGGGGCGATGCCCTGGTACTTCAGCTTCAGGGCCCACCAGGCGTTGTTGTAGTCGGCCGGCTTCACCGAGCCGTCGTAGACCTGCCAGCGCCAGCGGTCGACCAGCAGGCCGAAGGGCAGGAAGGCGATCTTGTCGAGCGCCATCTTCAGCAGGAACGGCGTGTCGCCTTCCTCCCCCGGCACCTTTTCCAGCAGGCCGATCTGGTTGAGGTAGGTGGGGGTCAGGGCCGACAGGCCGACGAAGTCGCCGATCGCCTCATGGAAGCCGTCGTTGGCCCCGCCCTTGAAGATGTAGGGCTGACCCTTGTAGGCGCGCTGGTAGTAGTTGTGACCGAGCTCGTGGTGGACGGTGTAGAAGTCCTCGGCGTTGACCTTGGTGCACATCTTGATGCGGATGTCGTCGGCGTCGTCGAGGTCCCAGGCCGAGGCGTGGCAGACCACTTCGCGGCCTTCGGGGCGGGTGATCTGGCTGCGGGTCCAGAAGGTGTCCGGCAGCGGCGCCATGCCCAGCGACGAATAGAAGTTCTCGCCGGTCTTCACCATCTTCAGCGGGTCATAGCCCTTCTCGACCAACAGGGCGTCGAGGCTGTAGCCGGCCGTGTCGTCGGCCGGTTTGACGATCGGATAGATGTTGCCCCACTGCTGGGCCCACATGTTGCCTAAGAGGTCGGCGCGGATCGGGCCGGTCTTGGGCTGCACGGCGTCGCCGTACTGGGCGTTCAGCTTGGCCCGCACATAGCAGTGCAGGTTCTTGTAGAAGGGTGCGACCTGCTGCCAGAGGCGGTCGGTCTCGGCCGCGAACGCGTCGGGACCCATGTCGTAGCCCGAGCGCCAGAGGGCGCCGGTGTCGGCGTAGCCGAGCTGCTTGCTGCCCTCGTTGGCCAGATCGACCAGCTGGGCGTAGTCGGCGGTCATCACCGGCGAGATCGAGTGCCAGCCTTCCCAGGCGGCCTTCAGGTCGGCCGGGTCGCGGCTTTCGGCCAGAATATCCTCGGCGTCGTTGAGGGTGATCTTCTTGCCTTTGAAGTCGAACTTGCCGGTCGAGTAGATGCTGTCCAGCCGGCTGGCGATGGTCGCCATCTGCTCGGCCGCGCCGGGCCGCTGCGGGGCGGGCAGGACCAGGGCGCGCTTGAGGATGTCGAGCTTGCGGCGGGTGACCGGGTCGGCGGCGGTCTTGTCGTATTTGGCGGCCTGGACGGCGAGGTCGGTGGCCAGGGTGGTGGCCTCGGCCCCGGCCTTGGCCTCGAGGAACATGGTGTCCTCGGTGATGTAGGTGGCGCGCACCCAGCTGGCCTTGTTGACGTACTCGCTGAGCTTGGCGAGGTCGGCCTCGGCCTTGTCGATGAAGGCCTTGGCCTCTTCGGGGCTGGGCGTGGCGGCGGGCGCGGCGGCCGGGGTCGGGGCGGGGGTCTGGCCGACCGCGACGGCGGTCAGGCCGGTGGTCAGAGCCAGGGCGGCCGCGGCCGCCAGCAGGGTCGTCTTCTTCATGGGACGCTTCCTTGGAATTTGGGGTGCGGCAAGGGACCGCAGGGGAGGGGTTGCGTCAAGTGTCGTGGTTATCGCTCTCCGCCCTTGGGGCGGAACCGTCCTTTGGCGAGCGCTGCAAGCGAGCCAAACCGAGGCGGGACTTCCACCGGCGGCGCCGAGGTGCGACCGCCGCCGCCGAAGCTTCAAGGAACGCGCTAATCCCCACCGCCGGTGGGCCCGCCTCCTGGTCGGTCGCTCACGCTCCGAACCGTCCTCCGCCCAGAGGGCGGAGAGCGAACTCTACCGCACGCAGGCCGCCAGCCCTTCCCGTCGCACGGTCCCGCTGGCCGCCCCGATCCTCCGCGAGCGCTTGCGCACATAAGGCCCAGGCGCCGCCGCCTTCCACTTCAGCGGGCTCGGCAGGATGGCCGCCAGCCGCGAGGCCTGCGCGCCCGTCAGCTGGTCGGCGCCGATCCCGAAATAGTGCCGCGAGGCCGAGTCGGCGCCATAGACGCCGGGGCCCCATTCGACGCTGTTGAGATAGACCTCCATGATCCGCCGCTTGCCCCAGAGGGTCTCGATCAGGACGGTGAAATAGGCCTCCAGCCCCTTCCGCACGTAGGACCGCTGCGGCCAGAGGAAGACGTTCTTGGCCGTCTGCTGGCTGATCGTCGAGCCGCCGCGGATCTTGCCCGGGCGGCGCTGGTTGTGGGCCACGGCCTTTTCCATGGCCTTGAAGTCGAAACCCCAGTGGCCGCAGAAGCCCGCATCCTCGGCGGCGATGACGGCGTTGGGCAGGGCCGGGCTCATCCGCGACAGCGACATCCAGCGGTGGTCCAGTCCCCGGCCCTCGAACAGGCGCTGAACCATCAGCAGGGTCACCGGCGGCGGTACGAACCGGAACAGCAGGGTCGAGGTCACGGGAACAAGCACCCCGACCACCACCACGATCATCGCCAGCCGCCGGGCCACCTTGCCGAGGAAGCTGGTCGGCTTGACCGGCGGCGCCGGCCGGGCAGGGCGGGGCCGTCGCGGGGGCGGGGCGGGCGTGGGCTCGATGGCGAGCGGCGGCTCAAGCCCGGCTTCGGGCTCCTGTTCAAGGGCGCCTTCGGGATCGGTCGAGGGGTCCTCTTCGGCCGGAGCCTCCTCCGCCTCGTCGGACAGATGGCTCTGCGCCGCATCGTCGGGCGGCACGGCCTCGATGGCGTCTTCGGGGACCGCCTCGGACGGGATTTCGGGCGGCCCGGCGTCCGGCGTCGCCGCGTCCGCACTCAACGTCTCGCCCGGCGGCTCGTCCGCCGCCGGCGCGACCGGCGCTTCGTCCTCGTCCCGGGGAGTCTCGTCCGACACGCGCATCGCCCCTTGCCATGACCTTGGGGCCGCATGCTAACCGGCTCGTCTTCTCTTGTCGCGAAAGAGCGCCGCCATGAACGTATCCGACGCCGTCGCCGCCCGCGTCTCGGTCCGCGCCTTCAAGCCCGACCCGGTGCCCGCCGCCCTGCTGCGCGAGCTGCTGGAGAAGGCCCACCGCGCCCCCAGCGGCGGCAACCTGCAGCCCTGGCGGGTCCACGCCGTCGCCGGCGCCCCGCTGGAGGTGCTGAAAGCGAAGGTCGGCGCCAACCCCGGCGGCGAACAGCCGGAATACGACGTCTATCCCGAGAACCTCTGGGACCCCTTCCGCACCCGCCGCTTCGAATGCGGCGAGGACCTCTACGCGACCATCGGCATCCCCCGCGAGGACAAGCCGGCCCGCCTGCGCCAGCTGTTCAAGAACACCCAGTTCTTCGGCGCCCCGGTCGGCGTCTTCTTCAGCCTCGACCGCAAGCTCGGCCCCCCGCAGTGGTCGGACGTCGGCATGTACATGCAGACCCTGATGCTGCTGGCCGTCGAAGCCGGCCTGGCGACCTGCGCCCAGGAGTTCTGGGCCCGCTATCCAAAGACCGTCGGCGATTTCCTCGGCCTGCCCGGGGACCACATGCTGTTTTCCGGCATGGCGCTCGGCTACGCCGACGAGGCCGCGCCGATCAACGCCCTGCGCACGCGCCGCGATCCCTTCGACGTCTGGGCCGACATGCGCGGCTTCGACTGACCCCCTTCAATTGGGGATGATCGGGCGGGGCTGGCGGGCGATGATGCGTCGTCGATTGGAGAACCCGCGATGCGTCTCGCCCTGATCCTGTCCGCCGCCCTGACCCTGGCCGCCGGGGGCGCCCAGGCCGGCGAGCTGCTGTTCGGCAACGCCCATACCGACGACACGGTCGCCACCGTCGCCGCCGCCACGCCCGGGGCCAGACCGCCCAAGGAGGGCGATGGGCTCAACGGCGCCACGCTGGCGCTGGAACAGCAGGACGTCTTCCACCTCGGGACGACCTGGCGGGCCCGCTACTTCTTCCTGGATGGCAAGCTCGACGCCGTGCAGCTGGTCCGCGATCCGCCGCCCGGCCACAGGATCGACGATATCCGCCAATCCGAACTGTATCTGAAGGGCTTGGCGGCCATGCACCGGGGCGACTGGCGCTGCAAACAGGCCGTTGACCCGGCCACGACGACCTATCTCGACTGCGAGGTGGTGGGCGACAGGATCAATGTCGGCTTCAGCTACATGACCTTCGGCGCGCCGTTCGAGGTCATCGTCTACCGGACCAAGCGGCCGTTGGATTGACCCTAAAATTTCCGCTCATCCCGGCGAATGCCGGGACCCAGATGGAACCCAACAAGGTTCGGTCCATGCGCGCGGCCTTCATGGCCGATCAGCCAACATCTCGGGTGGATCTGGGTCCCGGCATTCGTCGGGATGAGCGGTAGAGATGGGGACTAGAGAGGGGGGGCCGCGATCCCCGCCCCGCCGTCCTCGTCGCCCCAGGCCAGGCTCCGCCCATCCGCCGTCATCGCCAGCGCCGAAATCGCCGCGCCCTTCTCGGCCTTGATCATCTCCCGCCGGCCGCTCTTCAGGTCGCAGACCCAGACCCGGCCGTCGTCCAGCCCGCCGGCCAGCACCCCGCCGCCCGGCGTCGCCGCCACCCGCACCACCAGGGCGTCCTGGTCGTAGGCGATCTCGGCGGCCTCCTTTCCCATCGGCCCGTTCGCCCCCTGGAACGGCCAGACCACCGCCCCGTTGGCCCCCGACGTCGCCAGCATCAGCCCGCCCGACAGGAAGGCCAGGCTCTTCACCTTGGCCGGATAGCCACCCATCCGCATGTCCTTGGAATCGGCCAGCCGCCAACCGTGCAGGCTGTTCTCCTGCATGGCGCTCATCAGGAACTTGCCGTCCGGGCTCCACAGGACCTGTGCGTGGCTGCCGGCCCATTTCAGCATCTGCGGGACCTGCTTCTCGATCCGCGCGTACCACAGGGCCGCCCCGCCGTAGGTGGCGGCGGCGATCCGCCGGCCCTTGGGGTCGAAGGCGATATCGGCCACCGACTTCTCATGGGTGAAGGTCCGCGAAAAAGCGGCGTCCTTCGAATCGCGGACGTAGAGATCGCGCCCCGCCGAGAAGGCGATCAGGCCGGATTCGGCGCTGGCGGCGATGGCGTCGATCCATTTTCCCTTCACCGACGCGATTTCCGTGGCGACCAGTTCGTCGCCTTCCAGGCGGCTCCAGACCACCCGGCCGTCGTCGCCTGCCGTGAGGATACCGTCCCCCGTCGGATGGGCGCAGGCGGCCAGGACGGCGCCGTCGTGAGCCTGGACGGTGACGAATCCCTCAAGCGTTACAAGGCGCGCCGTGCCGTCGCCCAAAGCGAACATCGGTACGGCTTTGGCGTCGAAAAGCGCGGCGGTCACATAGGCGTCGAATTCGAGGATCATGCAGGATCGCTTAGACCGGATGGACCCCAACCCGCCATAGCGGCGTTCAGATTCCCGCACGGCGAGAGACGGGCTTTACAGGCCGCCGCTCCTGCGCCATGGGATAAGAGAATAGCAGACGGGCCGCTGAGAGGCTCGCCAAGAGGAGTGCTTGAATGGCTGCGCAACTGGCCGGCGGTGGCAAGAAGTCAAAGTTCGATCTCGGGCAGAATTCCGAGATCAACGTGACGCCGTTCGTCGACGTGATGCTGGTGCTGCTGATCATCTTCATGGTCGCGGCCCCCCTGGCCACCGTGTCGATCGCCATCGACCTGCCCCCGGCCATCCCGCCGCCCCCGAACGCCAAGAAGCCGCCGGATCCGACCATCGTCTTCATCCAGAAGTCGGGCGCGCTGTTCATCGACGGCACCCAGACTCGTCTGGAAAACCTGCCGGCCGACATCCCGGCCGACATGATCAAGAAGGGCGTCACCAGCGTTCCGCAGACCGAGCGGGTGTTCCTGCAGGCCGATCCGGACGTGCTCTATGAGGACTTCATGGACGTGCTCAACGTCCTTCAGGAGAACGGCTACTTCAAGGTCGGGATCATCAACGAAGACATCGAGTAGGATTTACCTCCTGCGAGAAACGGAAAGGGCCGGTGGAAACACCGGCCCTTTTCTATTCCTCCTTCGGCAGGCCTATGGCCTGAGGGGGGAGGGGGACCGCCGCCGACGGCGGTGGGGGCGGGGGCAGCGCCGGCTTGTCAGGATCGGGAACGTTATGGAGCAGGCGTCGATGACGGCGCCAGAACGAGGCTAGTCACTGCCGTCGGCGCTGCCC
>JAQGIK010000108.1 GCA_028291265.1 Caulobacter sp. | reverse complement strand
AGGCGCTGATCGCCAACCTGACCTACGCCGACGTCTCCAACACCCCGACGGCCGCCCGCACCCTGACCCTGAGCCTCCGCGACGGCGACGGCGCGCCCCTGCCCGCGACCGGCCCGCTGGCTCTCAGCGAGCTGACTTTCGGGAACAACCCCTTCGTCGGCTACGATTTCGGCAACAACAGCGCCCTGACGGTAACCCGGTTCGACGCCGACGGCTTCACCGATCTCGTCATCCGCGCCGATGGCGTGCTCCGCCTTCTCAGCGGCGACGGCAGCGCCTGGATCGAGACGTTCGGCGGCTCCGAACCCTTCTCCAACCTCACCCTGCCCAGCAACGCCGCCTACCTGTCCTTCGACGCCGATGGCGATGGCGATCTGGACATCGTCCATCGCAGCGGCGGGACGTTGCTGGCCCTGGAGAACGACGGCTTCGGCAATCTCACCGCCAATCCGTCCCTGGGCGAGATGGCGACCCTGAACGGCGTCAACGTCACAACCGGCGCCCGCAACATGATCTTCGCCGACGTCAGCGCCGCCCTGCAGCGCGAGATCGTCATCGGCAACAACAACGGCACGATCTCGGTGCTGGCCTGGAACGGCTCGGCCTACGCCCTCGTCGCGGCCGGCTCCAATCCCTTCAACGGCATCACCGCCGGGACCAACGCCGCCCCGGCCTTCTGGGACTTCGATACCGACGGCGACCAGGACATGCTGCTGGGCCTCGGCGACGGCACCATCCGCTACTACCGCAACGACGCGGGGACCTATGTCCAGCAGACCGGCGCCAACAATCCGCTCAATGGCATCGACGTCGGGACCAACGCCGCGCCGGTCTTTGTCGACAGGACCGGCGACGGCAGCTTCGACGTCGTTCTGATCGGCGCCGCCAACGGCCAGATCCGCACCTGGGCGAACACGACCCTCACCAGCCTCGCGATCACCGTCAACGTCACGGCCCAGGGCGAGGTGTTCAACGACGCCTTCAGCCTGCTCGAGAACGGCCGGGTGAACGGCGATGTCACCGCCGACAACGGCTTTGGGGCCGACGGCGCGGGCCAGCCGGTGACCCATATCAACGGCCAGGCCCTGACGCCCGGCGTGGCCGTCGTCCTGCCGTCCGGCGCCCTGCTGACGATGAATGTGGGCGGGACCTTCAGCTACGATCCCAACCACCGGTACGACGGCCTCGGCGCCCCGGCCTCCGGGGCCGCCAACACCGCCGCCACCGACAGCTTCACCTACACGGCCGGCGGCACGACGGCGACGGTCACCCTGTCGATCACGGGCGTCGATTCCAATAACGACTCCCTGGTCGGCGACGGCGGCCCCAACCTCATCGACGGCGGCCTGGGCAACGACCGCATCGAAGGCCTGGCCAACAACGACATCCTGTCCGGCGGTGTCGGCGGCGACACCGTGCTGGGCGGCGACGGCCAGGACACCCTGAACGGCGACGACGGGGCCGACAAGCTGTACGGCGAGGCCGGCCATGACCAGTTGAACGGCGGCCTCGGCAATGATCGCATGGACGGCGGCGAAGGGACCGACACCCTGACCGGCGGCGAGGGCAACGACTACCTCGACGGCGGGTCCGACAACGACATCCTGATCGGCGGGCTCGGCAACGACGTCTTCATCGTCGGGGCCGGCGATCAGACCCTCGAGGCCGCCGACGAAGGCTACGACATCGTTCGCACCGAACTGACCTGGACCCTGGCCGCCAACATCGAGGGCCTGGAGCTGCAGGGCGCCGGCGACGTCGATGGTTTCGGCAACGCCGGCGCCAACAATCTGCAGGGCAACGCCGGCGCCAACACCCTGTCGGGCCTGGGCGGCGTCGACACCATCAACGGCAACGACGGCGACGACGTCATCGTCGGCGGCCTCGGCAACGACCTGCTGCGCGGCGGTCTTGGCGGCGACACCTTCGTCGTCGCCCACGCCTTCGGAGCGGTCCTGGAAACCGACCAGATCTACGACTTCAACGCCCCCGAGGGCGACATCCTCGACCTGTCAGGAGCCTTTGTCGGCACGCTCAGCCTGGTCGCCGGCTTCAGCAAGGTGGCGGGCCAGATGACGGTGACCTTCGCGGGCGGCCTCACCACCGTACGCCTCGACACCACCGGCGACGGCAAGGTGGACTACCAGGTGAAGATCAACGGCGATGTCACCGGAGAAACCGGTAGTTGGCTCCTGTAGAGGCGTCCACCAGGTCCAGCTGGTCCTCGACCCAGACGAAGACCATGGTCGCCAGGATGTAGACCACGGCGAAGAAGAAGCTGATCCGGTCCCGCATCGCCGGCTCGAGGGTTATCGACCGCCCGCCCGGCGACCGGGTCATTAGCCCTTCGGCCTCGCTCTCGGCGATCACCCGGGCGACATGGGTCCGGGAAACGCCGAAGGCCTGGGCGATGGCCGACAGCGACAGCGGCGCCGGCCGCGCCGGCGGGAAGACATCGTCCTCATCGGCCCCGTCGCAGATTCGCATGAGGATCAGGGGGCCGGCGTGATGGCTGAACAGCGACCACATACCCGGCTGGGCGGGGTCGTAGGCGCTCGCCCCCATCACCACCCCGCCGACGTAGGCGGTGAAATAGGTCTCGAACACCCCCGGCCGGTCCCAGGACGCGGCCAGCCGCGCCATCCGGTCGTCGAGCAGGGCCGCCGACTCGATCTCGACCCGGAAGCGCTCCCTGTAATTGTGCAGCAGGGGCGGCGTGACCAGCAGCCTGATCTCCCGCCGGTTCGGCTGCTCTGGCGCGACGACGACCAGGTCCCGGTCGCGCATCTGGCCAAGCACGGCCTCGGCGGCGTTCGCGCTGATGAAGCTGGATCGCCCACACAGCTCCCGCAGCCGCGCCAGCGTCAGGCCGCCATCGGTGAGGTGCAGGTAGCAGCAGAGCCAGCCGGTGTAGTCCCGGCCGGCGTCCTTCAGCGTGTTGGAGGTGAGCGGGTCGGCCTCATAACAGCTCAAGGCGCCGCGAAACGAGCGCCGCATCGCCGTCTGGAAGGCCGGCGCGGCCTTGATCGCCTCGATCCGGGCCGGCGCGAACGGGTCCGGAACCAGCACCTCGATCCGCTCGCCGACCTCCGCCGTCATGGCCCCTCCCTGCGTTCCTGCTCCGGCCGCGCCACGCCGTCGCCGTATCCTGCACCAACAGGTAGAGGACAGCGAAGAAATTGCTGACCGTTTCGGTCAGGGCCGGGGTCAGCCCGCCGGTGACGCCCATGTCCTTGAGGGCATTCGGGGTCTGCCTGTCGCTCCCGTAGCAGGCCAGCGGTTGCACCATCGAATGGTGCAGGGCGGCGGTGAAGTTCGGCTGCTGGCGCTGGGCGTGGATCGATTCCAGCGTGACGATGCGGGTCAGTTCGGCGATCCGTTGCTGCGCGTCGATCTGGCTCAATGTCGCCCTCCCGACGCAATGCTAACCGCTCAGCAGCCGATTCCAACCCCTTGGCGCCAAACGCAAAAAGGGCTCACGGAGAAAGCCGTGAGCCCTTTCCGACATGCGGCGAAAGACGCCTAGTGCTTCTGGCGCCAGGCGGCCTTGGCGGCGTCGGCGGTCAGGCTCAGCCTGACCTTGTCGTCGTCGACATAATCGACCCAGCTGAGCGGGATCATGTGGTGCTTGAAGCCGCCGGCCAGGTCGATCTTGGCCAGTTCGATATCGGTCCCGACCACATGGTCGACGCGGCCGACGTGCTTCTCGTCGGAGCCGATGACTTCCATATGTTCGCGGATGGCGGTGGCGTCGGTCATGGTCTGGGTACTCCCGTGCACTGGTGTGAGACCCTAAGAACGGCTGTCGGCGCGGAGGGTTTCAGACTAGGTTTGCGCCATGGCCGACGTGATCAACCTCAACAAGGCGCGCAAGGCGAAAGCCCGGACCACCGGCAAGCAGTCGGCGGCCGAAAACCGCGCGAAGTTCGGCCGCGCCGGCGCGGACCGGAGCCTGGAAGCGGCCCGCAAGGCCAAGGCCGACCAGACCCTCGACGGCGCGAAACTGACGCCGGACGAGTAGTCCCTCCCGCAATCCAACACACCGTCACCCCAAGACTTGTTCTTGGGGCCCAAGGCTGAAGTGTCGACAAGCAGGGAAATGGAGGCGCAGCCGCGCCTCCACGTCGCAGGTTAGCGGCGGCCGAACCGTGGGCCCCAAGAACAAGTCTTGGGGTGACGGAGATGAGGGAACAGCGGCGCGAAATCCCGAACCACCGCCCCCGGCCCCTACTCCAGCCCCAGCTTCGCCTGCAGGATCGCGTACACCGCCGCCGGATTGGCCTTGCCGGCCATCTCCTTCATCACCTGGCCGACGAACCAGCCGATCGCCTGCGGCTTGTCCTTTACCGCCGCCGCATGACCCGGATTGCCGGCGATCAGCCGATCCACCACCGCCTCGATGGCCCCGGTATCGGTCACCTGCACCAGCCCATGCTTCTCGACGATGGCGGCCGGAGCCCCCTCGCCCGCCCACATATGCTCGAACACCTGCTTGGCGATCTTCGAGGAGATGGTTTCCTTCTCGATCAGCTCGACCAGCGCCGCGATATCCGCCGGCGGGATCGGCGAGGCGTCGAACTCCAGGTCGGCGGCGGCCAGCTTCGCCGCCAGCTCGTTGGTCGTCCAGTTGGCCACCAGCTTGGCGTTGCGCCCCACCGCCGCCGCCTCGAAGAAGGCGGCCGTGGCGGCGTCGCCGGTTAACACCCCGGCGTCATAGGGCGTCAGGCCATACTGGCTCTGCAGCCGCGCCTTCTTGGCGTCGGGCAGTTCCGGCAGGCTGGCCTTGATCTCGTCCACCCACGCCTGCTCGATCTCCAGCGGCAGCAGGTCCGGATCGGGGAAGTAGCGATAGTCGTGCGCCTCTTCCTTCGACCGCATCGAGCGGGTCTCGACCTTGACCGGGTCGAACAGCCGCGTCTCCTGGTCGATCTTGCCGCCGTCCTCGAGGATCTCGATCTGGCGCCGCGCCTCGTGCTCGATCGCCATCTGGATGAAGCGGTACGAGTTGACGTTCTTGATCTCGCACCGCGTGCCCAGGTGCTTGAAATCGCCGCTCGCCCGGAACGCCTCATAGCCGCCGACCCGGCAGACCGAGGCGTTGACGTCGGCCCGAAGGTTGCCCTTCTCCATATCCCCGTCGCAGGTGCCCAGCGTCACCAGGATGGCCCGCACCTTCTTCACATAGGCCGCCGCCTCGGCCGACGTGCGGATATGCGGCCGCGAGACGATCTCCATCAGCGCCGTCCCCGAGCGGTTCAGGTCGATGAAGGTGGCGTTCGGGTCGAGGTCGTGGATCGACTTGCCGGCGTCCTGCTCCAGGTGCAGCCGCTCGATGCCGACGGTGAAGGTCGTGCCGTCGCCGCGCTCGACCAGAACCTCGCCCTCGCCGACGATCGGCTGGTCGAACTGGCTGATCTGATAGCCCTGCGGCAGGTCGGGATAGAAGTAGTTCTTGCGGTCGAACCGGCTCTTCAAATTGATCTTCGCCTGCAGGCCCAGACCCGTCCGCACCGCCTGCTCGACGCAGTGCCTGTTCAACACCGGCAACATGCCCGGGAAGGCCGCGTCGACCAGCGACACCTGCTCGTTCGGCCCCGCGCCGAAGCCGACGGCCGCGCCGCTGAACAGCTTGGAGTTCGACGCCACCTGGGCGTGGATCTCCAGCCCCATGACGATTTCCCAGTCGCCGGTGCGACCTTTGATCAATGTGGTTTTCTCAACGTTCGACATCGCTCAACCTTCCTCCCGCCCGTTGCAGGGCGGGTGGCTCCAAAGAGGTCGGATCGGGGACTGCACGCCCATTACCGCCCGACCCTTGAGTCCGCGCCGCGCGCCGGCAGGAAATTACCCGGCTCGAATGACGGCGAGAGAGAGTCCCACCACCGCTCAGCCTTCGCCTTGAACCCGGCGGCCTTTTCAATCGCCCCGGCCACAGAGAACACCGTCCCCTCGTCCAGCGCCCGCCCGATCAGCTGCAGCCCCAGCGGCAGCCCCTGCGCGTCCAGCCCGGCCGGCACGCTGATCGACGGCAGGCCGGCCAGGTTGGTCGTCACCGTGAAGACGTCATTCAGGTACATGGCGATCGGATCGTTGGTCCGCTCGCCCAGCGCGAAGGCCGCCGACGGCGCCGTCGGGGTCAGCAGCACGTCGCAGGTCTCCCAGGCCCGGTCGAAGTCCTCGGCGATGCGGCGGCGCACCTTCTGGGCCTTCAGGTAGTAGGCGTCGTTATAGCCGGCGCTGAGCACATAGGTGCCGATCAGGATCCGCCTTTTCACTTCCGCGCCAAAGCCTTGCGCCCGGGTGTTCTCGTAGATCTCGGTGAGGTTCCTGCCCTCGGCCCGCAGGCCGTAGCGCATGCCGTCATAGCGGGCGAGGTTCGAGGAGGCCTCGGCGGGGGCGACGATGTAATAGGCCGGCAGGGCGTATTTGGTGTGCGGCAGCGAGACTTCGACGATCTCGCAACCGGCCTCGCGCAGCCAGGCGACGCCGTCTTCCCAAAGCTTCTCGATCTCGGCCGGCATGCCGTCGACCCGGTATTCCTTCGGAACGCCGACCCGCAGCCCCTTCACCGACCTGCCGACAAAGCTGGCGAAATCAGGCGTGTCGACCGGCAGGCTGGTGCTGTCCTTGGGATCGTGCCCGGCCATCGAGGTCAGCAGGATGGCCGCATCCTCGACCGTCTTGGCGATCGGCCCCGCCTGGTCGAGCGACGAGGCAAACGCCACCACGCCCCATCGCGAGCAACGCCCGTAGGTCGGCTTGATCCCGACCGTGCCGGTAAAGGCCGCCGGCTGGCGGATCGAACCGCCCGTGTCGGTCGCCGTGGCGCCGAGGCAGAGGTCCGCCGCCACCGCCGAGGCCGAGCCGCCGGAACTGCCGCCCGGGGTCAGCGCCTGGTTGCCGCCGGCCACCCGCCACGGGTTCACGACCGGCCCGAAGGCGCTGGTTTCGTTGGACGAGCCCATCGCGAACTCGTCCATGTTCAGCTTGCCCAGCATGACCGCGCCGTCGCCGAACAGGTTGGCGGTGACGGTGCTCTCATAGGGCGGCTTGAAGTCGCCGAGGATCTTCGAACAGGCCGTGGCCCGCACGCCCTCGGTGCAGAACAGGTCCTTGATGCCCAGCGGCGCGCCTTCCAGCGGCCCGGCCTCGCCCGAAGCGATGCGGGCGTCCGACCGGGCCGCCATCTCCAGCGCCTTCTCGGGCGTCTCCAGCACAAAGGCGTTGAGCGGCCGCGCCGCCTCGACGGCGGCGACATGGGCCAGGGTAAGCACGACGGCGGAAAACGACTTCGCCTTCAGGCCGTCCAGCGCGCCCTTCAACGTCAGGGAGGTGAGCTGCGACATCTATTCCACCACCTTCGGCACGATGAAGAAGCCATCGACCGTCTTGGGCGCGTTCAGCACCACCTTGTCGACATAGCCCCCGTCGGTGACCACGTCCTCGCGCAGCGGCAGCACAGCCGCAACGGCGGACGTCATCGGCTCCACCCCGTCGGTGTCCACCTCGGCCAGTTGTTCGATCCATTGCAGGATGCCGCTGATTTCCTGGGCCATCGGCTCCAGGGCCTCTTCGGGCACGGCAATCCGGGCGAGACGGGCGACCTTGCGCACCGTGGCGGCGTCAACGGCCATTGGCCAAACTCCAGTCGAAACGAGAGGCGGTGGTTAGCCGCCACAGGGCCGCTTTGACAAGGATAACCGGCCACAATGGCCGCTTTCCACCTCGATAATGACCGTTGCGGCGCCCTGGCGGCGTTTGACGCCCGGCGGACGCGCGCCTACAGCCCGCCCATGGCCATCCTCGACCTCCTCGACCTGCCGGCCGCCCTGCCGCAATACGCGCCCATCGTCGGCCTCGACCCGGGCGAGAAGACCATCGGCGTCGCCGTCTCCGACATCACCCGCACCGTCGCCAGCCCCCTCGACACCATCCGCCGCGAGAAGTTCGGCAAGGACGCCGAGGCCCTGTTCAAGCTGATGGAGAGCCGCGGCGCGCTTGGCATCGTCATCGGCCTGCCGGTCAACATGGACGGCGCCGAAGGCGTCCGCTGCCAGTCCAACCGCGCCTTCGGCCGCAACCTGCTGCGCCTGCGCGACATCCCCATCGCCTTCTGGGACGAGCGCCTGTCGACGGCGGCCGTCACCCGCGTCCTGATCGACGAACACGACGTCAACCGCAAGAAGCGCGCCGAGGTCGTCGACAAACTGGCCGCCACCTGGATCCTGCAAGGCGCCCTGGAGCGGCTGCGGAACGCTCAGGCAGTTCCTCCTCCGGGGGCGTAGCCCACGGGGGAGGG
>JAQGIK010000097.1 GCA_028291265.1 Caulobacter sp. | reverse complement strand
CGCGGCCGAAACAGCTGCGTTCAGGATCAACCCGACAAGCCGGCGCTGCCCCCTCCACCACCGGGCCTGAGTCGGCCCGGCGGTCCCCCTCCCCCGTCAGGCCTGCGGCCCGCCGGAGGAGGAACTGGAGCGCGGACCCCGTCACCATCTTGACCTCACCGAGTCCAGAAACCCCCGCAAAGCCCCGTCCATCACCGGCTCGTCGAGCAGGAAGGCGTCGTGGCCCTTGTCGCTCTCGATTTCCAGGAAGCTGGTCTGGGCTCCGGCGGCGTTGAGGGCGCGGACGATGTGGCGGCTCTCGACCGTGGGATACAGCCAGTCGGAGGTGAAGGAGAGGACGCAGAACTTGACGTCCCTGGCCCCCTGGAAGGCCTGGGCCAGCACCCCGCCGTACGGGCCGGCGAGGTCGAAATAGTCCATGGCCCGGGTGATGTAGAGATAGCTGTTGGCGTCGAAGCGGTTGACGAAACTGCCGCCCTGATGGCGCAGGTAGCTCTCGACCTGGAAGTCGGCGTCGAAGCCGAACGACAGGCCGTCGTTCTGCAGCTCGCGGCCGAATTTCCGCTGCAGCGCCGCTTCCGACAGATAGGTGATGTGAGCGGCCATCCGGGCGACGGCCAGACCCTTTTCGGGCCGCACGCCGGCGCTGGCATAGGCCCCGCCGCGCCAGTCGGGATCGGCCATCACCGCCTGCCGGCCGACCTCGTGGAAGGCGATGTTCTGGGCCGAATGGCGGGCGGCGCTGGCCACGCAGACCACCGCTTCCAGCCGCTCAGGGTAGTCGGCGGCCCACTGCAGCACCTGCATGCCGCCCATCGAGCCGCCGACCACGGCGGCCAGCTTCTTGATGCCCATGGCCTCGACCAGCATGGCCTGGGCGCGGACCATGTCGCCGATGGTGATGACAGGGAAGGTGAGGCCGTAGGGCTGGCCCGTCGCCGGATCGATCGACCCCGGCCCCGAGGAGCCGTTGCAGCCGCCGATGACATTGGAGCAGAGGATGAACCAGTCGGCCGGATCGAGCGGCCGCCCCGGCCCGACCAGGCGCGTCCACCAGCCCTCCTTGCCCGACACCGGATGGGTCCCGGCGACGTGCTGGTCGAGGGTCAGGGCATGGCAGATGAGGACGGCGTTGGAGCGGTCGGCGTTCAGCGTGCCGAAGCTGCGCCAGGCGATTTCCAGACTGTCCAGCCGGGCGCCGGAATCGAGCGCCAGCGGCTGGCCCGGGCCAAAGGCCCACACCCCGTCGTCCTGCGCTGCAATGTCCGCTGAACCGTCCATGGCTCCGATGACCGCGCGCGACGGGGATTGTCAACCGGGCAGGCGGGGTTAGACAGGCGCCATGCACCGCCTGATCCTCCTGCGCCACGGCAAGGCCGAACGCACCGCTCCCGGCGGCGACATCGCCCGTCGCCTGACCGACAGGGGCCGCGCCGACGCCGCCCTGATGGGCCGGGTGCTGGCCGAGCGCGAACTGATCCCGGACCTGGCCCTGGTCAGCGCCGCCACCCGGACCCAGGAAACCTGGGCGGCGGTCTGCCCCTCGTTTCCGGCCGCGCGGTCGGAGGTGACCCGCGATCTCTACCTGGCCTCCGAAGGCCTGATCCTCGGTCTCGCCGAAGAGCGCGGCGAGACGGCGGGCAGCGTCATGGTCGTCGGCCACAACCCCGGCCTCCACATGCTGGCGGTGTATCTGCTGCGCCAGGCTGGAGCCGGCGCCGCCATCATCGCCCGGGCGGAAGCCAAGTTCGCCACCTCGAGCGCGGCGGTCTTCACCTTCGACGAGGCCGGCCGCCCGGCCTACGACGGCCTGTTCCACGCCGGCGACTTCGGCGGCGGAGGCGGCGAATGACCCGGATCTACAAGCTGGTCTCGCGCGGGGAATGGCAGGCCGCCAAGGCTTCGGGCGCCTTCCTCGGCGCCGCCGTCGATCTTGCCGACGGCTACATCCACTTCTCGACCGGCGCCCAGGCGGTCGAGACGGCCCGCAAGTATTTCGCCGGCCTTCCGGACATCCTCATCGTCGGCTTCGAGGCCGAGACGCTCGGCCCCGGCCTGAAGTGGGAACCCTCCCGCGGCGGCGACCTCTTCCCGCACCTCTACGGCCCGCTCGATCCGGCCCTGGCCGTCGAGGAGCGCGACGCGCCGCTGGGCCAGGACGGCCACATCCAACTGGGATCCCTGTCATGACCGGCGCGCTCCGTCCCTCCCCGAATGGGGAGGGCAGGCCGACAGGCCGGATGGGGCAGTGGGCAACCGCACCCAAAGCCCATCGTCTAACGCCTCTGGCCGACTTCCCCACCCGACGCGCAACGCGCGTCTGCCCTCCCCATTCGGGGAGGGAGGGATGATCCACGACCTCGCCGCCCGCGCCCTGCATGTCCTCGATCCGGAGGACGCCCACGGCCTGACCATCGCCGGCCTCGAAGCCGGCCTCGGCCCGGTCGACCGTTCCCGCCCGGACCCCATCCTCAGGACCACCCTGGCCGGCCTCACCCTGCCCAGCCCCATCGGCCTGGCCGCCGGCTTCGACAAGAACGCCCAGGCCCCCGACGCCATGCTGGGCGCCGGCTTCGGTTTCGTCGAATGCGGCACCGTCACCCCTCTGCCCCAGGCCGGCAACCCGCGCCCGCGCCTGTTCCGCCTGACCCCCGACAAGGCGGTGGTCAACCGCATGGGCTTCAACAACGAAGGCCTGGAAGCCTTCGCCGCCCGGCTGGCCAAACGGCCGCGCAAGGGGATCGTCGGGGCCAACATCGGGGCCAACAAGGACGCCGTCGACCGCACCCAGGACTATGTGACCGGCCTGACCCGCCTGTGGGGCCTGGCCGACTACTTCACCGTCAACATCTCCTCGCCCAACACGCCCGGCCTGCGCGCCCTGCAGACCAAGGGGGCGCTCGAAGACCTGCTTGGCCGGCTTGCCGAGGCCCGCAAGGCCCTCCCCGGCGACGCCCCGGTGTTCCTGAAGGTCGCGCCCGATCTCGAGGACGGCGAGATCGAGGCCATCGTCGCGGCCAGCGCCACCCACGGCCTGGCCGGGATCATCGTCTCCAACACCACCATCGGCCGGCCGGTCACCCTGCAGAGCCGCCAGGCCAGCGAGACCGGCGGCCTGTCGGGCAGCCCCCTGATGGGCCCCTCGACCTACATCCTTGGCCGCTTCCACGCCGCCAACGACAAGGGCCTGATCCTGATCGGAGCCGGCGGGATCGCCTCGGGAGCCGACGCCTACGCCAAGATCCGGGCCGGGGCCCAGGCGGTGCAGCTCTATTCGGCCATGGTCTACGATGGCCCCGGCCTCGTGGTGCGCGTCAAACGCGATCTCGCCGCCCGTCTGAAGGCGGACGGTTTCCGCTCCGTGGCCGAAGCCGTCGGCGCAAAATGAAATTCCCCTCCCGCGCGAGGTTTGGCCGCGTTGCGCCCCTTCCCGCCGTGACCTACACCTGAGCCATGGCCGAGGCCGCGCCGCCACCCGCGACGAAGACCGCCCCTCCGACACGCCGATGGCTCTGGCCCGGCGGCCTGTCGGCGCGCCTGCTCGTCCTCACCAGCCTGTTTGTCACCCTGGCCGCCCTGTTCATCCTGCCGGCGGCCCTGGCCAGCTTCGAGGAGCAGCTGCTGCTCGACCGCGTCCGCTCGGCCGAACTGGCCAAGATGGCCACCGATGTCGCCCCCGACGGCCAGATCACCCAGGAGCTGTCGCGCCAGCTGCTCGACGGGGCCGGCGTCGTCTCGGTGGCTATCCAGACCGACGGCATGCGGCGGCTGGTGCTGGCCGCGCCGCGCACCCTGCCGACCCCCTATCTGGTCGACCTGCGCCAGCAGAACCCGCTCAGCTGGTTCAGCGCCCCGTTCCAGACCCTGTTCGGCGGCCAGGGCCGCATGGTCCGCATCGTCGCCGAGCCGCGCTTCCTGAAGGATTCCGAGTTCATCGACATCGTCGTGCCCGACGACATCCTGCGCGCCGAACTGATCAGCTACCTGTGGCAGGCGCTGTTCGTCACCGTCTTCGCGGCCATCGTCGTCGGCGGCCTGGTCTACCTGTCGCTCAACGCCTTCCTGGTGCGGCCGATGCAGCGGATCACCCGCTCCATCGAACGCTTCCGGGCCGACCCGGAGGACCCCGGCGCCCGGGTCGAAACCTCGGGCCGCCGCGACGAGATCGGCCGGGCCGAGGCCGAACTCGACCGCATGCAGTCGGACCTGGTGGCGGCGCTCAACAGCCGAGCCCGGCTGGCGGCGCTCGGCGAGGCCGTGGCCAAGATCAACCACGACCTTCGAAACATGCTGACCAGCGCCCAGATCGCCTCGGACCGGCTGGCCGCCATCGGCGATCCCAAGGTCGCCCAGGCCATGCCTCGGCTCGAACGGGCCCTCGACCGGGCCGTGACCCTGGCCACCAACGTCCTGGCCTACGGCCGCACCGGCGAGGCCGAGCCGGATCTCAAGGCCGTGCCGCTCAAGGCGGCGCTGGAGGCGGCAGCCGAGGACGCGGCGCTGGAAAAGGACGCCGTGGCGCTGAAGGTCGAGGCCCCGGCCCGGGCCAGCATCACCGCCGACCCGGACCAGCTGCACCGCATCCTGATGAACCTGATGCGCAACGCCCGTCAGGCCATGGCCGCCATGGCCCGCGAGGAGCCGGGCCAGATCACCGTCAGCCTGGTGCGCGAACCGGGGGTGAATGTGCTGCGCATCGCCGACAACGGCCCGGGCCTTCCCGAGCGGGCCCTGGCCCACCTGTTCCAGCCGTTCGCAGGCTCGGCGCGGCATGGCGGCACGGGGCTCGGGCTGGCGATCTCGCGCGAACTGGCCCAGGCGCATGGGGGCGACCTGACGATGGCCGCGACGGGACCCGAGGGCACGGTGTTCGAACTGCGCCTGCCGGAACCCGAAAAGCCGAAGTCCAAGAAAGACAAGGCGGGGAGCTGACCCTCCCTCCCCAAGTCGGGGAGGGACGTCAGAGACCCCACCCCACACGAGCCGTTTCGATGGCGTCCATCTTGGCGTACAGCGGCGTCCAGTCGTCGGCTTCCGCGATCGGCGCCCACAGGGCCTCGACTTCGTCGATCAGCATCTCGACCGGCTCGGCCTCACCGAACATCGAATGGCCCAGCCGCTCGGGCCGGTCGGCCTCGAACCCGGCCAGCAGGCTCCGGAACGCCAGAAACGCCTCGCCGCCGTACACACCCGCTCGCACCCCGGACATCGCCCGCGCCTCGTCGCCGCAGAACCAGTCGAAGAAGAACGGCTCCCAGCGCAGCGCCTCGCCGCCTTCGGCCAGGGCCTTGAAGGCGGCGTTGACCAGGTCGATGTCGGCCTCCGCCCCCTGTGACTTCACGCCCAGCCGGCCAATCATCGCCGCCATCAGGGCATCCCGATAGGCTGGTGCGAACCCGTTCAACGCTGCGACCAGGGCGTCACTGTCGGCGACCTGCACGAGACAGCCGGCCAGCTGCTGCAGGTTCCAGAACCCAGCCTCCGGCTGCCGCCCGAAGCTGTAGAGGCCGCTCTCGTCGAAATAGGCGGCCGTGAAGTTCGGATCGTTGCGCGGCAGGAACCGCCACGGGCCGTAGTCGAAGCTCTCGCCGGTGACGACCATGTTGTCGGTGTTGAGCACCCCATGGACGAACCCCGCCGACATCCAGCCGGCGACCAGCCGGGCGGTGCGCGCCACCGTCTCGCCGAGCAGGGCGACGGCGCGGTCGGGGGCGTCGGCGAGGTGCGGGAAATAGGTTTCCACCGCATGGTCGACCAGCAGCCCGATGTTGTCGGCCCGTTCGTGGAAGGCCTGGCGCTGGAAGGTGCCGAAGCGGATGTGGCTGTGCGACAGCCGGGTCAGGACGGCCGAGCGGGTCGGGCTGGGCTCGTCGTTCCGCTGCAGGTCCTCGCCGGTCTCGACCAGGGAGAAGGCGCGGCTGGTCGGCACGCCCAGCGCTTCCAGCATGCCGGCGGCGAGGATCTCGCGCACCCCGCCCTTGAGGGTCAGCCGCCCGTCGCCGCGCCGCGACCAGGGCGTCTGGCCCGAACCCTTGGTGGCCAGGTCGAGCAGGCGGCCAGTCTTTGTGGTGAGGGGCCCGCCCTCGCGCAGCTGGGCGAACAGGAAGCCGCGGCCGTCGCCGAGGTCGGGGTTGTAGGTGCGGAACTGATGGCCGTGGTAGCGCATGGCCAGCGGGCCGGGCTGGTTGTCCGGCAGCGGCTGGAAGCGGCCGAAATGGGCGATCCATTCCGCTTCGGTCAGGGTGTCGAGACCGACGGTGGCCGCCGCCCCGCCGTGCCGCCAGCGCAGGATCGTCTGCGGGAAGTCCGCCGGCCGCACCGGGTCGGAGAACTCCGGCCCCAGGGTCATGAAGCGCGGATCGGGGCGGTAGGCGGGCGAGACGGGCATGGAGGGTCAGATGCGGCCGAAAGCCGGTCGCCGCAAGGCCGGTTTCGCTATCGGCGGGCCGCCGCGCTTGCTACCTGAGGGCCATGATCCGGCGCCCCACCCTCGAGTTCCTGAAGACCGAAGCGGCCTCCGGCGCCGCCCTGGCCCTGGCCGCGGCCATCGCGCTGATCTGGGCCAACACCCCCTGGGCCGAGCACTACTTCGCCATCGTCAAATATCAGCTGACCCTGCAGGTCGGGCCGTTCGAAGAGACCAAGACCGTCCTCAAGTGGATCAAGGACGGGCTGATGGCGGTGTTCTTCTTCGTCGTCGGCCTGGAGATCAAATACGAGGTCCTGCGCGGCGAACTGTCGAACCGCAAAAAGCTCGCCCTGCCGGTTCTGGCGGCCCTCGGCGGCATGGCCGCGCCGGCCCTGGTCTATCTGTCGCTGAACCTCGGCCCCGGGGGACACCCCAACGGCTGGCCGATCCCGACGGCGACCGACATCGCCTTCGCCCTCGCCGCCCTGGCCATCGCCGCGCCGCGCGCGCCGCCGGCGCTGCGGGTCTTCCTGCTGACCCTGGCCATCGCCGACGACCTCGGAGCCGTGGCCCTGATCGGCCTGCTGTTCACCGCCAAGATCAACCTGGTCCTGCTGGCCGGCGCGGCCTTGAGCATCGCCGCCATGGCAGGCTTGAGCCTGTGGAAGAGGGCCCCGCTGACCTTCTATGTGGCGCTGGCGATGCTGGCCTGGCTGATGACCCTGGGCTCGGGGGTCAACACCTCCCTGGCGGCGGTGGCGGCGGCGATGACCATCCCGATCGGCGCGGCCGGCGAGAAGGGCCGGCTCAAGGCGCTGATGCACGACATGCATCCCTACATCGCCTGGGTGATCCTGCCGGTCTTCGCCTTCGCCGCCGCCGGCTTCTCCTTCTCGGCCCTGTCGCTCGGCGACCTGGCCGCCCCGCTGCCGCTCGGTATTTTGCTTGGCCTGCTGGTCGGCAAGCCGATCGGGGTGGCCGGAGCGGCCGTCCTGGCCATCGTCCTGAAGCTGGGCGAGCGGCCGACGGGCGCCACCCTGCTGCAGATCCTCGGCGTCTCCATGCTCTGCGGCGTCGGCTTCACCATGAGCCTGTTCATCGGCGGCCTGGCCTTCGCGGGCGGCGCGGCGGCGACCCAGGTGCAGCTGGGCGTCATCGGCGGCTCACTGCTGTCTATTGTGGCAGGGGCCCTTGTCCTGCGCCTGGCGCCCACAAAAGCGGCGCTTTTGAACGGCGCGTCAGAATAACGCAGTTTTTTGACGCCTCTGCTGTCACATCGCTGACACGAGATGGTCATTTTCCGTTGTGTTACAAGGGATTAATCTTGCCTGATCACGTTCAGCGACCCTAGGGCACGGGGGTCAAGTCGACAGGGCTTCCTCGGTCCCGTCTTCCTCCCCAAAACCGCGCGCCTGACACCCGCGTGCAAAAACTTTGCCCAGGACAGACATGAAAATCCGTCATCTGCTGCGCGCGTCGGCATCCGCCGCCGTGCTCTCCGCCATGCTGTCGACCGCCGCCTTCGCTCAGGAAGAGCCCGCGGCCGCCGACGAAGGCAACACCGTCGACACCATCGTCGTCACCGTCAACAAGCGCGAACAGAACCTGCAGGACGTTCCCGCCACCGTCACCGCCCTCTCGGGCCAGCTGATGCAGGACGCCGGCGTCAAGGACATCAAGGATCTGCAGATCCTGACCCCCGGCCTGACGGTCACCTCGACCTCGAACGAAACCATCACCACCGCCCGCATCCGCGGCGTCGGCACGGTCGGCGACAACCCCGGCCTGGAAAGCTCGGTCGGCATCGTCATCGACGGCGTCTACCGTCCGCGTAACGGCGTCAGCTTCGGCGACCTCGGCGAACTGCAGCGCATCGAAGTGCTGAAGGGCCCGCAAGGCACCCTGTTCGGCAAGAACACCTCGGCCGGCGTCATCAACATCCTGACCGCCGAACCGGAGTTCGAATTCGGCGGCACGGGCGAACTGACCTTCGGCGAGTACGGCACGGCCGGCGGTTCGGTGTCGGTCACCGGCCCGATCTTCGGCGACAACATCGCCGGCCGCATCTTCTTCGCCAAGCGCGAGCGTGACGGCTTCCTCGACGTCGAGACCGGCGACGGTCCGCGCACCGCCGACGAAGACGTCAACCAGGACTTCTGGACCATCCGCGGCCAGGTCCTCGCCACGCCGAACGACGACCTCAGCATCCGCCTGATCGCCGACTACACCGAGCGTGACGAGATGTGCTGCCTGGCCACCCAGCTGCAGGTCGGCAACGCCGCCAACAGCCGCGCCGCCTTCGTCAACCAGGTGCAGCCGAACGGCATCAACGCCAACACCAACGAGAACGTCTTCAGCCGCCAGGCCTACGGCAACCGCTCGACCCGCCAGTTCATCCAGGACAAGGGCTTCTCGGCCCAGGTCGACTGGGACGTGCTGGACGGCGTCGCGCTGACCTCGATCACCGCGGCCCGCAACTGGCGCGCCGAAACCGGCCAGGACAGCGACTTCACCGCCGCCGACCTGGTCTACCGCCCCGACGACGGCACCAACTACGTCGAGTTCAGCCAGTTCAGCCAGGAACTGCGCGCCAACGGCGAAGCCGGCCCGGTCAACTGGCTGGTCGGCGCCTTCTACGCCAGCGAAGACCTCGATAACCGCGCGCGCCTGCTCTACGGCACCGACTACTACGCCTACTTCGACCAGCGCGTTCTGGGCAACGTCCCGGCCGCGGTTGGCCTGACGTCGGCGACCATCCACCAGCCGGGCACGGGCTCGGACGACCGCTACGCCCAGACCGACGAAACCTTCGCCCTGTTCACCGACAACACCTGGTCGATCACCGAAGCCTGGAAGCTGACCGCCGGCCTGCGCTACAGCTGGTCGGACAAGGCCCTGACCACCCAGTACCAGACCACCGGGTCGTCCTGTGACCAGGCCGAGGCTCGCTACACCACCCTCGCCGGCCTGGCCGGCGCGGCCACGGCCCAGGCGATCGTCGGCGGCCTCTGCCTCAACGCCGAGAACAACGACTTCGACGCGCTCGGCAAGTTCACCCAGAAGCGCAGCGAAGAGGAACTGACCGGCACCATCAAGCTGGCCTGGAACATCAACGACGACATCATGACCTACGCGTCCTACGCGCGGGGCTACAAGTCGGGCGGTTTCAACCTCGACCGCTCGGGCATCGTCTGCCCGTATCCGGGCCGTCCGGTCACCGGCCCCGCCGGCCTGGCCTGCACCAACGGCAACCTCGCCACGCCGCTGGACTTCCAGACCAACCCGGACACCAGCTTCGACGGTGAAAAGGCCGACTCCTACGAGCTGGGCATCAAGACCAAGTGGTTCAGCAACAGCCTGATGCTGAACGCCACGGCCTTCTACCAGAAGTACACCGACTTCCAGCTCAACACCTTCGTCGGCACGGCCTTCATCGTCGAGTCGATCCCCGAGCTGACCTCGCAGGGCATCGACGCCGACTTCCTGTGGTTCACCCCGCTGGACGGCCTGTCGTTCCAGGGCGGCGTGACCTGGGCCCAGACCAAGTTCGGTGAGTTCACCGCCACCGACCTGAAGGACCCGTCGAAGTTCAACGGCCTGTTCCGCCTGCCCGGCGCCACCGCGCCGTTCGCGCCGCGCTGGTCCGCCTCGCTGGCCACCAGCTACGACAAGGACATCGGCGAGTCGCTGACCTTCAAGGGCAACATCTCCCTGAAGTACACCAGCGACTACAACACCGGTTCGGACCTGCACCCGGTCAAGGAACAGGAAGCCTTCACCCTGGTGAACGCCCGGGTCGGCATCGGCAGCCAGGACGGCCTGTGGACGGTCGAACTGTACGCCAACAACCTGTTCGACCAGGACTACATCCAGGTGGCCTTCAACGGGCCCTTCCAGGTCGACACCTCCAACCCCTACCTGAAGGGTCCGGACGACAACATCTCGACCTACGACGCCTTCCTGGGCGCCCCGCGGGTCGTGGGCGTGACCCTGCGCAGCAAGTTCTAGTTCTCTAGACTTCGCTGAAGGATCGGGGCGGTCCGGGGCAACCCGGGCCGCCCTTTTCTATGGGGCGAAGGCGGCGCGCAGGGCGGCGATGGCGCGATCCGACTGCTCGCGCGCCCGCAACGAGACGCCGGCCAGGTTGAGAAAGCCGTGGGTGGCGGCCGGCTCGAGGTGATGGGTCACCGCCGCGCCGGCGGCGATCAGGCGGTTGGCGTCGAGGCGAGTCGGATCGCGACCGCCGCTGGCGATGAAGGTCGGCGGCAGGTCGGCGGCGGGAAAGGCGAGGTCGTCGGCCAGGCCGTCGAGACCGTGAGCGTACTGCCGGCGCATCCAGGCGCGGCTGCGGCGAAACAGGCGCGGATCACCCTTGACGGGATCGAGCGCCAGCAGCGGATAGAACAGGGCCAGGCCGTCCAGCGCCTGCCCGGCCCGGGCCCTGCGCCGCGCCGCCGCCACGGCGAGCAGGCCGCCGGCCGAATCGCCCCCCGCCAGCAACCGCCCGGGCCGCAGGGTCTCCGCCGCATAGGCCAGGGCCGTTTCGGCGTCGTCGTGCGCGGCGGGGTAGCGATGTTCGGGCGCCAGACGGTAGTCGATGGCCAGCACATCCAGGCCCGAACCGGCGGCCAGACGGCGGCAGACGCCGTCGTGGGTCGCCAGGCTGCTGCTGACCAGCCCGCCGCCGTGGAAAAAGACCAGCAGGTCGCCCGGCGCGAGGCCGGACCGGTACAGACGGGCGCCGATCGGCGCATGGGGCGCTGGGATGGTCAGGTCGCGCACCTTGGCCAGGGCCGGCGCGCGCGAATCCGGCCGGGCCAGCCAAGGGTCGAGGCGGTTGCGGATCAGCTGGACGAGCACCGCGCCAGTGAAGCGCGCCGGGGCCGGAAAGGATAGTCGATCCTTCCGCCGCTAAAGTGTCGCAGGGGAGGGGGCGCTTTGTTAATCTGCAAGTCGCCTGTCCGTGACACCCTACTGTAACGCTCAATGACCCGTGACACGCGCTTCCCGTTTTCGGAAAGGCCGCGACCTCTACGGGCCGTTAGCCGCTTTGACGCCATCCAGTGGGCGTCGCCGCCCCGGCCGACCCTGGCCGCCGCGCTCGATCAGGCAGCTCTGACACTCTCGCCGGTCATTCCGGTCAAGGCGATGTTCGCCATCCTCGGCGGCCTGGCCGGGGTCCTCCTGCTCCCCTGGGGCGTTTGCCTGGCCTGGACGCTGGGCTGCCTGGGCCTGGAGGCCTTCGGATGGTTCGCCTCGCGCCGTCAGGCCCGGGGGCAGGTGGTGAACTGGGGGCCGCGGACGGCGTTTGTCGCCGCCTACCTGGCCGTCAACGTCTGGTGGGTCCTGCTCGGCGTTCTGCTGTGGCGCACCGGGACCCCGCAGGGCGAGGCCGTCGGCAGCCTCATCGTCGCCGTGGTCGGCGCCCTGATCGTGCTGCTGTTCTACAATGCGCCGCTGGTCTTCCTGCTGGCGGGCGCGGCGCCGGCCTGCGTCGTCATCGCCATCTTCGCCCTCGCCGACGGCCGGGACTGGCGTCAGATGGCGCCGATCTGGGTCGTCCTGGGTCTGGGCATGGTCTTCTGCCTGGGCCGAGCGATTGAAACGCCGTCGGTCCAGGAGGCTCAGCGGCGCCTGAACCATGCCCTCGAGAACTATGAAATCCTGGCGGAGAACATCACGGACGTCATGGCCCGCTCGGACATGGTCGGGGCCTATCAATACGTCTCACCCGCCTGTCTGGGAATATACGGCTACCGCCCCGACGAGCTGATCGGCATGTCCCGGATGGATATCGTCGACCCCGCCTGCGCCGGCATCGCCATCGACGCGTTCCAGCGGATGCTCGCCGATCCGGACCGCACCGAGGTGATCACCATACGGCTGCGTCACAAGGCGGGCCACTGGCTGTGGGTGCAGTCATCGGTGAAGCTGGTCAGCGAGGACGGGGCGCCTGTCGGGGTGATCGACGTCAGCCGCGATGTCACCGCCCAGGTCGAGACCGCCGCCGCCCTGGAGGCGGCCAGGCTGGAGGCCGAGGCCGCCACCCGCGCCAAGGACGAGTTCCTGGCCAATATCAGCCACGAAATCCGCACGCCGATGAACGGCATCCTGGGGGCCCTTCATCTGTTGAAGACCGAAGCGATCTCGCCGCAGGGGCGCGACCTGATGCGCATGGCCGACGACTCCGGCCACATGCTGTCGCAGCTTCTCAACGACATCCTGGACGTTTCGCGGATCGAGTCCGGTCAGTTCGAACTGGCGCCGGAACCCGTTCAGCCGGGCGAGATGCTGGACGGCGTCGCCGGCCTGATGGAGGGCCGGGCGCAGGCCAAGGGCCTGGCGCTGCGTTGGACGACCACGGGCGGCGATCTCTGGATCGCGGCCGACCCCGTCCGCCTGCGCCAGGCGATGTTCAACCTGATCGGCAATGCGGTGAAATTCACGGCGGCCGGTCACGTCGCCGTCCGGCTGGACGTCGGCCCCGCCGTGGAGGGGTCGCACCCGGTGACGCTGGAGGTCGAGGATACCGGCATCGGCATCGCCGCCGACGCTCAGGCTCACCTCTTCGAGCGATTCCGCCAGGCGCGAGGCGACACCGCCCGCCACTTCGGTGGCGCGGGCCTCGGCCTGTCGATCACCCGTAGCCTGGCCCGGCTGATGGGCGGCGACGTCACTTTCACCAGCGTCGAGGGCCAGGGCTCTGTCTTTTGCCTGCGATTTGACGCCCCGGGCGTCGCGGCGCCGGTCCTGGCGGCGGCGGCGGCGGCGGCCCCTGCCCTGCTCGACGGCCTGAACATATTGCTGGTCGAGGACAACCCGGCCAACCGGCTGGTGGCCCATACCCTGCTGACCAGCCTCGGCGCCGACGTCATGGAGGCGAAGGACGGTCACGAAGGCTTGGCGGCGATGCGCGCCGGCGCCTTCGATCTGGTGCTGATGGATATTCAGATGCCGCGCATGGACGGCATGGCCTGCGCCCGGGCTATCCGGGGCCTGGACGGCCCGGCGCGGGACGTGCCGATCCTGGCGCTGACCGCCAACGTCATGGCCCACCAGGTGGAAGCCTATCGCGCCGCCGGCATGGACGGAGTGGTCGCAAAGCCGATCTCGCCGACCCTGCTGATCGCCGAGATCGGGCGGCTTGCCGGCGCCCCGGACGCGGAACCGCTCCGCCCGGAGGCCGCGGGTGAAACAGTCGTTGCTTGAGCCGGCCGTCGATGTCGCCGCCGCGGCGTCCGGCGAGGCCCTGCTGCCGATCACCAGTGTCGAGGCGGCGGCGGTCCTTGACCGGCTGCAGGCCTCCGGCGCCGTGGAGCAGGGGGCGGTGAGCATCATCAGCCTGTCGGCCATCGCCGAGAAGCTGGGCGCCCGTTGGGCCAGCCGCCAGGAACGGGTCCAGGACCACGCCGAGCGCGCCCTGGAGCGCCAGCTGGCCGGCCAGGGGGTCTTCCAGCGCATCTCGGCGACCGACTATGTGGTCTCCCAGCCGGGCGTCAGCGCCATGGCCGGCCAGGCGACCTGTCTCAACGTCCTGCGCAATACCCTGCACCACTTCCTGGGCGCGGCCGTGATGGCCGACATCCGGGTGCATACGGTCACCCGCATCTCGGCCGACGGCGTGCACGGCGCCCGGCTCGACGTCGAAGCCGTCGACCGCGCCCGGTCGGTCTATGTCGATGAAGCGCCGGGCGGCTCGGCCGATCGCTGGTCGCCGTTCGTGGCGGTCAACGGCCAGCGCGTCCGGGTCTCCTGCGTGCTGGAACCGGTCATCCTGCTGAAGACCTCGAACCGGATCGGCTATCGCGTCGCCCGCCGGGTGCTTGAAACCCCCTCCGACCGGCCCCTGACCGCGATTGAACTGACCGCCCTTTCCCGGGCCGACATGCAGCGCATCGATCTGGCCACGATCGGCCGGGGCCTCGACCGCCTGCGGTCGGAAGCCGAAGTCGACCGGACGCCCAGCCTGATGCTGCCGGTGTCCTACATCACCCTGTCCAATCTCGACGGCCGGGCGGCGGTGGTCAGCCTGCTTCGGGAGGCGCAGGCGATCGTGCGCCACGGGGTGATCTGCGAGATCTGCGACATCGAGGGCGTTCCCGCCGGCGCCCTGGCCACGGTGGTGTCCCTGGTCCGCCCCTTCTGTCTCTATGTGGTCGGCCGGGTGACCGGCGCCGTTTCCATGAGCGGCCTGAAGGATGCGCGGCTCCAGGGCCTGACGGTCGAATTCGCGCGCAACCTGCCCATCGAAGCGGACTTCGTTCGCTGGGCGCGCGAGGCGATGGTGATGGCGGCTCCGCTCGCCAAGCCTGTGATGCTCTGTGGCCTGCAGTCGCCTCGCCAGATGGCGGCGGCCGGCTACCTCGGCGCCAGCCACGCCACCCTTCGCCCGCCGGAGCGATCCTAGAGCTTGTCAGGCCGAAGTGTATGCGGTTCGGCCGCCCGGACAGGCTCTAAACGTATCTAGACCTCGACCGCGCCGCCGAAGGTGGCGGCGCCGACGCCTAGCCAGGGCAGGCCCAGGGCCAGGGCCATCAGGAGTTCGAGGATCAACGCCTGGCGCAGCATCGGGTCCTTCTGTCTGTCGAGGACCAGCGAGGCCAGTCGTCCGGCCGCCGCCCCCAGCCAGCCCAGCGCCACCGCCGCCGCCATCATCCGGCCGAGGCTTGGCGCATAGCCCAGCCCCATGGCCGCCCCGGCGTGGGCCAGGATCAGCATTCCGCCGAAGGCCCGCTCCTCGGCCCGGCCGCGGGCCTTGAGGGCCTTCGGCCGGGCGATACGCAGGCCGCCCATGACCCCGCCGATGCAGCAGGCCAGGACGGAAATCATGATGGCGAGGTTCAGGGCGCCGAAAACAGTCATGCGGCTGGCTTAGCTGGAAGTCGGAATAGGGGACACATTGAATTTCGCTTCTCGAAATTCAATGTGTCCCCGCTTCCCCGCCTCACCCACCCCAGCTGTGGTGCACCGCCTCGACGTTGCGGCCCTCGGCGTCGAGGACGAAGGCGCCGTAATAGCCGGGGTGATAGTGGGGGCGCAGGCCCGGGGCGCCGTTGTCGGTCCCGCCGGCGGCCAGGGCGGCGGCATGGAAGGCGTCGACCGCCGCCCGGTCCTGGGCCAGGAAACAGATGTGGGCCGGACCCGTGGGGCCGCCGCCGTCGCCGATCCAGAAGCTCGGCTTGCCGGCCTGGATGTCCCGCCGGTCGGAATTGTTTCCATAGCCGCAGTGGCTGGAGCCGCCAGTCTGTTCCGGCCCGACTTCCATCACCACCCCGATGCCCAGCGGCTTCAGCGCCGCGTCATAGAAGGCCTTGGCGGCGGCGAAATCGGCGACGGTGATACCCAGGTGATCGATCATGAGGCGCTCCTTCGCGTGACGGGCGAACCTTAAGCCTGTTTCGGCGGCGCTCGCCAAACAACGGCGGATGAGTCGTCGCAGGCCGCTGAATCGATTCGACTCTTTCGTCGTCTCGTTGTCATGGTGCGTCCTTAAGAGCTTGTTAAGTTCTGGTTTTTGCGTGGGGGCGTGCCGTTTCATGACGATTGCGATCGCGCCGTCCGTGCGCGCCGGCCCTGACCAGCTCATCCAAACCCATACCCAATCCCGCCCCGGCCCGAGGCCGATGGCGCGCTGCCGTGGAGCGTCCCAATGACCCTTATCTTCACCGAGACCTTTGACGCCTATGCCGGCACAGGCCTGGCTCCGGTGGCGCAGACCACCCCGTCCACCGGCACCTTGAACTCCACGGTCTGGCTGATTACCGGCATGAGCGATGCCCAGCCGGGCTACGGCGGCACGATCGGGACCGGTGACTACGGCCGGGGCATCCTGTCGGCGTCGGGCAACACCACGACCGGCGGGATGTATGCGGCGCCGGTCGGCGCCGGTCGCGGTCTGGCGTTCCAGCCGTCGGGCACCGACTTCTTCGAGGGCACAAGCAATGTCACCCTGCGCCTGGCCAACACCTCGGGCGCCGCCTGGACAGGCATCACCGTCGACTTCAACTGGATCTACCGGAACAACGACACCCGTTCCGACGTCATGAACTTCTCCTGGTCGACCGACGGGGTGACCTTCACCACCATCTCGGCCCTGCAATTGACCACCCCCGTCGCCGCCGACAGCACCTCCTTCACCAGCATCACCAACAGTGCGGTCGCCCTGACCGGCGGCTCGGTCGCCAACGGCGGATTCCTGTACCTGCGCTGGGCCCACACGGCCTCGAGCGGGGCCGGCGCGCGCGACGAAATCGGCATCGACAACGTCGCGGTCAATGTCGCCGACACCGGCGCCTCCAATGTCAGCGTCAACGACGTCAGCCTCACCGAGGGCGACAACGGCACGCAGCTGCTGACCTTCACGGTCACCCGGACGAGCAACGAAGGCGCGTTCACGATCGACTACGCCACGGCGGACAACACCGCGACGACGGGCGACAGCGACTACGACTCCGCGACCGGCACCCTGACCTTCGCCCAGGGCGGCGCCCTGACCCAGACCGTCAGCGTCACCGTTCACGGCGACCTGACCATCGAGAACGCCGAGAGCTTCTTCCTCAATCTCAACAACGTCGTGAACACCACCGGCGTCGCCAGCGTGACCGATGGCCAAGGTCTCGGCACGATCACCAACGACGACTTCCCGCCGACCGTCTCGATCGGCGATGTCAGTGTCGTCGAAGGCGACGCCGGCACCTCAGTGATGACCTTCACGGTCACCCGCACCGACGAGAACACCGCCTTCACCCTCGACTTCAACACCGTGGTCGGCGGCTCGGCCACGGCCGGCGACGACTACGCGGCGGTCAGCGGCGGCACGGTGACCTTCACCAACGGCGGTTCGCTGACCCAGACGGTCACCGTCACCATCAACGGCGACGTCACCATCGAGCCCGACGAGACGATCAACGTCGAGATCAGCAACATCCAGAACACCGTCGGCACGACCGCCATCTCCGACGGCGCGGCGACCGGTACGATCATCAACGACGACGTCACCCGTATCTATTCGATCCAGGGAGCCGGCCACACCTCCGCCCTCAATGGCCAGCAGGTCACCACCATCGGCGTCGTCACCGCCATCGACAAGGACGGCAACGGCTACTGGATCCAGGACGCGACCGGCGACGGCAATCGCAACACCTCCGACGGCATCTATGTGTTCACCAACACGCCGGTCGGGCCGGAGATCGTGGTCGGCAACCTGATCCGCGTCTCGGCCACGGTCAGCGAATTCCTGCCGGGCGGCGCCGCCAACCTGGCCCTGACCGAACTGGTCACGGTCACCAGCACGGTCGTGCTCGGGGTCAGCCAGCCGCTGCCGACGGCCATCATCATCGGCGACACGGCCAACGGCGCCGACTACAGCCCGCCGCTCCATACCCTGGGTTCGACGACCGACGGCTTCGACCCGGTCAACGACGGCGTCGACTTCTGGGAAAGCCTGGAAGGCATGCGGGTCACCCTGCAGGACGTCCACACCACCAGCCCGTTCAAGTCCTCGTTCGGCGAGATCATGGTCACCCCGGACGTCGGGGCCAACAACAGCCTCAACAGCCGCGGCGGCCTGACGATCAGCGACAACACCCCCGGCACGGTCAATCCGGCCGACAAGTCGTTCGACTTCAACCCCGAGCGCATCCAGCTCGACGACGAGGCGCTGGGCGGCTCGATCGGGGCCATCACCAGCGTCGGCCAGACGGTGACCGGCAACGGCGACGTCACCGGCATCGTCAGCTACGGCCAGGGCTTCTACGACGTCAACGTCACCCAGGCGGTGACCTTCAACGCCAGCACGCTGGTCAAGGAAACCACGACCATCCAGGACAACCTGGACCGGCTGACCATCTCGACCTTCAACGTCCGCAACCTGGCCCCGCTGGGCTTCAACGGCGGCGACGGGGTGACCACCCAGACGACGCTGGACAACCTGGCCGACGCCATCGGCAACAACCTGAACAGCCCCGACATCATCGGCCTGCAGGAACTGCAGGACTTCAACGGCACCTCGTCGACAGGCGGCTCCGACGCCACCCTGACGATCAGCCAACTGATGAGCACCATCTTCACCCGCACCGGGGTGCAGTATTACGCCATCCTGTCAGACCCGGTCGACGACCAGGAAGGCGGCGCCCCGGGCGGCAACATCCAGGTGGCCTTCCTCTACCAGCCCGGCGCGGTCAGCCCGACGGCCGGCAACGGCCTGGTCGAGACCTCGGCCGGGTCGCACATCTTCAAGTATCCGACCGCCAACCGCATCGGCGCCGACGCCGATCCCGACTTCGCGGCGACCCGCTCCTCGGTGCCGATCGAATGGGTGCCGGCCGGCTACACCGAGACGCAAGGCGGCAGCTTCTACGTCATCAACAACCACTTCTCGTCCAAGGGCGGGTCGGCGGTGATGATCGGGGCCAACCTCGATAGCGAGTACTACGCCGAGCCGCTGAACTCGGACTCGGTCAAGCGCGAGGGCCAGGCCATCGCGGTCAAGGCCTTCATCGACGCCATCCTCGCCGACGGCGATGCGATGAACGACAAGATCATCGCCCTGGGCGATTTCAACGACTTCCAGATCTTCCCCGTCGTCGGCCTGATCCAGGGCATCATCACCCGGGCCAACGCCGGCTCGGGCAACACCCCCAGCACCTTCGTGCCGGGGACCCAGATCCTCAAAGCCCTGATCGAACTGCTGCCGGCCGAGGAGCGCTACAGCTACAGCTTCGACGGCAACGCCCAGGCGCTGGACCAGATCATCGGCACCCTCAACCTGGTGCAGGGCGCCATCTACGACGTCGTCCACATCAACTCCGAGTTCGCCACCCAGCTGTCGGACCACGACCCGGGCATCGTCAGCCTGGTCTTCGTGCGCTCGGCGGCCATCGCCACCGAAGGCAACGACGTCTTCACCGCCGCCAGCTACCTGGCCAAGTTCGGGGCTGTCCGCGGCAGCCTGACCGGCGACGACACCGTCCTGGCGCTCGGCGGCGACGACACCATCGAGGGCAGCCTCGGCAGCGACGTCCTGAACGGCGGCGGCGGCTTCGACACCGTCGACTACACCGGCTCCAACGCCGCCGTGACCGTCAACCTGACGACCAACACCGCCTCGGGCGGCTGGGCGGCCGGCGACACCCTGATCTCGATCGAGAACGTCATCGGTTCGATCTACAGTGACTTCCTGACCGGCAGCTCGACGCTCAACATCCTCAACGGCGGGCTGGGCGCGGACTACATGGCCGGCGGAGCCAACAACGACACCTACTATGTCGACGACGACGGCGATCAGGTGGTCGAATTTGCCGGTCAGGGCACCGATACGGTGATCAGCAGCATCTCCCACACCCTGCTGACCAACTTCGAGAACCTGACGCTCGACGGCTCGGGCGACATCAACGGGGTGGGCAACGCCAGCAACAACAGGCTGATCGGCAACAACGGGGCCAACACCCTCAGCGGCCTCGGCGGCGTCGACAACATCTCCGGCGGCGGCGGCATCGACCACCTGTTGGGCGGCGAAGGCAACGACATCCTCGACGGCGGGACCGGCGCCGACACCCTGGAAGGAGGCAACGGCTTCGACACCTACACGGTAGACGACGCCGGCGACATCATCGTCGAGACCTCGACGGGTGGCACGGACACGGTCAAATCGACGGCGGTCAGCTACACCCTGAGCGCCTACCTCGAGACCCTGACCCTGACCGGCGCCTTCAACCAGGACGGCACGGGCAACGACCAGGCCAACACCCTCAACGGCAACAACTTCAACAACGTGCTGGCCGGCGCGGCCGGGGCCGACACCCTCAACGGCAATGCGGGCAATGACACGCTCGACGGCGGAAACGACAACGACAAGCTCTACGGCGGGGCCGCGGCCGACGACCTGGTCGGTGGCCTGGGCAACGACCTGCTCGACGGCGGCACGGGCGCCGACGACATGGCCGGCGGCGCCGGCAACGACACCTACTATGTCGACAGCGCCGCCGACACGGTCACCGAACTCGCCGGCGAAGGCGCGGCCGACAAACTCTACCTCAGCGCCGCCAGCTTCGTGCTGAGCGCCGACGCCGAGATCGAGACCATTCAGGTCACCACCGTCACGGGGGCCACGGTCACCGGCAGCAGCACCGCCAACAAGATCTTCGGGTCCGACGGGGCCGACACCTTCAACGGCCTGGGCGGCAATGACTTCCTGCAGTCGGGGCTCGGCAACGACACCCTGAACGGCGGCGACGGCAACGACATCATGGATGGCGGGGCCGGCGACGACACCATGGCCGGCGGGCTGGGCGTCGACACCTATTACGTCGACAGCTTCTCCGACAGCGTCACCGAAGCCGCCGACGCCGGCATCGACACCGTCCGCACGACGCTGGACGGCTACCTGCTGGGCGACAACCTGGAGAACCTGATCCTGACCGGCGCCGGCAACCAGGACGGCCAGGGCAACGCCCTCAACAACACGCTGACCGGAACTGACGATAGCAACAGCCTGGACGGCGCGGACGGCAACGACCGACTGGTCGGCAATGGCGGATCGGACGACCTCTATGGCGGGGCCGGCCTCGATACCCTGCTGGGTGGCGACGGCGATGACCTGCTGTTCGGCGACGTGGGCAACGACAAGCTCACCGGCGGCTCGGGTCGCGACTACTTCGTGGCCGGCGGACAGTTCACGCCAGGCGCGTCCGGCGTGGCCATCGAGACCGACAGCATCCTCGACCTGGAATCAGGCGAGGTCATCGGCCTTGCGACCTCCGAGCTGCATTTCCAGTCGGTGTTCAACGGCACGGCCGGCCAGGCCAAGCTGATTTACTCGGCCAGCACCCTGACGACGCTGTTCCAGCTCGACATCAACGGCGACAACCGTGTCGACTACCAGCTGCGCATCAACGGCGACCAGACGGCCAACACCAACATCGCCACCGACCAGGACGATGTGAACGGTGGCTGGTACCTCTTCGGCGCCGCCCCGTAGAGCTAGGTCCTCAGCAGGTCCAGGAGTGAGCTGCCCCTCAGGGTGGCGAACACCTGGGCCGAGGCCTGGAGGGCCGTCTGGGCCTGTTCCAGGCGGCTGATGGCCTCGGCCATGTCGACCTCGGCGATGTCGGCGATCTCGCCCTTCAGCAGGGTGGCGCGGTCGTCGTGCTGGGCCAGGCTGTTCTCGACCCGCACCTGGTTGGCGCCGTTCAGCGAGGCGCTGTCGGTCAGCGCCTTGTTGGCGGCGTCGAATTTGGGAAGCATGCCCTCGAGGAAGGTCTTCTGGGCCGTGCTCAGCGGCGAGGTGAAGTCGCCGTTGGCCTCGACATAGGCCTGCACCTCCTTGAAGGCCTCGAACAGGTCCGTGCCCTCGTCGCCGGCCAGGAAGCCGCTCTGGATGGTGATGCTGTCGTCCAGCCGGCTGACCGGTTTCAGCGCATCGTTCTTGAATAGGTCGGCGACAGCCGGGGCGGCGGTCAGGTCGGAGAGGCGGCTGGCCTCGACCGGCCGGGTGTTCACCTGCGCGCCGGCGAACAGGTAGCGGCCGCCCTGCTGGGTGTTCAGCGACTCGGCGGCGGTCAGGAAATGGCCCTGCAACTCGCCCATGATGGCGTCGCCGCGGTCGCTGGCCAGCGCCTCGGCCAGGGTGCCCCGGGCGGCGTCGGCGGAGTCGGCCGTCTCGCGCAGCGCCAGGTCCTGGGCTTCGAGCCGCGAGGTGATCAGCTTGCCCTGTTCGAGATAGCCCTCGACCCGGGCCTTGACCGAGTTGGCGGCGATCAGCTGTTCGACCTGCGGGGCGAAGGCGCGCAGGCTGTCGCCGACCCGGCCGCTGGAGACCTGGCCCTGGGCCTGCTCCTGGCTGTTGGTGGCCCGCATCAGGTCACGCAGGACGACGGAATAGCTGTGGCTCGTGGAGACGCGGCTCATGATCAGTTCACCATGCCGAGGAGGATGTCATAGAGGTCCTTGCTGGCCTGGACGATCCGGGCCGAGGCGTTGAAGGCCTGCTGGTAGGTGGTCATGGCGATCAGCTCCTCATCGAGGTTGACCCCTTCGACCGAGGCCCGCCGCGCCGACGCCTCTTCGGCGACGGCCTGCGCGCTCTCTTGTCTCGAGGCCGCCGCGTCGGCCCGCCGACCGATCGAGCCGGCCAGCTCGGCGCCGTAGCGGGTGACGCTCATCGAGACGCCGCTCAGGGTGCCGACCGCGTCGAAACGGGTGTTGACGCCGCCCGACTGGGCCAGCTTCAGCGCCCCGCGCCCGTCGCCGGCCGACAGCACCGGATGGCCGGTCGCGGCCTGCGCGAGGTCGAGGGTGGCCAGGCCCAGCTTGGCGGAGTTGGCGGCGATGTCGCTGCGCACCGTGTAGCGCTCGGCCCGGCCGCCGCGCTGGGCCTCGCCGATGCCGAACAGCTCGGTGATCGAGGGCCCGCCCGGCCCGCGCTCGGTGTTGTCGCTGACCACGGTCATGCCGTAGCCGGCCGCGCCGGGCGCGAAGCTCATCTGGCCGTTGGCGTCGAGACCGAACTGGCCGTAGAGGCCGGCCCCCGTCGTCACGTCGTTCAGCGAGGCGAGCAGGTCGGTCATCGTGCCGCCGGCCGGCGCCGCGACATTGATGTCGCGAATGCGGGCCCCGTCGGCGGCGGCGATGCGCAGGGTGATCTGGTCGCCGGCCGTGAAGCCGTGCGGGTCGGTGGGGCGCAGGCCGGTCTCGTAGTTGGAAAAGCCGGTGCTGGAGATTAGGTCGTTGAGCCCGAAGAAGTGGGAGAAGGTCTTGCCGGTCTTGGCCGAGGCGGTGGTCGCGTCCTCGGCGAAGGCCAGACCGTTTGTCCCGGTCGCCGACAGGCTCAAGGCCCCGTTGCTGAAGCTGGCCGAGCCGAAGGCCCCCATGGCGCTGTTCAGGTTGGTCAGGAAGTTGGCCGGGGTGAAGGCGCTGGCGGCGCCGCCGTCGACGCTCATGGTGCCGGCGGTGAAGTCGATATCGATCTGCCGCTGCAGGGTCCCTGTCGTCGAGACCACGGCCAGCGAGGTCTTGCCGGTGAAGCCGCCCAGCGCGGTCGGCAGGTCGAGGCCCGTGTTGCGGCCGGTCATGACGCCGGGCGGCGGCACGCTGGCGGCGGCGTTATGGGCGCGGTTCAGTTCATCCACCGCGCGCGAGACGAACTCGCCCAGTTCGTCGCTGATCGCCGGCAGGTCGCTGTCGCGCAGCTGCAGCAGGCCGGCGATCTCGCCGCCGTTGAGGCGGGCGCGCATGGAGGTCGGGCCGGAGGCGCCGGCCAGGGTGACGGTGATCTCGCCGGCCGCGCCGGTGGTGCGCACGAAGGTAAGGCTGGCCGCCCCGCCCTGGCCGGCCAGCGGCAGGCCGTCGGAGGCGCGGACGACGACGCCGCCCTGGGGGCGGCCCTGGATGTTGACGTCGATCAACGAGCTCAGCTCGTTGATGCGCTGGATCTGCAGGTTCTCGGAGCCGGTGGCGTCGCCGTTCATCACCGTGCTGCGGGTGATGTCGGCGTTGAGGCCGTCGATCTCCTGCAGCAGCTGGTTGACGCGCTCGACCTTGGCCTGGATGCGGCTGTCGACCTCGTCCTGCAGGCTCTTGATCTGGGTCGAGATGCGGCCCGACTCGGTGAGGAAGTCGCTGATCTGGTTGACCGCCGTGCCGCGGCGGACCGTCGAGTTGGGATCGTCGACGGCCGAGGAGAAGGCGGCGTAGATGTTGTCCAGCCGGGTGAAGAAGCTCGAACCGGTCGAGGGATCGCCGAACTCGGCCTGGGTGCGGTCCAGCAGGTCGGCGATGACGCCGGAGGAGCCGGCGCTGGCGGTGGCCTTCAGCGCGGCGCTCTGCAGGAACTTGTCGCTGGCCAGCACCACCTTGGCGACATCGACCCCGACCCCGAGGCCGGCGCTGATCAGCGGCTGCTGGTTGACCAGCTTGCGGACGTAGCCGGCCGTGTTGACGTTGGCGATGTTGTCCGAGACGGCCCGAAGCCCCGTCTGGGCCGCCATCAGGCCGGTGGTGGCCGAGGACATGATGCTGTTGAGGGACATGGCCCTTCGCAACTCCTGCCCGGCAAGACCTGACGCGAACCGGCGGTTTCTGCCGGGCGGGGCCGTGCCCGCGCGTATAGGGTCTAAACCAAGGCTTTGATTTTATTGGGCTTCTTTCTGAAGCGCCGGGACTGCTCGAAAAGGGTTGCGCAAGGACGGCGCCAACTTCCTCCGGCGCTCCGCACCCGGTCCTTTTCGACCGGGCCAGCCCGGCAAGATTCGCCACAGGTGTTAACGGCGCGGCCTGGGAAATCGCAAGAAGCGTAACAAAAACAACATGTTCCCTACTTGGCCCGGCGGTTGCTTGGGGAGGACCGAATGAGCCGGGCGCAGCAGGCGCCGCCAAATTTCCTCGCAAGGTTCCCCGCCGCGTCATGACCGCGCCCGCCGCCATCGTCGCCTCCTTCGTCCAGCCGGCCGCCAGGCTGGCCATGGGTGATTCCGTGGGGGGCGCCGTGGGTGGTTTCGAGGCGTTGCTGGCGGTGTTGACCCAGCCGCTGCAGGGTGGGGCGGACGGGCAGGCGACGGCGAACGGCGAGACGGCTCCCGAAACCACCCCCAAGACCACCAGCGACACCCCGGCCGACACCGGCGACCTCGCGGCCCTGCTTGGCCAGAGCGGCGCCGCGGCCTGGCTGACCCAGGCGATGAGCCAGACGGCCCCCAAGGCCGAGGAGGCCGCCGCGCCGGTGACCTGCGCCGCGCCGCAAGCCAAGGGGCCGCTGGTCGACATCGCTCAGGTGCTGCCGCAAGCCGCTGCGACCGAACAGTCCGCGACCGAGCCCGCAGCGCCCCGGCAATCGGCGACCCAACCCTCGGCGACCGACGTCTTCACGCAGGCCGAAGTCGAAACCACGCCGGCCGACCCGCTGGCCGCCCTGCTGCATCGCCAGGCGCCGGAAGCCGTCGATCCGGCCATCCTTGAGCGCATCAAGCCCGTGAAGGGCCAGACCGCCGCCCAGACCCTGCAGAGCCTGCTGCCGACCACCCCGGCCTCGGCCGCTCCGCCAGTGATCGCCTCTGTCCCGGCCGAGCCCGTCGCCGCGGCCGCGGTTGCGGCTCAGGCGTTGGCCACCGTTCAACCGACCGCGGATGACGGGGCCCAGACCGTCGCCGAAACGAATCCCGCCCCGGCCGTCATCGCCCCGCCGGTCGAGGCCAGGGCGGCCGTCGCGCCGCGCAAGGCCGCTTCCGCCAGTGACGGCAAGGTCGCCAAGGCCGAGGCGGTTGACGCCAAGGCTGCCCCGGTCGTGATCGCCGCCGCCGAAGAGACCGCCGAGACCGTCGCCGACGATCTCGCCCCGGCCCCGGTCGCCGCCCGCGAGGCCGAGACCTCCGAGGCGCCGGCTCACAGCAACGACACCAGCCTTCAGACCTTGGCCGCCAAGCTGGAAACCGTCGCCGCCGGGGCCGCTGCGCTGGCGGCCCAGGTGCGCGGGGCGCCCGAGACGGTGGCGAAGTTCGCCGCCGGCATCCTCGACAAGCTGAACGGCCAGTCGACGAAATTCGACCTGCAGCTCGACCCGCATGGCCTCGGCAAGGTCGATGTCAGCGTCGAGATCGGCCAGGACGGCAAGCTGACCGCCCAGATGGGTTTTGACAGCGCCGTCGGCCTCAACGAACTGCGCGGCCGGGCCCAGGAACTGCGTAACGCGCTGGAACAGGCCGGCTTCAGCCTGGCCGAAGGGGCCCTGAGCTTCGATTTCAGCGGCGAGCGCCGCCAGCAACAGACCGCCGACGGCCAGGCCGACCGCAGCGACCAGGCCGGCAAAGCCTTCGCCCGGGCCCTCGGGGCCCTCGACGACGAGCTGGCCGCCGCCCCCACCCGTTATCAGGCCCGCCAGGGCCTGGACCTTCTGATCTAGGACGCCCCCATGGTCGACGCCGTCTCCTCCGGTACGAACGTTCTCGACAAGATCAGCGACAGCCGCACGCGGCTGGCCGACAGCACCGAGACCTTCCTCAGCCTGCTGACCACCCAGCTGAAGAACCAGGACCCGCTGTCGCCGATGGACTCGAGCCAGTTCACGCAACAGATCGTCCAGATGACCGGCGTCGAGCAGCAGCTCTTGACCAACGACCTGCTGGCCGCCCTGGTCGGCATGAGCGACGGCGGCCTGGCCGGCTCGGTCAACCTGATCGGCAAGACGGTGACCGCCACCACCGGCGCCGCCACGCTGGAGGACGGCAAGGCCACCTGGAGCTACAACCTGCCGCGCGGCGCCTCGAGCGTTCAACTCGACGTCCTCGACTCCAAGGGCGCCGTGGTCGCCAGCAAGGTGCTGACCGCGACCGGGGCCGGCAACCAGACCTTCGAGTGGGACGGCAAGAACAACCTCGGGACCCAGCTCGCCGACGGCGACTACGGCCTGCGGATCACGCCGACCGATTCGTCCGGAACCAAGTTCTCCGCCATCCAGACCCTGACCGGCCTCGCCACCGCCGTGCAGTCCGTCGACGGCACCAACATCGTCACCATCGGCAAGACTCGCGTGCCGATCAGCGCCGTCACGGCCGTGGCCAACACGATCTGACGACGACCCGAACAAAACGGAGCCCGAATGGCTCCGGCGCGGAAATCCGCAAACGCATGAAGGCGCTGACGTGAAACCCATACCGCTTAGGCAAGGATAAGAAACCAATGAGCATCAACAGCGCCATGCTCGCCGGGGTGTCTGGTCTGGTCGCGAACTCGTCGGCCCTCGCCGCGATTTCCGACAACATCTCCAACGTCAACACGGTCGGCTACAAGCGTAGCCAGGCCAATTTCGGGACCCTGGTCTCGGGCAACAACCGCAGCGCCGCCTACGCGGCCGGCGGCGTCACCGCCCACACCCGCCAGTACGTGACCCAGCAGGGCCTGCCGCAGGCGACGTCCAACTCCACGGACCTGGCGATCAGCGGCGCGGGCTTCTTCGTGGTCACCGAAAAGCCCGAGGACCTGCAGTCGAGCGACGCCCGCGCCTTCACCCGCGCCGGCAGCTTCCAGCTCGACAACCTCGGCTACCTGAAGAACGAGTCCGGCCTCTACCTGCAGGGCTGGCTGGTCGACGACCAGGGCGTCATCACCACCGACCCCTCGGACCTGTCGCGCCTGGCCTCGATCAACGTCTCCAACGTCGGCGGCGCCGCTGAGCCGACGACCCGCGTCGCGGTCAGCGCCAACCTGAAGTCCAGCCAGGCGGTTTCGGCCGAACTGGCGACCTACAACGCCTCGACCAAATCGATGGCCATGTACGACGCCGACCTCGGCACCGGGGTGAAGCCGGACTTCTCGATCCAGGTTCCGGCCTCCGATTCCAAGGGCGGCAAGCGCACCCTGCAGATCGACTTCCTGAAGAGCAACGTGCCCAACCAGTGGTACGCCGAGATCCGGGCCGTGCCGGCCAGCGATGTCATCACCGGCGCGGGCCTGACCAACGGCCAGCTGAAGACCGGCATCATCGCCTTCACGCCCGACGGCCGCATGGACACAGACGCGACCACCCTGATCGACGCCGACGATCCGGTCCTCCGCTTCGGGGCCTCGGCCAGTGGCGCTCCGGCGGCCGGCGAGGCCAACTGGGCGACGGGCCTGGGCATCGACGAACAGGAAATCCGCATCGACTTGGCCGGCGGCGCGGGCGGCCTGACCCAGTACGACAGCCAGTCGATCGTCCAGGGCGTCAACACCAACGGCACCGCCTTCGGCAACCTGACCAATGTCGAGATCGACGAGGACGGCTTCGTCACCGCCATCTTCGACAACGGCATCAGCCGCCAGATCGCCCAGGTCGCCATCGCCACCTTCGCCAATCCGGACGGCCTGAGGGGCACCAACGGCAACGCCTACCGGGTGACGCAGGACAGCGGCACCTACAGCCTGAAGTCGGCCGGCACGGGCGGGGCGGGGGCCATCGCGCCATCCACCCTCGAGGCCTCGACCGTCGATCTCTCGAGCGAATTCACCGGCCTGATCATCACCCAGCGGGCCTATTCGGCCTCCTCGAAGATCATCTCGACGGCCGATCAGATGCTGGAAGAGCTTCTGAGCATCAAGAGATAATTAACCAAGAGATTAACGGCGGCTAACGCCGGTGTCTCAAGATGAAACAGAGCGTTAGGACGGGGACAAACCGTGGTTACTTGCATTTTTACTAGACCGATTCACGGGGCGTTATCGCGTGATCGCTATGGTCTCCCTCAACAGTGATGTCCAAGAGAGGCGTAGAACCATGCTTCAGCAGCAGCAGCAGCGGGTCAACAGCAAGGGTGAGAAGTACGTGATCGGTCCGACCGGCGCGCCCCTGACGCTGTCCGACCTGCCGCCGGCCAATACCGAGCGGTGGGTGATCCGCCGCAAGGCGGAGGTCGTGGCGGCGGTCCGTGGTGGGCTTCTCACCCTCGACGACGCCTGTGACCGGTATCGGCTGACCAACGAGGAATTCCTCAACTGGCAGCAGTCGATCGACCGGCACGGCCTGGCGGGCCTGCGCACCACCCGCCTGCAACAGTATCGCTGAGCCGCTCCGCCCCCCCTTAAGGCTTGGCGAGTAAGGCGGCCGCGCTCCCCGAACGGGGGCGCGGCCGTTGCTGTTTTGAGTTCCTCCTTCGGCGCGCCGCAGGCGCGACGGGGGAGGGGGACCGCCCGCGCAGCGGGTGGTGGAGGGGGCAGCACCGGCGGCGCCAGCACACCCTGAACGCAGCTGTCACAACCGCGCCAGAACGCTCCTGATCCTGACAAGCCGGCGCTGCCCCCTCCACCACCGCCTTCGGCGGCGGTCCCCCTACCCCGCCCCTGCGGGTCGGAGGAGGAACTAGAGAGGCGCTAAATGCCGCGGTTCCTTACCAAGCCTCTTAAAGCCCCGTTTACCAACCACCCGGTAAATCCTGCCTAGCAAACCCGGCAGAAGCGGGCGTTGGTTTCGTTTCGGGGACGGGAACCCAGGTGGACAGGTTTCTAGGCGCGTTAAGAGGTGCGGGGCTCGTCCGGCTGCTGGTCATGGCCGGCATCGGGGTCGGCCTGCTGGCGGCGATCATCGCCCTGACCAGCGGCTTCATGACCCAGCCCAAGGCGCTGCTCTATTCCAATCTCGACCTGAAAGAGGCCTCGGAAGTCACCGCGGCGCTCGACCAGGCCGGCATCAAGTACGAAGCCAAGGGCGATGGCTCGACCATCATGGTCGACCGCGACAAGGTCGCCTCGACCCGCCTGCTGGTGGCCGGCAAGGGCCTGGTGACCAGCGGATCGGTCGGTTACGAAATCTTCGACCAGACGTCGGCGCTGGGCCAGACCGACTTCGTCCAGCAGATCAACAACAAGCGCGCCCTCGAGGGCGAGCTGCAGCGGACCATCAAGGGCTGGCACGGCGTCACCGACGTCCGCGTGCTGCTCAACATCCCCAAGCGCCAGCTGTTCGAGGACGAGGCCGGCAACCCGACCGCCTCGGTTTCGATCATGGTGGCCGGCCGCAAGCCGGGCCAGGATCAAGTACAGGCGATCCAGAATTTCGTTGCCGGCGCCGTCGAGGGCTTGAAGCCCGATAACGTCGGCGTCACCGACATGAAGGACGGCAAGACCCTGGCCGCCTTGGGCCACGGCGGGGCGCTGGGCGCCATCGCCGACGACCGCAAGGCCCAGATCGAGCGCGACCTGGCCGAACGCATCCGCCAGCAGGTCGAGGGCGTGGTCGGGGCCGGCAAGGCCCGGGTCGAGGTCTCGGCCGAGATCGACATGGCCCAGGTCACCGAACAGAAGAAGACCTTCGACCCCGACGGTCAGGTCATCCGCTCCGAACAGACCAACGAACAGGCCAGCGAAGAGGGCTCCTCGTCGAACAACGACGCCGTTTCGGCCTCGGGCAATATCCCGGGCGATGCCGCCAACCCGTCCTTCCTGCCGGTCAACAAGAACACGACCAAGGGCAATTCGACGGTCACCAACTACGAGATCTCCGAGACCACCCGCACCGAGGTCGTCGCTCCCGGCACCGTCCAGAAGCTCAGCGTCGCCGTCGCCGTCGACGGGGCCACGGGGGCCGGGGCCAATGGCAAGCCCGGTCCCTATACCGCCCGCTCGCCCGACGAGATGGCCAAGCTCGACGAACTGGTGAAGGCCGCCGTCGGCTTCAACGCCGGGCGCGGCGACACCGTCAAGGTGATCAACGTCCGCTTCGCCCATGACGAGGCCCTGGCCAGCGACGGCAAGGGCGGCATGTTCGACTTCACCAAGAACGACCTCCTGCGCATCGCCGAACTGGCGGCCGGGGCCATCGTCGTCATGCTGCTGCTGTTCTTCGGCCTGCGGCCGCTGCTCAAGAGCCTGAACCAGCCCGGCGTCGGCGGCCCGATGCCGATGCTGGCCGGCGCGGCCGGCGGCATGGCGTCGCTGACCCCCGGCCAGGCCCAGCAGCTCCAGATGCAGATCGACCCGGTTACCGGCGAGATGCTGGCCCTGCCCCAAAGCGACATGGACCAGCGCATCGACATCGCCCGCATCGAAGGCCAGGTGAAGGCCAGCAGCGTCAAGCGGGTCAGCGAATTCGTCGACAACCACCCGGAAGAGTCGGTCTCGATCCTCCGCAGCTGGCTGCATGAGACCGCATGAGCCGTAACGCCAAATCCAAGGCCATCGTCGATACCGGCCGCCTGAACGGGCCGGAGAAGGCGGCTGTCGTCATGCTCGCCCTCGGCGAGGAGCACACCCACATCTGGGAAGCCCTCGACGAGGAGGAGATCAAGGAAATCTCCCAGGCCATGGCCAGCCTGGGCACCGTCTCGGCCACGGTCGTCGAGGAGCTGCTGGTCGAGTTCGTCTCGGGGATGAGCGGCTCGGGCGCCATCATGGGCAGCTTCGAGCAGACCCAGCGCCTGCTGGCCAGCTTCATGGCCCCCGAGAAGGTCGACAACCTGATGGAGGAGATCCGCGGTCCGGCGGGTCGCACCATGTGGGACAAGCTGGGCAACGTGAACGAGGCGGTGCTCGCCAACTACCTGAAGAACGAATACCCGCAGACCGTCGCGGTGGTGCTGTCGAAGATCAAGAGCGACCATGCCGCCCGGGTGCTGACCTGCCTGCCCGAGGACTTCGCCCTCGAATGCGTCCAGCGCATGCTGCGCATGGAGCCGGTGCAGCGCGACATTCTCGACAAGATCGAACAGACCCTGCGCGTCGAGTTCATGTCCAACCTGGCGCGCACGTCGAAGCGCGACAGCCATGAACTGATGGCCGACATCTTCAACAATTTCGACCGCCAGACCGAGGGCCGATTCATCGCCGCCCTGGAAGAACGCAACCGCGAGAGCGCCGAGCGGATCAGGGCGCTGATGTTCGTCTTCGAGGACCTCTCCAAGCTCGACCCGGGCGGGGTGCAGACCCTGCTCCGCGCCGTCGAGAAGGACCAGCTGGGCCTGGCCCTGAAGGGCGCCTCCGACGCCCTGCGCGAGATGTTCTTCTCCAACATGTCCGAGCGCGCCGCCAAGATCATGCGCGAGGACATGGAGGGCATGGGCCCCGTGCGCCTGAAGGACGTCGACCAGGCCCAGATGGCCATGGTCCAGGTGGCCAAGGACCTGGCCGCCAAGGGCGAGATCATGCTGGCCGGGGCCGGCGGCGACGACGAGCTGATCTACTGATGACCAGCACACCCCGCCCCTTCACCTTCGACACCGAATTCGACGACGCCGGCGCGGTCGCCTACCAGCCGCCGCGCGCCAAGCGCAGCTTCACGCCGGAAGAGGTCGAGGCCGTCCGCGCCGCCGCCTACGCCGAAGGCGAGCGCTCGGTCCTGGCCCAGGCCGAGACGGACCTGGCCCGGGCCATGGACCGCATCGCCGACGCCGCCCGCGCCGGACTGGGCGCCCTGGCCGAGGTTGCTCACTCGCACCGCTCGGAGACCGCCAAGCTCAGCCTGGCCGCCGCCCGCAAGATCGCCGACAGCGCCCTGGCCAAATTCCCCGAAGCCCCGGTCACCGCCGCGCTCGAGGCCCTGGCCCGCGAGGTCGAGGCCAGCCCGCGCCTGCTGGTCAAGGTCGCGCCGGAGGCCCAGGAACGGGTCCAGGCGGCCCTCGACGGCATGGCCTCCAGCCTTGGCCATTCGGGCCGCATCGAGGCGCGGGCCGAGCCCGGCATGACCCTGGCCGCCTTCATCCTCGACTGGGGCGACGGCCGGGCCAGCTTCGATCCGGTCGACGCCGCCAACCGCATCCAGGTCGCCCTCGACCAGGCTCTGGCCGCCGAAGGCCTGCACGCCGAACCCCTGATTCCATCGGAACATGACCATGGCTGAAGACAACCTGACGCTCGAGGAATTCTCGCCGGACCAGCCCCTGGCCAGCGAGATGCCCGTGGACTTCGACGAGAAGACCGCCACCGACCTGGCGCCGGTCTTCGACGTGCCGGTCAACATCTCGGCCGTGCTCGGCCGGGCCAACATGAGCGTCGCCCAGCTGCTGCAGCTGGGCCAGGGCAGTGTCCTGGAGCTGGACCGCAAGGTCGGCGAGGCGATCGACATCTACGTCAACAACCGCCTGGTGGCGCGCGGCGAGGTCGTCGTCGTCGACGACCGCCTGGGCGTGACCATGACGGAAATCATCAAGGACGGGGACAACGCGGCTTAGGCCACGGTGTTCGTAGGAGAGTAGGTTATGCGGCTTCTGGTCGTCGGAAAATTGAACGGGCAGCTGTCCCTCGCCGTGAAGATGGCGATGAACACCGGGGCCAAGGTGGCGCACGTCGAGACCGTCGCGGCGGCCACCCAGGCCCTGCGCGCCGGTCAGGGCGCGGACCTCTTGATGGTCGACTACGAACTCGACATCGCCGGACTGATCGCCGCCAACGAGGCCGAGCGCATCCGGGTGCCGGTCGTCGCCTGCGGTGTAGCGGCCGATGCCCAACGGGCCGGGGACGCCATCCGGGCCGGGGCCATCGAGTTCATCCCCCTGCCGCCGGAAGCCGACCTGATCGCCGCCGTGCTGGCCGCCGTCAGCGACGACAACCGTCCGATGGTGGCCCGCGACCCGATCATGGAATCGGTGATCAAGCTGGCCGACCAGATCGCGCCCTCCGACGCCTCCATCCTGATCACTGGCGAGAGCGGCGTCGGCAAGGAGGTGATGGCCCGTTACGTCCACACCAAGTCCAAGCGCTCGTCGCGGCCCTTCATCAGCGTCAACTGCGCCGCCATCCCCGAGAACCTGCTGGAAAGCGAGCTTTTCGGCCACGAGAAGGGCGCCTTCACCGGCGCCGTGGCCCGCCGGGTCGGCAAGTTCGAGGAGGCCGACGGCGGCACGCTGCTGCTCGACGAAATCAGCGAGATGGACGGCCGGCTGCAGGCGAAACTGCTGCGCGCCATCCAGGAGCGCGAGATCGACCGGGTCGGCGGCTCCAAGCCGGTCAAGGTCAACATCCGCATTCTCGCCACCTCCAACCGCGATCTGGCCGCGGCCGTGAAGGACGGCACCTTCCGCGAAGACCTGCTCTACCGCCTCAACGTCGTGAACCTGCGGCTGCCGCCGCTGCGCGACCGACCCGGCGACATCGCCGCCCTCTGCGACCACTTCCTCAAGAAGTACGCCAAGGCCAACGGCATGCCCGAACGGCCCCTGGCCGCCGAGGCCCGCAAGCGCCTGGCCGCCCACCGCTGGCCGGGCAACGTGCGGGAGCTGGAAAACGCCATGCACCGCGCCGTGCTGCTGTCGACCGGGCCGGAGATCGAGGAATTCGCCATCCGCCTGCCGGACGGCCAGCCGCTCAGCCCGGCCCCCGACATGGCCGTCGCCCGCAGCGCCTCCATGGCCGCCGAGGCGGTCAGCCGCACCCTGGTCGGCCAGACGGTGGCCGAGGTCGAGCAACAGCTGATCCTCGACACCCTCAGTCACTGCTCGGGCAACCGGACCCATGCCGCCACCATCCTCGGCATCTCGATCCGCACCCTGCGCAACAAGCTGAAGGAATACGGCGACGCCGGCGTCGCCGTGCCGCCGCCGCAGGCCGGTCTGGGGTCCAATGCGGCCTAGGTCAGCCCGCCTTGAGCAGCGCCTCGGCGCCTTCCGCGAGGATTTTCTCGCGGGTGGTTCCGCGCGCCTGGGCTGCCGCGTCGATGCGCGACAGCAGGGCGGCGGACAGGGTCAGACTGACGACGTCGGCCGCGTCGGGCAGCGCCTCGACGAGCAGGATGCCGGCTTCGTTGATGTCCGGGTCATGCGGCAGGTCCGCAATGGCCGACGCCGCCGGGATGGCAAGACCGTCCTCGATCATGCCTTCAAGGTGAAGCTGCAGGGCTTCTCGCGCGCCGGCCGCCAGGTCGTCGAGGCTATCGGCGGCCGTGACGCAGCCGGGCAGGTCCGGAAAGAACAGGCCGAAGCTTCCGTCGGAAGCCGCTTCGACAATGCCGGGGAACACAAATGTTCTCATGGGGGCGAGAATACTTCATCGAACCGTCCCTGGGTCAAACTCCGTGGTTGGTTAGTCGTTTCAACTCGTGAAGCCGCCGCTAGAGGTTCCCTTCTCCCCTTGTGGGAGAAGGCGCCCCCGAAGGGGGCGAATGAGGGGTCGCACCGGCATCGCCACCGCCTGTCCTCACCGCCTCTTCGCGGCTTGAAGAGTCTTCGACCCCTCATCCGGCGCTTCGCGCCACCTTCTCCCACAAGGGGAGAAGGGAGCCCCGAGGCGGCCGTAAGCCTATCGACTGAACGTTCGCGCGCCTGCGCGATGGCCGCCGGGAAGGTCGCCTGATCATGAGTGACGCCCACCCGATTTCCGCGTCCAACCCCCTGACCCCCAGGCAGGTCTGGGGCTGGGTGGCGCGTGGCGACGTGGGCCTGGCCATCGGCATCGTCGGCGTCATCGTGCTGCTGATCCTGCCGATCCCGCCCTTCCTGCTCGACTTCCTGCTGACCCTGTCGGTGACCAGCAGCATCCTGATCCTGATGACGGCGCTGCTGATCAAGCGGCCGCTGGAGTTCACCGCCTTCCCGACCGTGCTCCTGGTCACCACCCTGTTCCGGCTGGGCCTCAATCTCGCCTCGACCCGCCTGATCCTCAGCCACGGCCACGAGGGCACCGAGGGGGCCGGCAAGGTCATCCAGGCCTTCGGGCATATGATGATGAGCGGCAACTTCATCATCGGGGTGATCGTCTTCGCCATCCTGATCCTGGTGAACTTCGTCGTCGTCACCAAGGGTTCGGGCCGCATCGCCGAAGTCGCCGCCCGCTTCACCCTCGACGCCATGCCCGGCAAGCAGATGGCCATCGACGCCGACCTGTCCTCGGGCCTGATCGACCAGGACCAGGCCAAGCTGCGCCGCAAGGAACTCGAACAGGAATCGACCTTCTTCGGGGCCATGGACGGGGCCAGCAAGTTCGTGCGCGGCGACGCCGTGGCCGCCCTGGTCATCACCGCCATCAACATCGTCGGCGGCATCCTGATCGGGGTGATCCAGCACAAGATCCCGATCGGCGACGCCTTCAACAGCTACACCATCATGACCATCGGCGACGGCCTGGTCAGCCAGGTGCCGGCCCTGATCATCTCCATCGCCGCCGGCCTGCTGGTCTCGAAGGCCGGCGTCGACGGCGCGGCCGACAAGGCCCTGGTCACCCAGCTGGCGATGAACCCGGTCGGCCTGGGCATGGTCTCGGCCGCCGCCGGCATCCTGGCCCTGGCGCCGGGGATGCCGAAGATCCCCTTCATCGCCGTCGCCGTCGCCACCGGCTATCTGGCCTGGCGCCGGGCCCAGAACGCCAAGCTGCCGCCGGTGGTCGACATCTCCAGCCTGCCGGTCGCCGGCGAACAGGAAGAGGAGCCGATCGGCGCCTCCCTGGCCATCGACGACATCAAGATCGAGCTCGGCTACGGCCTGCTGACCCTGATCAACGACCTCGACGGCCGCAAGCTGACCGACCAGATCCGCGCCCTGCGCAAGACCCTGGCCGGCGAGTACGGCTTCGTCATGCCGTCCGTCCGCATCCTCGACAACATGCGCCTGCCGACCCAGGGCTACGCCATCCGCATCAAGGAAATGGACACCGGGGCCGGCGAGGTGCGCATCGGAAACCTGATGGCCATGGATCCGCGCGGCGGCCAGGTCGACATCCCCGGCGAGCATGTCCGCGAACCGGCCTTCGGCCTGCCGGCCACCTGGATCGACGATGCGCTGAAGGAAGAGGCGACGTTCCGGGGCTATACCCTGGTCGATCCGGCCACGGTGCTGACCACCCACCTGACCGAGATCCTCAAGGACAACATGGCCGACCTGCTGTCCTACGCCGAGGTCCAGAAGCTGCTCAAGGAACTGGGTCCCGAGCAGAAGAAGCTGGCTGACGAACTGATCCCCAGCGTCATCACCGCCTCGACCCTGCAGCGCGTCCTGCAGGCGCTGCTGCGCGAACGGGTCTCGATCCGCGATCTGGGCACCATCCTTGAGGGCATCGCCGAGGCCGCGCCGCATACGTCCAGCCTGACCGCCCTGACCGAAGCCGTCCGCGTGCGGCTCGGCCGCCAGCTCTGCTGGTCAAACCGCGGCGAGGACGGGGCCCTGCCGATCGTCACCCTGTCGCCCGACTGGGAAGCGGCCTTCGCCGACAGCCTGATCGGCAATGGCGAGGAAAAGCAGCTGGCCATGGCCCCGTCGAAACTGCAGGACTTCATCAAGAACGTCCGCGAGGCCTTCGAGAGGGCGGCCCTGGCCGGCGACGCCGCCGTGCTGCTGACCAGCCCGATGGTCCGCCCCTATGTCCGCTCGATCATCGAACGCTTCCGGGGCCAGACCGTGGTGATGAGCCAGAGCGAGGTTCACCCCAAGGCCAAGCTGCGCACGGTGGGGATGATCTAGCGGGCCCCCTCTTAGTTAGAATGGCTGCGCCGCCAGCGGCGATAGCCGTAGATGTAGATGACGGCCGCGATCACCGCCGCCATCGAGACGAAGGCGGCGATCTCCAGCGGCGCGAACAGCCAGGCGGCGACATAGCCGAGCCCGCCAAGCACCAGCGCCCATCCGGCCACCCGCTTGACCGCCTGGTAGTTGGCCGAGCGGCCGGCGACGTCCTTGGGAATGGCGTTGGCCTGATAGACCAGCACCAGGCCGATGACGGCCATGGTGATCCGCAGGGACATGTCATAGCTGATCCAGCCGAGACGCGCGGCGCCGACCAGGGCCAGGGCCGAGCCGATCTGGACGGCGGCCATGATCAGGCCGGGCTTGAGGGATTTGGTCATTGGGCGGTCTCCGGATCGTCGGCCGCCGGCGCGTTGGCGCCGAGGCCGAAGGTGTTGGCGAACCCCATCAGCGCTTCTTCCAGCACCGACAGTTTCAGGTGGTAGAGGATCAGCTTGCCGGCTTTCTCGGCATGGACGAGGTCGGCTTCGCGCAGCACGGCGAAATGGGCCGACATGGTCGGCTTCGACACCGCGAAATGGTCGGCCAGGTCGCCGGCCGTCATCGGCCCGGCGCGCAGCAACTGCAGCACGCGCCGGCGGGTCGGATCGGAAAGGGCCTTGAACACGCTGCTCATAAATCGACGTTTAGCTAATCATCGAAATGTTGTCAACGACGGCGGAGGGGTGGTCGGCGGCGGAACTCAGTCCAGCTGCGGCAAAATCCGCCGCGCCGCCTCGCGATACGCCTCGACGCCCAGCACATGGTTCAGCGCCGGCAGGATCCGCTCCAGCGGCGCGGCCCGCATCTCGTCATCCACGTAGGCGCCGAACTGCGCGAACCAGGCCGCGTGCTCGCCCTTCAGCGGGCCCGGGATGAACTTGCCGGTCGCCTGCAGCAGCCGCAGGTGGTCGTAGATCTTCTGCTCGGCGAACCCGACGCCGGGGACCGGCGTGTACTCGAAATCGACCAGGGCGAAGGCCTTGCGCCCCGCGTCGGCCAGCACATTGCTCAGCGAGGCGTCCATATGGGCCATGCCGACCTCGCGGTGCAGCCGGTCGAGCGCGGCGCTGGCCTGCGACAGGCATTCCCAGACCCGGTCGGGCGCCTTCAGGGCCACCGAGGTCAGGGTCTCATAGGGCAGGTAGGAACAGAGGATGGCGTCCTCGGCCCGCCAGAGCGGGGCCGGCGCCAGGCCGATGCTGGCGGCCCGGGCCAGGGCGACGTACTCGTGGTCGAGGCGCCGCGCGGCGTCCTCGATCTGGAATGGCATCCCCGGCGGCGGGTTCGGCCGCTGCTTGAACGGATTGACCAGGCGCAGCACGGCCACCTGCCTGGTCCCAACGAAAACATCGTAGTTGCTGTCGTGGCCGAGGTTGCCCCGTTCCTTCAGCCGCACGGGCGATCCGATGACGCCCGCCACCATCGCCTGCACCGCTTCGCGCCGGTCCTTCAGGGCCGCCTCCGCCTTGCGGGACCGCCACCAGCGCTTGATTTTTCTCACGTCATCTCCGCGCGTATGGCTTCCAGTCGCCGGTACAGGGACTCACGCTCGTCGGGGCTGAAGTACAGGTTCAGATGCCCCAAAGCCTCGGCCTCATTGTCGGTCGAATGCAGGGGATTATGCTTCGTGTGCAGACCGGTGATCTGCGAAAATTCGTCGCGGAGACCCTTCTTCAGGAACTGTCTCCCGTTGAACACGAAAGGATGCGGCGTCGCCTCGTCGCCGGTGGCCGGAAGGGGGTGGCGGTCGAAGACGACGACCGCGTGCACCGGCGGCCCGCCGCGCTTCCACTTGCCGCCGCGGATCTTCGAATTGGTCTGCAGCCGGGTCAGCCAGGGAATCTCCTTGTCGACCAGGATCTCGTAGTCCCGGCCCAGCGCCTCGAGCAGCATCTGCGCCTGGCCCCGGGCCGAAGCGATGCGGCGGATGACGAACAGGTTCATCTCTCCGGCCGGCTCGTTGCCGACCTCGGCCAGGAAGCGGCTCTTCACATGCCGCTGGAAGTCGTTGACCAGGATGGCCGCCAACTGGCGGTAGGGCACGGCCATCCCCTCTGCCTTGAGCCGCTCATGGAAGGCGGTCAGGGTCAGCGGGAAGTCTTCGCCGGTCCGGGCCATCAGGTCCCGCAGCTCGGGAACGTACTTGCTGCCCTCCGAGGCGGCCGGATCGAGCCGGTCGATCTTCGAGCGTTCGGCCTTGTGATAGGCGATGTGGAAGATCAGCCCGAGCAGGTAGGGCAGGGGTTTGGGGACCCAGAACCCGCCCTCGTGCCGCTCGCGCTCGCCCAGCAGCCGGTCGGCCAGCTTCGGCGGATAGTAGGGCAGGCCCTGGTAGGCCCCGGTCGGCGATCCGGAGCGGTCGTAGAGGTCGCATTTGACCCCCTGCATCTTCTTGTAGCAGCCGTACCGGGCGGCGATGCGGTCGAGCGCCTCGTCGTCGATCAGGAGATCGACGTCGTCCTTGCCGCCGCGCGCGGGCCAGCCCTGCACGAAGGCCGGGGCGTTGCGCAGCACCACATAGCGGATGGCCTGGCTGTCCATCCAGCCAAGGAATTCGTCCATGTCGGGGGCGTAGAGTCTCATGCGCAAAACCGTCTCTACAGAGATTGAAGGGAGCCGGGAAGGTGGCCGGGGCGCGCGGCCAAGGGCAATTTTTCCGGAACGATCCGGCGGCTGGCCGGTTGTTGAGCCTGATGGGGGGCCGCTCAATGGAGTTCGCCCGCATGAAAACCTTGCCCGCCCTGCTGTTGTCGACGGCCGCCGTCCTGGCGCTGTCCAGCGCCGCCTTCGCCCAGACCCCGGCCGTGACGCCGCCGGCCGCCACCCCGCCGACCTCGGCCCCGCCGCCCGGCGAAGGGGTCAAGCCCGGCTCCGTGCCCAAGGGCCAGCAACCGCCGGTGATCGACCCGGCCGAGGTGCCCCCGACCCAGGGTGATACCGTCGCCCCGCCGGCCAGCGCGCCGCCTGCCGTCGATCCTTCGGCTCCGGCCGGCCCCGCGACCCCGCGGGTCACCCCGCCCGTCGCGTCGACCACCCCTGCGATCCCCGCGACGCCCGCCAACCCGGGGGTCTCGCCCGCAACCCGCGCCACCCCGGCCAGCCCCGCCACCGGCGGCACGACCCTGGTCAACGGCGCCTCGGTGAAGGATGCGCAAGGCAACGTCATCGGCACCATCGACAAGGTCGGCACGGGCTCCGCCGCCGGCCAGGTCACCCTCAAGGTCGACGGCAAGAGCGTGACCATCGCCCAGTCGGTGCTCAGCGAGACCGGCGGCGCCGTGGTCAGCGCCCAGACCAAGGCCGAACTGCTCGCCCAGATCGACACCAAGGGCAAGAAGGACAAGAAGAACTAGTCCTTCGCCCACTTCAGGAAACGCCAGGCCCCCGCCCTCACCGGCGGGGGCCTTTGCATGCGCGCTTGCCAACCGCCGTTCTCCGTGCTGATCTCTTGATTGACTGTTCAACTAAGGGGTTGAGGCCATGGTCGGCGGCGCCGAACCCACGCGCGAGCGCATTCTCTTCGCGGCGATGAAGCTGTTCTCCGAGAAGGGTTTCAACACCACCTCGGTGGCCGACATCCTCAAGGAGGCCGGGGCCAACAGCGGCAGCCTCTACCACTTCTTCCCGACCAAGCAGGACGTGCTGCTCGCCGTCCTGGAGATGTACCGCGACGGCATCTACCCGATGCTGCTGGCCCCGGCCTGGGAAGGCGTCGAGGACCCCATCGACCGGGTCTTCGCCCTGCTGGCCGCCTACCGCCGCATGCTGGCCGACACCGACTGCCTGTACGGCTGCCCGATCGGCTCCATCGCCCTGGAACTGCACGAGCCCGACCCGCCGGTCCGCGAGATGCTGTCGGTCAACTTCGACGGCTGGGCCCGCCACGTGAAGGGCTGCCTCGACCAGGCCAGGGACCGCCTGCCGCCGAGGATCGACACCAAACGCCTGGCCGTCTTCGTTCTGACCACCATGGAGGGCGGGGTGATGCAGTCGCGCACCCACCGCACCCTGGAGGCCTTCGACGCCTCCATCGCCTCGCTGCGCGACTATTTCGACCGGCTGGCCGTCGCCGCCGTCGCCGACCTAGAAAGTAATGGCCAACAACGGGAGACCGGAACATGAAGACCCTGCTTGCCGGCCTGACCGCCGCCCTCCTGCTGAGCACGGCCGTTGTCAGCGCCGAGCCGCCCAGGTGGAGCGACTTCAAGGGTGTCGAGAACACGAGCTTCGTGGAGGCCAGCGGTGCAAGGGCGCTGCAGCTGTCGATCCTGGTTCCAGCCAGCCCCGACAAGGTCTGGGAGGCATTGAGCACCGAGGCCGGCTGGAAGACCTGGGCCTCGCCGACTGCCTTTATCGACTTCCGCATCGGTGGAACCGTCGAGACCAATTATTCGCCCGGCAAGGCCAGGGGCGACGCCTCCAACATCGTCAACCGCATCGAGGCCTATGTGCCCGGCCGCATGCTGGCCATCCGCAACATCCAGGCGCCGAAGGGCTTCTTCTCGACCGACGCCTTCGGCCAGACGGCGACCATCCTCGAACTCGACCCGGCGGGCGAGGGCCAGACGAGGGTCACCCTGACCAACGTCGGCTACGGCCAGGGCGCTGACTTCGACAGCGTCTACACACACTTCGAATGGGGCGACGCCTACACCCTGGCCGAGCTCCGCAAGCGCTTCGAGACCGGCTCCGCCAACTGGGGCGCCACGGCTCAGAAGGAAAAGACGGCCGCGGCCGTCGACACCATGAAAAAGGGGGACTGACCCATGAACCGCAGTGCGCTTGTCCGCGCCATCCTGATCGGGACGGTGCTGCAGCTGGCGATGGTGATCGCCGGCCACTTCGTCCCCGCCATCGCGGGTCTGTTCGCGGTCGGCGGCATGCTGATCTCGCTGGTCGCGGGGGTGCTCTACGCCCGCGCCGCCAAGGGGACCTGGGGCGACAGCCTCCTCGGCGGCCTGATCGCCGGCGGCGTCTGCGCCTTCCTCGGCATCCTGGTCAGCTACCTGCTCAAGGACGTCACCGTCGACATCCTCTGGATGGGCACGCTCGGCTCCGCCATCGCCGGCCTGGTCGGCGGCGCGATCGGCAAGCTGCTTTTCGCGCGCGGTTAATCCTGGAACGGGTCCCGCAGCAGGATGGTGTCATCCCGCTCGGGGCTCGTCGACAGCAGGGCCACGGGCGCGCCGATCAGTTCCTGGATGCGGCCGACGTACTTGACCGCATTGGCCGGCAGGTCCTTGAAGCTGCGCGCCCCGGCCGTGCTTTCGCTCCAGCCGGGCAGTTCCTCGTAGATCGGCTGTACCGCCGCCTGGTCGCGCAGGCCGGCCGGCAGGTAGTCGATCTCCTGGCCGTGCAGCCGGTAGCCGACGCAGACCTTCAGGGTCTCCAGCCCGTCGAGCACGTCGAGCTTGGTCAGGGCGATGCCGTTGATGCCGTTGATGGCCACGCTCTGGCGCACCAGCACGCTATCGAACCAGCCGCAGCGCCGGCCCCGGCCGGTGTTGGTGCCGACCTCGCGCCCGACCGTGGCCAGGTGCTGGCCGACGGCGTCGTTGAGCTCGCAGGCGAACGGCCCCTCGCCGACCCGGGTGGTGTAGGCCTTGACGATGCCCAGCACGTAGCCCGGCCCCTTGGGCCCCAGGCCCGAGCCCGCCGCGGCCTGGCCGGCCACGG